>PLOU01000112.1 GCA_003142235.1 Granulicella sp.
TCACTGTTGGCAACACTAGCGCGAATGAAGACATCGAGGTCTTTAGTCAATCGAGGTACGCCATGCATGTTGACGGCGTGACCTCCCACCACAAGATACTCAACGCCCTCCGCGTTGAACGCGCACAACAGGTCCCTTTGATCCCGAAGCATGGACATCGATCCCTCGCATCCTGTAAGCGTACTCAGCCAGTTCAGTCACAGCCGTCATCTTCTCAGCAGCAGAGCGGCCAGCCCAATAGCGCATGGTCTCCATCTCCTGCTCCTCGTGGCTCTTGAAGCGGCGAATCGTCCGGCTGGGATCGGCGGCAACCCACTCCTGCATAGCAGTCTCCTCTATCTATCTTACAGCCAGCCCAAGACGATGCCGGAGCCACTAGTGTTTGACGACGACTAGGTGGGTCGCGGATTCAATACAAACTAATTGCAAGTGGCCTTCCTTCTGCGGAGTAAATGGGCACACTTCAAAGTCTCCATAGATGTCGTCATATACGGAATGAAATTGCAGGTTATTTGGATAAATTGGTTTGATCGAGTCATCAAGCGTAGGCCCGCCCGTGACACCTAACCTCCGCTTTGATCCTATTGGCCAGAGATAAATAGGGACTGAATTCGCCCCTATGTTTGCCCTCGCGTGAATTGAGAAACATGCAGCAACAACCTTGGGGTTCTCCTTGCATTGGGGCTGCGCGGCGCATGCTGGAATGGCGAAAACTAGCATCACCATAAACTTTTTCATCTCAGCATCTACCCCTTCTTCAGCTCTTCAATCGTCAACTGGTCGTTGGTATAAATGCAGATCTGCCCCGCGATCCGCAAGCTCTTCTCCGCAATCTCCCGTGCGCTCAGTTCNNCGCGCCGAGGCCAGCGCGTAGCTTCCGCCCGACCCAATCGCCACAATCCCATCGTCCGGCTCGATCACGTCTCCCGTGCCGCTCAGCACAAACGTCGCCGTCGTGTCGCAGACGATCAGCAGCGCCTCCAGATGGCGCAGCATCCGGTCCGTTCGCCAGTCCTTGGCCAGTTCCACGGCACTGCGCCCCAGGTTGCCCGCGTACTGCTCCAGCTTGGTCTCGAAGCGCCCGAAGAGCGAGAACGCGTCCGCGGTCGATCCCGCAAAGCCCGCCAGCACCTTGTCCTGATACAGCCGCCGGATCTTCTTCGCCGAGTGCTTCATCACGCTCGCGCCCAGCGTCACCTGCCCATCCGCGGCCATCACCACCGAGTCGCCCCGCCGCACGCACAGCACCGTCGTCGAACGCACCCGCCGCCCCTCGCCGAGATCGAGAGGGTGTCCCATGGAAAGCGCGTCTGTCCCAGCGAGAGGATTTTTCAGCGAAATAATTGAGGAATCAGCAAAATTCGTCTTCATAGCCAATCTCCAGTATATCGCCTGACGGTTATCGAATCGGATTCAGCATCGCCGTAAGCGCCAAAGGCGCGTCCTATACCAGCCTAGGGCGTAGCCCTAGGAACAAGACCAGGCCAAGCCACAAAGGGCTGAAAGCCCGACCTATATGCTGCTGTCGCGTGACGCGGCAAGATACACTATCCCCCATGCACATGGTGGCCACATCGTCGCGCAGGATGCAGCGTGTCCTCCTCCTCTCGCTCGCCGCCACCCTCTGCTACGTTGCAGCGACGTTCTACTTCGGCCTGCGCGCCCGCTCCCTCGCACTCCTCTCCGAGGCCGGCCACAACCTCTCGGACACGCTCGCCATCGGCCTCTCCTTTGTCGCCGTCTACTTCCAGCGCCGCCCCGCCACCGACCAGAAGACCTTCGGCTATCAGCGCGCCGGGGTTCTCGCCGCCTTCGTCAACGCCCTCACCCTCCTCGTCCTCGCCGCATGGATCGCCCTCGCTGCCATCCATCGCATCGTCGCGCCGGTCGCCGTCCAGCCGCGCATTATGATGGCCGTCGCCGCCGCCGGAGTCCTGATGAACGGCGCCATCGCCGCCCTCCTCTGGAAGTCCTCCAGCGACGTCAACATCCGCACCGTCTTCCTGCACATGCTGGGCGACACGCTCTCCACCGCCGCGGTCATCGCCGGAGGCGCGGGAATCCTGGCCACCGGCGCATTCTGGCTCGACCCCGCCCTCTCGATCCTCATTGCCGCCATGATCGCATGGTCTTCCGCATCCATCGTTCGCGAGACGCTCAACATCCTGCTCGAAGGCACGCCGCGCGCACTCTCTCTCGCCGACATTCGCGCCGCCGTCAACGCCGTCCCCGGCGTCCTCGACGTGCACGACCTCCACGTCTGGTCGCTCGGCTCCTCATCCCACGCCCTCGCCAGCCACGTCACCATCGGCGAGATGCCCATCTCCGGCTCCGTCTCCATCCTCGACGCCATCAACGGCGCCCTGCGCGACCGCTTCCACATCACCCACACCACCATCCAGTTTGAGATCATCGGCTGCGAGACCACCCACGGCTGCTCCGCCCCGCCGGAACCCGAATCCATCGGCGGCGCGCACCACCACCGCGGCCACTCCCACTAGGCTTCAAGACGCCGTTCTCACTCCATCTCCACCGGATCCAGCTTCGGCGAAATCGCCTGGATAACCAGCAGCGCCGCAAGATACGCGCAGCAGGCAAGCACGAACAACGGCACATAGCTGTGCGTCACCTGCACAATCACGCCCGTCGCGAGCTGTAGCAGCACTCCGCCCAGCGCCCCAAACATGCCCCCAATTCCGATTACGCTGCCCACCGCTGCCTTCGGAAACACGTCCGACGGAAACGTAAACAGGTTCGCTGACCATCCCTGGTGCGCCGCCGCAGCCACGCCGATCAGCCCCACGACCAACCACAGGTGATGCACAAACGGAGTAGCAAACACCGGCGTCACAGCTAGGGCGCAGATCAACATAGTGGTCTTCCGCGCCGTGTTGGTGGACACTCCCCGCTTCATCAGGATCGAGGAGAGCCATCCGCCGCCGATGCTGCCAAAGATAGAAATGATGTACACCACAACCACCGGCATGCGGTTGGCGGACATGCTTAGATGGAAGGTGGATTGCAGGTATCGAGGGAGCCAGAACAGATAAAACCACCAGATCGGATCGGTCAGAAACTTCGCAATCGCATAGGCCCACGTCTCTTTGCGCGGAAACACCCGCTGCCACGAAACGCTTTGCACCTTTTCTACCGGATCGCTCAGGATCAGCGCCAGTTCCTCCGCAGAAACGCTGCGGTGCTTCTCCGGCGGGCGGTAGTAGATCAGCCAGACCGCCAGCCACACCAGTCCCATGGCTCCGGTCACCACGAAGGCGCCGCGCCAACTGAACACAGCCACCAGAAGCGGCACCACCAGCGGCACCGCGATGTTGCCGATATTGGCTCCGGAGTTGAAAATTCCCGTGGCCAGGGCGCGCTCCCGCTTGGGAAACCACTCGGCCACGGCCTTCATGCACGCGGGAAAGTTTGCCGCTTCGCCCAGGCCCAGCAGGAACATGGCAATGCCGAACGTCAGCAACGAGAAGGAAGCGCCTGGAAGCATGGCCGCCACGCTCCAGAACCCGATTGCAATCGCGAATGCCTTCCGCGTTCCCAGCCGGTCCGTCAATCCCCCGGCGAACAACATGCCAATGCCATAGGACACCTGGAACCCGGCCAGAACAATGCCGTACTTCTCACTGTCCAGTCCCGGGATGATGCCCTCAAGAAAGGTCTCGAGGTACGCGATTACCCCGCGGTCCAGGTATGCAATGACAGTCGCAAGAAACAGCAGCGTGCAAACCACCCAACGCTGTCTCGTAACGCGGCCGGCAGGCCTTAATCCGCCAAAGGAAGGAGGTGCCGTACTACTTTCTCGAACCATGTACCCAACTTTATAATCGAATGACCCAGATTATATGCCTGGCCCTGCAACGGCCTTCACTTGCCCGGAATGCCCTCCGCTGTCTCACTCCTGAGGATCACGCCAACTCAGTCGGAGGAAGCCGGAAAAGCCCCGCCATCGCCGTGGCTTTTTTGGTTTAACCTCAGGGAATTTCAAAGTTCTTTATTGGCGGCGAATCGCTTACGGCATAGGCGGATGGGCCTACAGCAGCGTCGCGTCCAGCGTAATCTCCGCCGCCGCCAGCAGCCGCGAGATCGGGCAACCCGCCTTTGCGCCATTGGCAATCTCATCAAACTTCGCCTTGTCGATGTTGGGGATCTTCGCCTTGGTCGTCAGGCGGATCTTCGTCACCGTCGGCTTGTCATGCAGGTCCAGCGTCACCACCGCCGATGTCTCAATCGACTCTGGTGTGAAGTTCGCCTTCCCCAGCTCCGCGCTCAGCGCCATGCTGAAGCATCCCGCGTGAGCCGCAGCAATCAACTCCTCCGGGTTCGTTCCCACGCCGCTCTCAAACCGCGCCGCAAAGCTGTACTGCGTCTCCTTCAGCGTCCCGCTCTGGGTGGAGATCGTCCCCTTCCCCTCCTTCAAACTGCCCCGCCAAACTGCACTCGCGCTGCGATCCATATCGTCTCCTCCTCAACTTCCGTTTGATTGCAACATTCGACTCACCAGAATTGTCCCACACAAACGCTACTTCATTCGATGCGTCCACCGTGCTTTCCGATGTGAGCAATACGGCTCAGCCGCAGCCCGTGAATAAGAAGAGAATTTTTTGGGAATCGTTTGCTAAGGCAATCGCGCTTCACTCCTCACCCCAGAGTGCGACGGATCCCCTACGGCGCACAACGGACGGTGGCAGAAAATTGATAGCAGAGCTCTACGAGAGCGAGCAGGCAAAAGAGGTCCTGCTTAAAGCGGGTGCGCTGCAACACGCCATCCTGAACAGCGCCAACTTCTCCAGCATTGCCACGGACGCACGCGGCGTCATTCAAATCTTCAACGTCGGCGCCGAACGGATGCTGGGCTACACCGCCGCCGATGTAGTGAACAAGATCACCCCCGCTGACATCTCCGACCCACGCGAGGTCATCGCCCGCGCCGCCGCCCTGAGCCTCGAACTTGGAACCACGATCACCCCCGGCTTCGAGGCCCTGGTCTTCAAGGCATCGCGCGGCATCGAGGACATCTACGAGCTAACCTACTTCCGCAAGGATGGCAGCCGCTTCCCCGCCATCGTCTCCGTCACCGCGCTGCGCGACGCCGATGAAGACATCATCGGCTACCTGCTCATCGGCACTGACAACACCGCCCGCAAGCAGGCGGAAGAAGCCCTGCTCAAGGCGGGCGCGCTNNGCCGAGCGAATGCTGGGTTACACCGCCGACGAGGTAATGAACAAGATCACCCCCGCCGACCTCTCCGATCATCAGGAACTGATCGCCCGCGCCGCCGCCCTGAGCCTGGAAGTGGGGACCCTGATCACCCCCGGCTTTGAGGCCCTCGTCTTCAAGGCCTCGCGCGGCATCGAGGACATCTACCCGCTCACCTACTTCCGCAAGGATGGCAGCCGCTTCCCCGCCATCGTCTCCGTCACCGCACTGCGCGACGCCGACCACGCCATCATCGGCTACCTGCTCATTGGCACAGACAACACCGCGCGCAAGCAGGCTGAAGAAGCCCTGCTCAAGGCGGGCGCGCTGCAGCGCGCCATCTTCAACAGCGCCAACTTCTCCAGCATCGCCACCGACGCGCATGGCGTCATCCAGATCTTCAACGTCGGCGCCGAACGGATGCTGGGCTACGACGCCGCTGAGGTGATGAACCAACTCACCCCCGCCGACCTCTCCGACCATCCAGAGCTGATCGCGCGCGCCGCCGCCCTCAGCCTCGAGCTCGGCACCCCCATCCCTCCCGGCTTCGAGGCCCTCGTCTTCAAGGCCTCGCGCGGCATCGAGGACATCTACGAACTCACCTACATCCGCAAGGATGGCAGCCGCATCCCCGCCATCGTCTCCGTCACCGCACTGCGCGATGCCAACGAAGACATCATCGGCTACCTCCTCATCGGCACTGACAACACCGCCCGCAAGCAGGCCGAAGAAGCCCTCCTGCGTAGCGAGATGCTGGCCAGCGCCGGTCGCCTCGCCGCCAGCATCGCGCACGAGATTAACAACCCGCTGGAAGCCGTCATGAACACCCTCTACCTCGCGCGAACCACCCCAGGCGTCCCAGCCGGTGCCATCGAGTACATGGACATCGCCGACGGCGAACTCATGCGCATCGCCCACATCACCCGACAGACCCTCGGCTTCTACCGCGAGTTTTCCGCCGCCACCAGTAACTGCGCCGCCAAGCTCCTCGACTCGGTCGTCAATCTCCTTCAGGCCAAGATCCGCTCCAGCGCCGCGCAGATCCAGATACAGTGCGACAAATCCCTGCGTGTCATGGCAGTCGCCGGCGAGTTGCGTCAGATCCTCGCCAACCTCCTCGCCAACAGCCTGGACGCCATCGACCCAGGAGGCAGAATCGTCCTGCGGGCCTCCGTCTCCATCGATCCCCTCAACGCCAGCCACCGCGTCCGCATCACCGTCGCCGACGCCGGCTGCGGCATGGTGCCCGCAACCACCCGTCGCATCTTCGAGCCCTTCTTCACCACCAAGGGCACCGTCGGAACCGGCCTCGGCCTCTGGGTCTCCCGCCAGCTCATAGAAAAAAACATCGGCTCCATCAAGGTCCGCTCCAACCCCCACGGCCCCCACCAGGGCACCACCTTCTCCATCCTCCTGCCCCGCCACATCGCCACCCACTAAGCCGTCGGCGCCTCACAGTCTCAGCTCACCCCGCCACCGTATCCGCCTTCAGTTTCTCCGCCGTGTCGTGCGCGATCAGCGCGTCGACAGTCGGCTGCAACTGCCCTTCCATCACCTGCGCCAACTGGTGCGTCGTCAGCCCGATCCGGTGGTCCGTCATCCGGTTCTGCGGAAAGTTGTACGTCCGGATCTTCTCGCTCCGGTCGCCCGACCCGATCTGCTGCTTCCTATCCTTCGCCTGCAGCTGATGGATGCGCTCCGCCTCCATCTCGTATAGCCGCGCCCTCAGCACGCGCATTCCCTTCTCGCGGTTCTTGATCTGCGACTTCTCATCCTGGCACGAGACAACGGTATTCGTCGGCAGATGTGTAATCCGCACCGCGGAATACGTCGTATTCACGCTCTGTCCGCCCGGCCCCGATGAGCAGAACGTGTCGATGCGCAGGTCCTTCGCCTCGATCTTCACGTCCACCTCCTCGGCCTCCGGCAGCACCGCCACCGTAATCGCCGAGGTATGCACCCGCCCCTGCGTCTCGGTCGTTGGTACCCGCTGCACGCGGTGCACGCCCGACTCGTACTTCAGTTGCGAATAGACGTTGTGCCCTTCAATGATCGCCGTCACGTCCTTCAGCCCGTTGCCAATCCCCGACTCGGTCTCGGAGAGCACCTCCACCTTCCATTTATGCTGCTCGGCAAATCGCATGTACATGCGGAAGANNTCCTCCGCCGACGCCAGCTTCGGCTCCAGCTCGGCGAGTTCCTCCGCCGCCATCGCCTTCACATCCGAGTCCGCGTCGCCCAGCATCGCCTTCGCTTCGGCGATCCCGTCCCTGATCTTGCGATACGCGCGAAACTTCTCCACCACCGGCTCCATATCGCGATGCGCCTTCGCCACCTTGCGAAAGTTCTCCTGGTCGTTCACCAGCGTCGGATCGGACATCTGACGGCCAAGCTCTTCGTACCGTGCTTCCAGTTGTTCCAGCCGATCGAACATAAATCTCTCCTTCGCACCACTATTCCTGTAGCCGTCCTGCTTAAGGGCATGGCTTCAGCCATGCCGTAAACACCCCAAATCGCCACTCGGCTTTAGCCGCTGAGGNNAGCGCAGCTAGAGCTGATCGCGACGCGAGCGCGTCACGCGGGGAGAGCTCACCGTAGCTGCACCAGCCAGATTCATCACTCGTTAGATTCTACCGCGAGCGTCAAGGATGCGACAGCGCGGGGCCAAGCCGAGTGACCGCGTAGGTGCGCACTGTTCCATCCGGCATCAGAAAGTCGTAGCCCTTGTAGATGTCATAGCTGTTGGGGTTCTTTGGGCCGTGGATACTGAGTGAGATGCGCGCCGGATAATCACCAAGCGCCAGTACCCCATGACTAAG
>PLOU01000224.1 GCA_003142235.1 Granulicella sp.
TTGTCGTACATGGAGCCGGAGCTGTCGATGAGGATGCCGAGCGAGACGGGGAGGTCCTCGTGGCGGAAGCTGGCGATGGTCTGGGGTACGTTGTCCTCGAAGACGTGGAAGGCGTCATTGCCGAGGGTTTGCACGCTGCGACCGGAGCTGTCGAGGACGGTGGCGTTGAGGCGGACCTCGTAGGCGTTTTCGCGGAGGGTGAATGTGCCGCCTGAGCCGCGTTCGATGGGGTTGACGGGAGTGCCCTGCTGATTGCCGGTGGACTGCGGCGCCTGGACGGAAGCGGGTGCGGCTTCGGGGGAAGGTTGCGCCGGCGGAGTTGGCTGGGCCGGACCAGCGGCGGGTTGCGCGGGCGCCGGCTGCTGGGCGCGGGCGATTGCAGCGCATAGGGTCAGCGACAGGAGCGCAACGGCGGCGAATCCCTTGGATGCACCCGAAAGCATCTTTCTCCTACTGCGAAGGCGCATAGTATCCCTCGCGGAAGTGTACGGTCAGCAGCGGAAGACCGGGCGGGGGCGCGAGCTTCACCTTGAGTTTACGCCAGCTTCCGTCGCGCTTCGGCTCCGTGGGGTTGTAACCCAGGACGTACTCGTTGCGCAGCTCGGCGGAGATGCGCTCGGCGATGTCCTCCAGGTCGGCGACGTCGCTGACCGTGAACAGACGTCCACCGGTGCTCTCGCAGATATCCTTAAGCAGTTGCGGGCCCATCTGCTCCTCCGGGCTGGGGGCGTAGTTGTCGAAGATGCCGATGGAGAAGATCTGGACGCCGGCCTCGCGCACCACGCGCTCCAGTTCGTTCTGGGTGTAGCGGCTGCGGTTGTCGCCTCCGTCGGAGATGATGAGCAGGGCCTTGCGGTCGTAGCGGGCCTGGCGCAGGTGGTCCACGCCGAGGTAGATGGCGTCGATCAGCGCGGTGCGGTTTTCGGGCTTCAGCATGACCATGCGCGCCTCCACGTCGTCCACGTCGGAGGTGTAGTCGACGATGACCGAGGGCCGGTCGTTGAAGCCGACGACGAAGAACTCGTCCTGCGGGTTGGAGGTGCGCAGGAACTCGGTGAGCGCCCTGCGCGCGCGAACAAATTTGCTCGCCATGCTGCCGCTGAGGTCGAAGACGACGCCGATGGTGATGGGCGCGTCCTCGGTGGAGAAGTAGCGGATGGTCTGGGGGACGTTGTTGTCGGAGACGGCGAAGTTCTCTTTCTCCAGGCCGGTGACGAGGCGGTTCATGGGATCGGTGACGGTGGCGGGGACCTGGACGAGGTTGACATCGACACGCAGGCGGGCGTCGCGCTGCGCTGTGCCCTCGGCCACCACGCTGGTCCCGCCCTCGATCACCGGCTTCTGGGCTTTGGAATCGGAGTCCGGCGGCTTTGGCGGCGGCGCGGGCGCGGGCGTCTGGACGTTGCTTAGCGGGTTCTCCTGCGCGCGGCCTGGGAGGAGCGGGACCAGGGCGAAGGCAGCCAGGCCCAGCGCGAAAGCTGCGCGCGCCAGCCGCGTGCGGCCCACTCTGCCCGTCCTGCCCACCGCAAACCGCATGATCGGCCCCATGACACTTGCGCGACTTATATCATCTCGCAGTCTCTCTCGTC
Organism: Granulicella sp.; assembly: GCA_003142235.1. Taxonomy (GTDB): domain Bacteria; phylum Acidobacteriota; class Terriglobia; order Terriglobales; family Acidobacteriaceae; genus Edaphobacter. Next base: position 1,590 of record PLOU01000224.1, read on the forward strand.
TCTTAGACTCCGCATCGCCGGATGGGGATGCAGCGGCGCTAGCGGTACCGGAGGACAAGACGAATGCAGCGGCGGAGATGGGTTCCCCGTACAATCGATGGCAGAACATTTTTGTCAGGAGCACCGAGACCCCGCATGGCCCGCATCTATCCGTTCCGCGCACTTCGCTACGACACCAGCCGCGTCCGGATGGAGGACGTGGTCACCCAGCCCTACGACAAGATCACCCCCGAGATGCAGCAGCGGTACTACGAGGCGAGTCCGTACAACCTGGTCCGCGTGATTCTGGGCAAGCACGAGCCGGACGACACCGAGGCCGAGGAGTTTCTGCCCGCCGGCGAAGAGGCGCACAACGTCTACACGCGGGCGGCGGAGTGGCTGCGCGAATGGCGCAGGGAGGGGATTCTGGCCGAGGAGGCGGAGCCCGCGCTCTACGGCTACTCGCAGACCTACACCGTGCCGCACTCGAGCGCCGCGGCTGGGAACCAGCAGGTGCGCGAGCGGCGAGGGTTCATCGCGCTGGGGCATCTCTACGAGTACGCGGACAAGGTGGTCTACCGGCACGAGCAGACCTTCCCCAAGTACAAGAGCGACCGCCTGGCGCTGTTCAAGGCGACGCGCGCCTACTGCGAGCAGATCTATATGCTGTATTCGGACCCGGCGTTCACCGCGGAGAAGCTGATCTTCGGGACCAAGGGACAGGGACAGGAGACGCGTCCCGCCGACTTGGCGATTACCGATGAGTACGGCGTGATGCATCGCGTGTGGAAGCTGACCGACCCGGCGCTGATCAACCCGATCCTGACCGCGATGGCGGACAAGAAGCTGATCATCGCGGACGGTCACCATCGCTACGAGACCTCGGTGGCGTATGCCAAGGAGCGGTCGGCGCAGTTGCGGTTGCCGCTGGGCGAGCCGCGCAACCCGGACGAGAAGCTGGGCACGGGCCGCCTGCCTGTACCGCCCTTTCCCGAGGCGGCGATGATGATGACGTTTGTGAACATGGACGCGCCGGGGATCACGATTCTGCCGACCCATCGCGTGGTCTTCGGGCTTGAGGATTTTTCAACACAGAAGTTTCTGGCTAGCGCGCAGGAGTTCTTCACGGTGACACCGCTGGATTCGGCCGACCTTGGGCCGCTGGCCGAGGCGGAGGGCACGGCGTTTCTGGTGGTGACGCGCGACGGAAATCATCTGCTGCGGGCCAGGCCGGAGGCGGTGCGGGCCGCGCTGGCCGGCGTTCCCGCGCGCCAGGCGCAGCTCGACGTGGTGCAGTTGCATAGCATCCTGCTGGGCCGGGTTCTGGGGCTCTCGCAGGAGAGTATCACGCAGCTTGGCAACGTGCGTTTCCTGCGCGAGGCGGCGGAGGCGGTGGAGCAGGTGAGGGCGGGCGAGGCCGACGTTGCCTTCCTCATCAAGCCGGTCACGCTCGGCCAGTTGCGCGAGGTCTCGCTCTCCGGCGACGTGATGCCACAGAAGTCGACGGACTTTTATCCCAAGCTGCTGAGCGGGCTGGCAATCTATGCGCTGGATTGAGGCGTTTTTAGGAAGGTCTGATCAAGTGTTTGACATGCCCTCAGGGGCTAAAGCCCAGTCGATCTGTGGGCACTTACGGACGGGCTGAAGCCCGTCCCTTTCAAGGCAGTGACTTATCCATAGGTCCTTAACTCCATCGGTCTAAGATTTGTTTGAAGATGAACCGTTGATCCCTTCCCGCAAGTTCGCCGCCGTCCTTCTCGCCATTCTGGCGGGCGCGGTTGTTGCTGCGTTTTACCTCCGGGCGCAGACGCAGTGGCAGAGCGCGAACTCCACGCAGGCTCAGACCTCTTCCACGTCGGGGATGAACCTCAATCTGGTGGTGCTGGACCCGGCGCACGGCGGGCAGGATGCGGGCGCCACGCTGGGCGACAAGATCTACGAGAAGGACGTGACACTGGCGATTGTGGCGCGACTGCGCGCGACGCTGACGGCCGCGGGCTTTAACGTGGTGGCGACGCGGGATTCCGACTCCGTCGATCCCAATCCGATGACCAACGACCAGCGCGCGGAGATCGCCAACCGCGCGCACGCGCTGGCCTGCATCGTGATCCACGCGACGGCGAGCGGACCGGGCGTGCATCTTTACACCTCGGCGTTGCAGCCGCCGCAGGAGGACTCGAGTTCCAATCTTCCGCTCACTCCTCGCGCTGCATTCGTCCCCGTTCCGTGGGAGATGGCGCAGGCCGCCTCTGTCAGCCAGAGCCTGCGTCTTGCGAGCGACCTGAGCGCGGCGCTGGGGAAGGCGAATCTTCCGGCGGTCTCCGGACGGGAGCCGGTGCGGCCACTGGACAATTTGGAGTGCCCGGCTGTGGCGATCGAACTGGCCCCGCTGCCGGTTGCAGGCAGTGACGCAACACCCGTGACGGATGCGGAGTACCAGCAGCGGGTCGCCGCCACACTGACCGCGGCGTTGCAGGCGTGGCGCAATCAAGTGGGCCCGACGGCCCCCAATTCAACTGCGACGGGCGCGGGCGGGACGACCATCGATCCTGCGGCACAGGCCGCGGCCGAGGCGCGGGCGGCGGCTGAGGCTGCCGGGCGGGCTGCGGCAAAGCGAGCGGCATCCAAGGCTGCGGCAGACAAGACGAACAGCGCAGGCAAGGCTTCGCCGGCGAGTTCCTCCAACGATTCAGACGACAACGCGGCACCAGCAGGGGGGAGCCAATGATTCCCCGCTACCAGCGCGTTCTCTTCTGGTGCCTGAGCGGCGCGATCCTTGTGATGGCGTTGGTTCTGCTGCGCGGATGCGAGCAGACGCGCGAAAAGCTGACCCGGCATCGCGATGAGACGCCGCTGGCCGCGCCCGTGGCCACGCCCAGCGAGACGGTCCACCTGGCGCTGGCCAGCGACGCCACCGGCTCCATCGTTCTGGTGGAGCGTGAGGTCGCGCTGCCGACGGAGACGACGGCCCGCGCGCGCGTCTTGCTGACGCGGCTGATCGCCGAATACTCCTACAAAGGCTCCGCCCATCCGCTGGAGAGCGGCCCGGCGGTGGACGATGTGTTTCTGCTCGACCTGCCGCTGCGCCCGCCGGTCGCGCCCGGCGGCAAGCCTGCGGAGGCAGAGAAGCCGGCGGTAGGGAAGAACGCGGCGCCGCGCAAGGACCGCTCCGTGGTGGCGGGGTGGAGCGCGCCAGACGGCCCGCCCTCCAACGCCGACCAGAACCCCGGGCCGCGCATTCCCGGCGGCAAGCTGGCGGTGGTGAACCTGCACGGCAGCTTCGCCGACCACCACCCCTCGGGCATCGAGCCGGAGACGCTGACCATCGACTCGATCCTGGGAACCCTCTACGCAAACTTCCCGCTGATCGAGCAGGTGCGTTTCCTGGTGGACGGCCAGCCGCGCGAGACGCTGAATGGGCACGCCGACCTGCTGCGCACCTACGATGTGGTCGACACCGCGAGCAGGTCCGCGCAACCGGCCACGGAGGAGGGCCGCTGATGGGCGCAACGGGTTTAACCATTGGAGTCTTCGATTCGGGCTTCGGCGGGCTGACCGTGCTGCGCGAGCTGCTGCCGTTGGTCGCGGGCTCACACTGCGTCTACTTGGGCGATACGGCGCGGCTGCCCTATGGGTCGAAGTCGCGGGAGACGATCGTTCGCTATGCGCTTTCCAGTGCGCGCTTTCTACAGCGGCAGGGCGCGCAGTTGCTGGTCGTCGCCTGCAATACCGCGACCGCGCTGGCACTTGAGGACCTGCGCGCGGCGCTGCCCATTCCGGTGGTCGGCGTGATCCAGCCGGGAGTTGAGGCTGCGGTCACCGCATGCAGGGAAGTTGGGACAGCAGGCGAAGTTCTGGTGCTGGCAACGCAGGCGACGGTCGAGTCGCACGCGTATGCGCGGGCCTGCGCTACGCTCGCGCTGAAAGCGACCGAGAAGGCCTGTCCGCTGTTGGTGCCGCTGGTGGAGGAGGGATGGATTTGCGAAGGAACGCTGGACGAGGAAACGCCCGGCGAAGACGGCGGGGCGAGCGATGCGGCGCGAGCCTTTGTGACCGCGCAGGTGCTGCGCATCTATCTTGGCGAGGCGCTGCGGGACGCGCCCGAGAGCCGCGCACTGCTGCTCGGCTGCACGCATTACCCGCTGCTGCGGACGGAGATCGAACGCACGCTGGCGGAGCTTGGCCGTCCGCTGCGCGTCATCGACTCGGCGCAGGCGACGGCGCGCGCCGTGGAGCGCGTCTTGTCGGAGCAGGGGATGGCGCGCGGAGACCGGGCGGATGTCGGCGACGCAACCTGCGAGTTCTTTGCCACAGACTCCGTGCAGAAGTTCGAGCGGCTCGGCCCGCGCTTTCTGGGGCGTCCGGTCGGGAAGGTTCAACTGGTCGATCTGGGCGGGTGAGACGAAGAACAGTTGTGAGTTGTAAGTTGTAAGTCGGGAGTTCTAGATTTTCGTTTGCATCATCGCTTGCCCATCGAGCCTCTAATAGACAGATGCCATACCTGTTGAAGACCGAGCCGGGAAAATACTCCTTCGACGACCTGCTGCGCGATGGCGAGACCGTGTGGGATGGCATCGCCAACAACCAGGCCCTGATGACGCTGCGCCAGATGAAGAAGGGCGAACGCTGCGTGATCTACCACTCGAACGTGGGCAAGGCTGCGGTGGGGATGGCAGTGGTTGTCTCGGTGGATGCGAGCGACGCCCGCAACCCCATTGTGCGCATCAAAGCAGGGAAGCGGTTGCAGCGCGAGAGACCGCTGGCCGAGATTCGCGCGGCGAAGGTCTTCCAGGGGTCCATTCTGTTTCGCCAGTTCCGGCTCTCGGTGGTCCCGCTGACCGAGGAGCAGTACGACTGGCTGACGCGCGGCTAAAGTGTTGCGCGGGCGCGGGACCGGACCGCCGCTGCTATCCTATGAATTGGAATCTCTTGGAAGATTTTTAGGAGCTGCATGATCGATCTGAAGGGCAAAGTGGCCGTGGTCTTCGGCCTGGCCAATAAACGCAGCATCGCCTACAGCGTGGCGCAGAAGCTGGCCGAGGCGGGCGCGACCCTGGTGCTCTCCTACCAGTCGGAGCGCTTGCAGCGCGAGGCCGAAGAGCTGCTGGAAGACCTGGGCCAGAGCGGCACGGGGTGCGCGTTTCGTTGTGACGTTTCGCGCGACGAGGAGATCGACGCGGTTTTCGCGCAGATTGCCGAGGCGTTTTCCCGGATCGACATCCTCATCCACTCGGTCGCGTTTGCGCCGGCCGACGCGCTCAAAAACGATTTTCTGCTCACCAGCCGCGAGGACTTCCGCATCGCGCACGACATCAGCGTCTACTCGCTGATTGCGCTGGCGCGCGCCGCTGCGCCGCTGATGAGCGACGGCGGAGCCATTCTGACGCTGACCTACTACGGCGGGGAGAAGGTCTTCCCGAACTACAACGTGATGGGCGTGGCCAAGGCCGCGCTGGAGTCCGCGGTGCGCTACCTGGCGGCCTCGCTGGGCGCACGGAACATCCGCGTCAACGCTGTCTCGGCCGGGCCGATCCGAACGCTTGCGGCGCGTGGCATCGGCGACTTCAACCAGATTCTGGACGCCGTCACGCTGCGCGCGCCGCTGCACCGGAACATCGAACAGATTGAGGTCGGCAACACCGCGCTCTTCCTCTGCTCGCCGCTGGCCAGCGGAATTACCGGCGAGGTCACCTTTGTCGATTGCGGATTCAACATTACCGGAATCTAAATCAGAACTCATGGAATCTAACGCGCAAAGGAGACTCATATGACCACTGCGGAAGTTTTGCTTCAGGACTATGACATGGAGATGGGCATGACGCGGCGCACTCTGGAGCGCGTCCCGGAAGACAAGCCCGACTACAAGCCGCATGAGAAGTCCATGGCCATGGGCAAGCTGACCATGCATGTGGCCACGCTGCCGAAGTTTGGCACATTCATTCTGACCACGCCCAGCATGGACCTGACGACAGCCAAGTGGCCCGAGATGACCTTCAGCACGCGAGAGAAGTTGCTGGCTGACTTTGATGCGCTGGCTGCCGAGGCGCGCGCCGCGCTGGCCGCCTCCTCCGACGCCGACCTGGCCGCGCCGTGGAAGTTCTCCTACGGCGAGCACGTCCTCTCCAACAGCCCGCGCTCGCTGGCCTTCCGGCACATGTTCTTCAACCACATGATCCACCACCGCGCGCAGCTTGGCGTCTATCTGCGCCTGAACGATGTTCCCGTGCCGGGACTCTACGGCCCATCGGCGGACGAGCCATTCAAGCCGTAGCGCCAGCGTTGCGCAAGTCGCATTGCTAATCTCACAAGAAGAGTTTCAGGTCCAAGCAGCATCGCGCCGCAACGACAGCACGCGTTCGCCTGGATTATTCAGTCGCATCGCCTGCCAACGCTCTGTGCGGAATAGACATCTAACCCGGCAAGTGGCGGAGATCAGGGCCACGGGACGAACCTTCAACCGGGAGTACAGCGATGACAACGGCACACAAGTCTCACGATTCTGCGCACGACCTTTCGACGGAAGATCGCAAGGAGATGAAGAATTCAACGTATGCATTCCCGGCGCAGCGCAAGGAGCCGCTCAACGACGCCTCGCATGTGCGCAACGCAATCGCGCGCTTCGACCAGGTGAAGGATGTCACCGACAGCGAACGCGAAGAGGCCTTCCATCACATCCAGGCCGCGGCGAAGAAGTTTGGCGTGGAGATGACGGAGACACACTGGAAGCAGCTCGGCCGCAAGCCGCATACGGCGAACTCCGTGCAGCAATAGACACTCGCGTCCCAGGTTCGCTAGCCGACTTTTGCGTCATCTCGGCCCAACCAGCGTTGAGCCCGTCAACGGCGGCCTTTAGTCCAGGTCGAAGTCGCGCAGCGGTCGGTCGGTGAGTGGCTTTTCCTTGGCCTTCTTGACGGCTTCGGCGAACTTCTTGGCCATCAGGTCGTCCTTGTTCTTCTGCGCGTCGACGGACTGCGCGAAGATGGAGTCGCGGCGTGCGTCGGCTTCGCGCGCGGCGCGGGCTGCGTCGGTGAAGTCCTCGAACATGCGCTTGCGCGGCGCGGGCGTGTGGCTGATGATGGCGCGCGTTACCGGATCTACCTTCAGCATCGCTCCGCAGTCCGGACAAGTTACTTCAAACGCATCGTCGCTCAGGCCCATCTTGTTCACCTCTTCGACAACCATTTTAGAACGGTTGTCCGTTGACCGTTGTTCGAACAGAGAACGGCGAACGCATAACGGAGAACGACTACATCCGTATGACGAGGTGGCCCGCGCACTGGCCGGCGGCCTCTTCCACCAGGCGCGCGATGAGGCCGGTGCTGTCGCCGTGCGCAGCCTCCCACGCGGCCAGGAACCAGACGCCGGCCGACACGCGCTCCTGCGGGTGGGTGTTGGGGAAGAGGTGCAGCGCGATGGCTTCGGCATGCTTGCGCAGGCTGGCTTCCCGGTGCAACTCAAAGGTGGCGGCCAGGCGGCGCAGGCGATCCATCTGGTAGCGCATCTTGGAGGCGGAGACCTCGGCGGCGCGGGCAAGGCTGGGGTCGAGCGCGGCGAGGTAGTCGTGCGCGGCGGTGAGGGCTTCGTCGAGCGCGTTGCCCGCGGCGGCCAGGCGGCGCTTGGCCTCGTCGGGCAGGGAGCGCGCGGCAAGTTGCTGGGCGAGATCTTCGGCGGAGTGCATCGCGTCGGGCAGGCTGACCTCGTGCTGCGCCATCATCGCGCCGATGGCCGGCTCTACGAGCGTGGCCGAGAGGCGCGGCAGGATTGGCGTGATGCGGCCCAGAATGCGCTGGTAGAGCACGGCGCTCTGCGCGAAGTAGGCGACCTCGGCCGGGCCGCCGATGTAGGCCGTGGTGGGCAGGATGGTGTCCTGAAAGACCGGGCGAAGAAGGACGTTGGGGCTGAGCCGCTCGGGCGCGGACTCGAGAATCGCCAGCAGTTCGTTGGTGGAGTAGGACGTCGCGGAGTTGATTGTTCCAGCCTGCCAGCTTCCGTCGGGCAGGCGGTGCAGGGCCTGGCGATTCTTGACGCTGGGATTTTCTTCAACGTTGCTTACAAGAAAGAGCAGCGAGGCTCCGGGCTTGACCAGCACCTGCGCGTGGTAGCCCGCGGATTCCAGTTCAGTCGTGCGCGCGAGCAGCGCCGCCTCCAGCTCCTCGGCGTGTTCGATGGCGAAGCGCAGCGTGGACACGCCGAGCGCGTGGAAGTCGCGACCCGCGGCGTCCATCACAATGAGGCCGTGGCTGGCGAAGAGGCGCGTCATCAGGCGGGCGAAGGCGCTGGCGAAGGTTGGGGCGGCTTTGTCCGCTGAGTGGGAGGCGTAGCACTCGCGCAGCAGATTGCAGATGGGCGCGTGGTGCAGCAGGTCGCTTGCGCGATCAAGCAACGCGTCGATGGATTCATCGAGAACCACATCGCCCACGGGCGCAGTGTTGTGTGCGGACTTCGCTCCGAGGCGCAGTGTTTCGACCGACGACTTGCTGAACAGCGAGACCTGGTCAACCTCTTCGAGGTCGTGGTCCTCTGTCGCCAGCCAGAAGATGGGAACGTGTTCGATGCCCGTCGCAATGGTCGCCTGCCTCGCGCGGGCGATCGCTGTCGCGGCCTTCAGCAGCGTGAGCAGCGGCCCTCCGAGCAGCACGACCTGCTGGCCGGTGACGACAGCCCGCGCACCCGCGCGCAGCTTCGCGATGTTGGCGAGTGTGGCCGGCCCCGCGCCGAACGCGATGCCCTGCCGCTCCAGCGCATCGGCCAGCAAGGCGGCGTTCGCGCTCGCGGCAAGAGGTCGCGTCGGATGCATCCATGCGCTGCCCAGCGGCTCGGAACCGTACCACTGGCGCAGCGGCGAGGCGGCTTCATCGCTCACGACGGCTGCGCTGTCGCCCATCGCGAGGAAGTCGCGGAAGAG
>PLOU01000074.1 GCA_003142235.1 Granulicella sp.
CCCATCTCCCGCCTCATCGACGAGCTGCGCAAGCTCCCCGGCATCGGCACAAAATCCGCCCAGCGCATTGCGTTTCACCTGCTGCGCGGCACCGACGACGACGCCCGAGCCCTCGCCGACTCCATCCTCGTCCTGCGCGAAAAGCTCCGCCTCTGCTCCATCTGCAACAACATCACCGACGTCGATCCCTGCCTCTACTGCGCCAGCCCCGCCCGCGACCAGCACACCGTCTGCGTCATCGAGGAGCCCACCAACATCGCCGCCATCGAAAAAACCCGCAGCTACAACGGCGTCTACCACGTCCTGCACGGCACGCTCTCGCCCATCGGCGGCGTCGGCCCGGAGCAGCTCCGCATCAGTAGTCTCCTCGCCCGCCTCGCCGATCCGGCAACCAACATCGCTGAAGTCATCCTCGCCACCTCCCCCACCACCGAGGGCGAAGCCACCGCCGCCTATCTCGCCGCCGAAATCCGCCGCATCGCGCCCACCCTCCGCATCACCCGCATCGCCACCGGAGTCCCCGCCGGCTCCGACATCGAGTACGCCGACGAGGTCACCCTCTCCCGAGCCCTCGAAGGCCGCAGAGATTTTTAGGAGGATCGCATACGCCGGGTGCCCCATTCATGCCGGAGCCTCATCCCGGCATGAGTGGGAAAATCATCGCCAAACCGGGTGCCCCACATCTCGGGGTCCACCGCGCCTCACCGCTTGTGCGTGCCATCACTCCTGCGGGAGGAGTGCAGCCCGCCTGCTCGCCGCCATCGCCTTTGTGTTCCATTCATCCGCAAGCTTTAAGTCCGCGTTCAATGCCGCTGCATCCCCACACGCAAAGTCCGCGTACTGCTGATACATCAGTTGCAGATACTGCATCGCGTCAGAGTAGTTCGGATTGAGTTCGACTGCGCGAGTGAGATTCGCAATCCCATCGTCCACCAGATCGGCATTCTCCTCGCGCATCTTCTCGCATGATCCGTGAGTTAATTTCACATTTCCCAGGCGATCATCTTTCAATCCTTCGGTGGACAGAATCTCGACAGTATTCTTGTAAGCCTGACCCCAATCAATCGTACCGATCAAATAGAAGGCCTCAGCGTCATTCGGATCGATCGTTATAACCCTCTGCTCCCATCTCTTCGCCTCGTCGTATCTCTGAATGTTGCGATAGATGGTGGCCTCCTGCTTGATAGCGCTCAGATCATCGGGATGAATCATGAGCACAACGTCGAACTCCGCCAACGCCGAGGTCGCTAACTGCATGTTCTGTGGAATAAGCAAATTCGGAACAACCTGATAAGCGTAGGCAGTACCGAGGTAGAGATGGGTAAACTCGTTGCCCGGTTCTAGCTGCACTGCTTTACGAAAACTCACGACGGCATCTTCATACCGACCAGCTTTGAACGACTCAACCCCAGCTTCCATCGCCGCGTGAGTCTCAGGCAGTGCATCGCCCAATGTTTGCTGCTGCTGTGTCTGCGCACCCACCGCAAGCGCCACGAGACAAGCACCAGCTAGCACCGCACAGACGCAACCACAACGAAATAGGTTTTTCATGCCACAAAGAATAACAGGGCCGGACTGCATATCGCAGCCCGGCCCCTGTTCCCTGTTCCCTGCCTTACGCGTAGCTGGAGACGCTGCCTGCGTTCTTCGCGCCGCGCTCCTTGCTGATCTTCTCCACGTATCCGCTCTTCTTCAGCTCTGCCAGCGGCTCGGCGGGCAGCTTGCGGGCCACGCGCCACGCCTTGACCATCGGCCGCACATCGGTCCAGAACGCGCACCGGAAGGTCTCTTCGGCCTCCACCAGGCTGCACGATGTCTGCAGCTTGTCCAGCTTCTTGTGGTCCACCAGCGAGGCCTTGGCAAACAGCTCCTGCGCCGTCACCACCGACTGCACCATCGCCTCCATCTTGCCCTTCAGGTTGTGGCTCTGGTCGATCATGTACGCGATCCCCTTCACCGCCGGAGAATCGCTCACCAGGATCTCGTGGAAGATGCGGAACAGTTGGTATGGGTCGATCGATCCCAGCGTCAGATCGTCGTCGGCAAACTTCTTGTCGTTGAAGTGGAATCCGCCCAGCNNCAGCGACAGCGCCATGCCCCAGTCCGCGATGTCGGTGTGGTAGAACGCCGGCTCAAACGGCTTGTACTCCACCAGCATCCGCTGGTTCTTGCCCAGCGCCGCGTGGGTCGCCCCCAGCGTCTCCTCCAGCCACTCGATCCGCTTCTTCATCGACTGCGTCCCCGGATAGTTCGATCCATCGGCCAGCCAGATCGACACGTCCTTGTTTCCCAGGGCCTTGCCGATCTCGACCGAATCCAGCAGATGCGCCAGCGCAAGGCCGCGGATCTCCGCGCTCGGGTGCGCAATCGACCCGTACTTGTACTCCTGCGACTGGAATAGGTTCGGGTTCACCGCGCCCGACTTCACCCCATACTTCTTCTCCAGCCGCCTCAGCTCCGGAACGTCGCCCTTGCCGTTGGGCAGNNAACCGCGTCCCGGTGTTGGCAAAGCCCCACGATGGGACCTCGATCCGGAATCCATCCAACGCCGCAAAAACCTTCTCCGTCGCGCTCGCGCCGGAATTCGCACTGCCCTTACTCATGACCTACCCCCTTAAAACTTTGGAACTGCATTGATGGAAATATACTCCCTGCGCAATTGCATTCGCCAACCGGCGGGGGCGGCTACTCCGCCAGAATCACATCCAGGAACCGCGGCCCATGCACTCCCTTGATGCGCGTCATCTCGATGTCCGCCGTGGCCGATGGCCCCGAGATAAACGTCGTGGCGAGCTTAGCCGTAGCCTCCAGCCGGGCCATCGCCTCCGGCACCGTCTCCACCACGTCCCCGGCCCGAACGACGCACAGATGATAGTCCGGCACCAGCGTGGGAGCGCGTCTTCCCTGCCCCGGAACGTTCTGTAGCACAATCGTTCCCGTCTCCGCAATCGCCACCGTCGAGGCTGTCACCACGCCTTCGAAGCCATCCAGCTCCGCCGTCGTCATCCCCTCATCCGCCACAAACTCAAATCCCTCCGGCAGCGCCTCGCCCAGCGCCTCCGCCAGTCCCTGCGGAACCACGGTCCGCCGCTTGCCGCGCTCCTTCAGAATCCGGGCGATCTCGGCTGCAACCGCGCCCGTTCTGGCCCGCGTCACGCTGGCGTCGTAGTCGCGCAACCGTTCCTCCAGCAGCTCCAGCTTCGCCTCGCGCCCCAGCGTTCCCGCCCGCTTGTATCCGCGCGGCAGCGCATTCCACTGCGTCTCGACAACCGCTGCATCGTCCGTCGCATGACCGTTCGCCGCGCGAATCCGCCGCAGCATCTCTTCCCGCGCCCCTCCTGCAACCACCTCAGTTCCCATCGCTCGCCGCCTTCTTCGCTCTTGCCTTCTCGCGCTGCTCGAACCACTGCCGAAACGTCTGCTTCGGCATCACTCGCAGGTCGCGCACCTGCGACCATCCCCCCAGCATTCCCGGCATCCACTCGATCCAGCCCACGCCCTGGCCATCCTTGCGCGACAGCGGCAACTCCGCCAGCCGCCCCAGCTTCTGCGACGCGCGAAAGACCCCCTCGCTGCGGAAGACCATCGCCACCGCCTTCAGCGCCATCACCTCTGGGTTGACAAGTAGATTCAGCCCCGCCGATTGCTGCTTCACCACCCGGTTCCGCAGATGGATCAGCACCTCCGGAATATTGATCTTCACCGGGCAAACCTCGTAACACGCCCCGCACAGGCTCGACGCATAGGGCAGGCTCTGCGCGTGGTGCATCTCCATCAACTGCGGCGTCAGGATCGCCCCGATCGGCCCCGCATACACGCTGCCATACGCATGTCCGCCGGTCTGCTGGTACACCGGGCAGGAGTTCAGGCAGGCCCCGCAGCGAATGCAGTGCAGCGTCTGCCGGGCCTCCTTGTCCGCCAGTATCTCTGTCCGCGCATTGTCCATCAGCACCACATGGAACGTCCGCGGCCCATCGCCTGCGGCCGTCTTGTCCACGCCCGTCCATATCGAGTTGTACGGGTTCATCCGCTCGCCGGTGGCCGAGCGCGGCAGCAACTGCAGCATCACCTCCAGGTCTTGGAAGCGCGGCACCACCTTGTCGATCCCAGCCACCGAGATCAGCGTCTCCGGCAGCGTCAGGCACATCCTTCCATTGCCCTCGCTCTCGACGATGCACACCCCGCCCGTCTCCGCCACCAGGAAGTTCGCCCCGCTCACCGCCGTCTTCACCCGCAGGAACTTCTCCCGCAGAAACCTCCGCGCCGCATCCGCCAGGTCCTGCGGCGTCCCGCCCAGGTTGGAGAAATCAGAGCCAGGCAGATGCATCTCACGCTGAAATATCTCGCGAATCTGCGCCCGGTTCTTATGCAACGCCGGCACCACGATGTGCGATGGCTGGTCGTGCCCAAGCTGGATAATCAGCTCCGCCAGGTCGGTCTCGTGCGCGTGAATCCCCGCCGCCTCCAGCGCCTTGTTCAGCTGGATCTCCTCGGTCGTCATCGACTTGATCTTGATGACCTCGCTCGGACTCTTGCCGTCGGCCCCGCTCGCCTTCACCAGCCCCACCACAATCTGCCGGGCCTCCTCCGCATTCCGCGCCCAGTGTACGTGCCCGCCCGCCGCCGTGCAGTTCCGCTCAAACTGCTCCAGATAGAAATCCAGGTGCCGCATCGTATGCTGGCGAATCTCCTTGCCCGCCTCGCGCAGCTCCTCCCAGTCCGGCATCTCCGCCACCACGCGCGCCCGCTTGGTCTGGATCACCTTCGTCGCATGGCGCACGTTCTTGCGCATCTGCGAATCGCCCACCAGCGCCCGCGCCGCCACTTGAAACTTCGGCGCCGTCCTCGGATCCAATCCCGCTCCACTCATCGCACCATCCCCTAAATTGCCCTCTCCCGTTGGGAGTGATACTCCATCAGACTCGTCATTCTGGCGAAGCCAGAATCTCCGTATTTGTCCTTCGGATCAGCAATATACTTTTAGAAAAGCCATCTACCCGCTTGAGCTTTCCCTTGTTCCCGGCAACTTCTTTATTCTTCTCCTGCCAAAATCTCCGCCAGATGCACCGGCCGCACGCCCGTCCGCTGCCGGTGCAACGCTCCGCCAATGTGCATCAGGCAGGAGTTGTCGCATCCCGTCACCACTTCCGCCCGCGTATTCAGCACTCCGCGCACCTTCTCCGCCAGCATCGCGCTGGAAACCTCCGCGTTCTTGATCGCAAACGTCCCGCCAAACCCGCAGCACTGTTCCAGGTTCTCGATCTCCACCAGGTCGATCCCGCGCACCGCCCGCAGCAGCCGCTGCGGCCCGTCGCCGAGCTTCATGCTGCGCAATCCATGGCAGCTCGCATGGTAGGTCACCCGGTGCGGGTAGTAAGCCCCCACGTCCTCCAACCCCAGCTTCTGCGTCAAAAATTGCGAGAACTCCCAAACCTTCGGCAGGATCGCCGCCACCTCGGCCGTGATCTTCGGGTCCTTCATCCGCTCGGCCATGATTGGGTAATGGTCCTTCATCATCGCAACGCAGCTCGTCGACGGGCTGACAATCACCTCGGAGTCTTTGAACTGCTTCAGGAAGCGCGGCAACAGAGGCAGCGCCTCCTCCTGGTAGCCCGTGTTCCAGTGCATCTGCCCGCAGCAGGTCTGCCCCGCCGGAAAGTCGACCGTATGCCCCAGCCGCTCCAGCACCTTCACCACTGCCTTGCCCGTCTCCGGGAATAACGTGTCGTTATAACAGGTGATAAACAGCGAAACTCGCAAACTTCTCCCCCTGGTCCCCTGCGCAGCCCAACCTCACGCATCCGCCCGCGCGGAACGGCGTCATGCTTTTGCTCTTGCTCTCCACATTATTCCTATGGAGGTTTTATTTCCACATTGCAATCGCCTCAGGTAAGATGGTTGCGTTTTCCATCCGCATTCTTCACCGGATTCAACTTCCAGCAGAAGCGAGGCGCCGTGGTTTCCAATGCGTTCATCGGAGTCATCTACAACCTGATCGGCGGCTTCTCCTCCGCCACCAACTTCATCCCCTTCCGCCAGATCAAGCGCTGGTCCTGGGAGGTCTACTGGATCATCCAGGGCTTCGCCGCATGGATCGTCGCGCCCACCCTGCTGGCCTGCATCTTCGTGCCCCACATGTGGTCCATCATTGCCGAGGCACACGCCGACCCCAACAACCACGCCATCGCCTACACCGTCCTCTTCGGCGCGCTCTGGGGCGTCGGAGGACTCACCTTCGGCCTGGCCATCCGCTATCTCGGCTTCGCCCTCGGATACTCCATCGCCCTCGGCCTCTGCATGGTCTTTGGCACGATCATCCCGCCCATCTATCACGGCCAGATCATGGCCATCGCCCACACCCACTCCGGCCAGATCACCCTGCTTGGCGTCCTCATCTGCGCCATCGCCGTCGCCGTCAACGGGGCCGCAGGGTACTCCAAGGAGAAGGAGATCGCCCCCGATGCGACCATCGAGTCCGGAGAGCAGACCTTCGCCTTCGGCAAGGGCCTCGCCATCGCCATCCTCGCCGGCCTCATGAGCGCCTTCTTCGCCTTTGGCCTCGACTCCGGTTCGCCCATCGCCGCCATCGCCAAGACCCATCTGCTCGCCGCCGGACACCAGGACCTCTGGCAGAATCTCCCCATCCTCGTCGTCCTCCTCTGGGGCGGCTTCTTCACCAACATCGTCTGGTCCGCCATCCTTATCGTCCAGAACGGGTCCTTCCGCCAGTTCTTCGGAGAGCCCGGAGTCAACCCCATGCGCGCCGCGCCCACCTCGGGCGACACCCTGGTCGACTTCGACCCCCTCGACGCATCCACCTACGACCGCATCGCCCCCTCCACCCTCATCGCCAACTACCTCTACGCCGCCCTCGCCGGTGTCCTCTGGTACTTCCAGTTCTTCTTCAACTCCATGGCCAAAACCAAGATGGGGATCTACGACTTCTCCTCCTGGACCCTCCTCATGGCCTCCATCATCATCTTCGCCACCCTCTGGGGCATCCTCTTCAAGGAGTGGCAGGGCACCAGCGCGCGCACCAAAGCTCTGGTCGCCGCCGGCCTCATCCTGCTGATCGGCTCCACCATCATCATCGGCTACGGCAACTACCTCCTCTCCCTCCACCAATAAAGCCCTTCCGATAGTCTGCGTCGGAAGGGCACGGCTT
>PLOU01000221.1 GCA_003142235.1 Granulicella sp.
ATCGCCCAATCCGCGAATCGCGGGGCCGCGCAGGATCATCTCTACTATCTGCACGAGATATGTACGACGGGAGACGCGGTATGGACTTTGTGGACCGGATATTAACCTGCACCGATTGCGGCTGCGAATTCATCTTCACCGCCGGCGAACAGCTCTTCTTCCAGGACAAGCAGTTCAAGAACGACCCCAAGCGTTGTAAGCCCTGCAAGTCCAGGCGCGGTGTGCAAACGGCCAATGCAACCGCGGATGGCCCGGCCGCGGCCGGCATCTCTCGCACCGAAACACGTACCGAGTGCTCCGAGTGCGGCATCGAGACCACGGTCCCCTTCAAGCCCACGCAAGGACGCCCCGTGCTCTGCCGCCAGTGCTACAAGAACAAGATGACCGCCGCACCTGCCGCAGCGCAGACAGCCAACTCACCGGAAACCGTCGCCGCCTCCGATATTGCTGCGGCCAATTCCAGCGCGCCAGCCGCCGTCGCTGCTGAAGCACGTCGTCAGCCGCCGCAGCCGGAGTTCCCCACCACGGATGTTTCCATGGCCATCTGATCCCCGCACCGCGAGCCGCCTGAAAGCACCGCCGCATAAAACAGAAAAGCCCCGACTCATCGGGGCCTTCACTGACATTTGTTTGAATCGGCCTGCAAACCTGCGCAATTTCTACGCAGAGACGGAGGTGACTTCAGCCGGATCGACGATGACAAACCGACCGCGCTGTCCGCGGTCCTGGAAGCGCACCACGCCGGAAGCCTTGGCAAACAGCGTGTCGTCCTTGCCNNTTCGCGCCCGCCTTCAGCGGTGTCCCCCGCTGGCGCACGATGATTCCCCCGCCCAGGATCGCCTGCCCGCCGAACACCTTCACGCCCAGCCGTTGCGCATTTGAATCGCGCCCGTTTTTGGATGAACCTAATCCTTTTTTATGTGCCATTCCGTCGCCTCTTTCGCGCGGCCCTCAGGCCGCTGCGGTTTTGAAATTACTTCGCGGCCGCCTCGGCCTTGTAGCTCTTCCCGTTCACCACGATCTCGTTGATCGCAACCTCGACGAAGCCCTGCCGGTGTCCCTGCATCTTCTTGTACTGCTTCTTGCGCTTCATCTTGAACACCAGGATCTTGTCGAAGCGGCCCTCGCCCAGCACCGTGCCGGTCACCTTCGCGCCCGCAAGGTCCGCCTCGAACTTGCTCTCTTCGCTGCTCACCGCCAGCACGTCCGCAAACTCGATCGCGCCCTTCTCGTGCTCCGTGCGCTCGATCTTGAACTTCTCACCCGGAGAGACCTTGTACTGCTTGCCGCCGGTACGAATCACTGCATACATAACGGACCCCTTGTGCGCGCGGCATTCATGCGCCCGCACCCTTCATGAATTTATTGCCTGTGGATTCAACCAGAGGAGCTTGTCCGTCCGACTGTCCCAAAAACCGTGTCCAGCCAGTCCCGAAATCGCCGCGGTTCTTGAGAAATGCGAAACCTCCGCAATTCCCGAAGCAACCGTCCGCCGCGTCCGAAACCTGCCGGCCCTGCAACCGGAGCACCGGCCGCATTCGCCAAACCTGCCAAACTTAACAAGTGTATCCCGCTCCGCCACATGGGTCAATCTCAATGGCCCAAAGATCGGAAGCGAGTGGCTTGGCTCACGGATCGGAAGGGCACGGCTTCAGCCGTGCCGTAGAGCGCACTCATTTTAAGAGCGCGCCGCCTTGATTGCTTCGCAATCAAGGCGGCGCAAGAAAGGGAGAGAGTAAACCTGCACCCCACCCCCGCCATTCGCTACACTGGAAGTCCATGCCCACTCCGTCCAATCCCCTGAAGGCTGTCCGCGGCACCCGCGACCTCCTCCCGCCCGACACCGCGCTCTGGAACCGCGTCGAATCCATCGCCCGCTCGGTCTTCTCCCGCTACGGCTTCGGCGAGATTCGCACCCCCATCTTCGAGGACACCTCCCTCTTCGCCCGCGGCGTCGGCGAAGAGACCGACATCGTCTCCAAGGAGATGTACACCTGGGAGGATCGTGCGCGCGCGCAGTCCGAAAAGGCCCAGTCCCTCACCCTCCGCCCCGAGAACACCGCCGGAGTCGTCCGCGCCTACATCGAGCACAACCTCGGCGACACGGGCCAGCTCCAGAAGCTCTTCTACATCGGGCCGCAGTTCCGCCGCGAACGCCCTCAGCGCGGACGCTACCGCCAGTTCTGGCAGATCGGCGTCGAAGTCCTCGGGCCTGTCACCTCCGGCTCAGAATCCCCCCTGCGAGACGCCGAAGTCCTCGAAATGCTCGCAACGCTGCTCGACGAGCTAGGTATAAAAGGCTGGCGGCTCGAACTCAACTCCGTCGGCTCGGCAACCGACCGCCCACGCTACGTCGCCGCCCTGCGCGAAGCCCTCGCCCCCATCAAGCACCAGCTCTGCGAGGACAACCAGCGCCGCGCCGAGACCAATCCCCTGCGCGTCCTCGACTCCAAGGACCCCAACGACCAGGCCCTCATCGAAGCCCTTCCGCGCATCGCCGACTTCCTCGACGACTCCAGCCGCGAGCACTTCAGTCAGGTCTGCGTCGCGCTCGACGCCTGCGGCGTCCCGTACACCATCAACCCGCGCCTCGTCCGCGGCCTCGACTACTACACCCGCACCACCTTCGAGTTCACCGTCCCCTCGTCCGGCGATCCAGCCAGCGGCCTCGGCACACAGAACGCCCTCCTCGGCGGCGGCCGCTACGACGGCCTCTCCGAGATGCTCGGCGGCCCACGCGCCCCCGGCATCGGCTTCGCCATCGGCGAAGACCGCCTCATCCTCACCCTGCAAGCCCAAGCGGGTGCCCCACATCTCGCTTCTGAGATGTGGGAGAAAAAGCTCGACGCCTACATCGCCCCCCTCGGCTCCAAGCGCAACGCCGCCGCCCTCGCCCTAGCCCGCGAACTCCGCCGTGCTGGCTTATCGGTCGAGGTCGGCGACGGCGCCTTCCGCCTCAAGAAATCCTTCGAGGCCGCCGACCGCGTCGCCCGCCACATCGTCATCCTCGGCGAAGACGAACTCGCATCCGGCATCCTCACCGTCAAGACATTCGCCACCGGCGAGCAGACCAAGATCGCTCAAGCCGATCTCGCGCAAGCGCTGCGCGCATAAGACAGCCCTACGCTCTTAAAAAATTGAAGGAACTGAAGGAAGAGATGAATCTGGTTTTTTTAGGTACTTTGCAACGCACCGGGATGTGTGGAGAGTTTCGCGCCGAGAACGCGGGCCAGGATGTCGTGCTCATGGGCTGGGTCAACCGCCGCCGCGACCACGGCGGGCTCATCTTCCTCGATCTGCGCGACCGCTCCGGCATCGCGCAGGGAGCTAGCCAAGTCTGATCTTGCTCTATCCCGCCCATTCGCCCTACTATCGCTTCAGCGTGGAACATCCCCGAAAGCCGCATCCCAAACCCGCCGTCCCCATCCGCACGCCCGAAGCCGACCGCCTCGTCGCCGCCACACGCGTCGACGACGACCAGGCCTTCGAGCTGAAGCTCCGCCCCACCCGCCTCGCCGAGTTCATCGGCCAAACCAAAGCAAAAGAGCAGCTAGCCATCGCCCTTGAAGCCGCCAAATCCCGTGGCGAAGCCCTCGACCACGTCCTCCTATTCGGCCCGCCTGGCCTGGGCAAAACCACGCTGGCCACCATCATCGCCAACGAGCTCGACGTCGGCTTCCAGCAGACCTCCGGCCCCGCCCTGCAGATCCAGGGCGACCTCACCGCCATCCTCACCAACCTGCGCGAGCGCCAGGTCCTCTTCCTTGACGAGGTCCACCGCCTCCAGCCTGTCCTCGAAGAGAAGCTCTACACCGCGCTCGAGGACTACAAGCTGGACATCATCATCGGCCAGGGCCCCGCCGCGCGCACCCACGTCATGGAGATTCGCCCCTTCACCTTCGTCGCCGCCACCACGCGCCCCGGCCTGCTCAGCTCCCCGCTGCGCTCGCGCTTCGGAATCCTTCTCCGCCTCGAGTTCTACACCGACGACGAACTGCGCATCATCGTCACCCGCTCCGCCGAGGTCATCGGCGTGCCCATCGACCAGGACGGCGCGGCTGAAATTGCCATGCGCTCGCGCGGCACTCCACGCATCGCCAACCGCCTCCTGCGCCGCGTCCGCGACTACGCCGAAGTTCGCGCCTCAGGAAAGATCGACCGCCCCACCGCACAGGCCGCCCTCTCGCTGCTGGAGGTCGATGCCCACGGCTTCGACGAGCTCGACCGCCGCCTCCTGCGCACCATCATCGAGAAGTACGACGGCGGCCCGGTCGGCCTCAACACTCTCGCCGCCGCCTTGGCCGAAGAGCAGGACGCGCTGGAGGAGGTCTACGAACCCTTCCTCATCCAGATCGGCTTCCTCGACCGCACCCCCCGCGGCCGCGTCGCCACCCGCCTCGCCTACGAGCACCT
>PLOU01000090.1 GCA_003142235.1 Granulicella sp.
TATTTACGGATAAGTTCTTAGTACCTCGAACCTATTTGACGATGGCGTTGAAGCCGTCGGCGAGGACGCGCTGCTGCATGGCTTCGGCGTCCTTGCGCGTGGCGAAGGGGCCGATCTGGACGTGCAGGAGCTTGTCCTGGGGCTCGTGGCGGACACTGACGCTATAGCCTTTTTTCTTGAGCGAGGCGAGCAGGATGTCGGCGACATCCTGGCTGGAGACGGCGGCGATCTGCACCATGATGGTCCCGGTGGGGGAAGTTGCAGGTTGCAGGTTGCCGGTTGCAGGTTGCTGGCCGCTGGTTGGGGGCCTGTCGCCAACGATCATGCCGTCGGCTGCGGTTGCGGCGTTCTTCGACGTGGAGGGCGTGGAGGGTGGGCCGGAGGCCGCGTCTGTCTGAACCACAACCGGCGCGGCGGAGGAGTCGGAGGCCGGTTGCGCGGCGGGTTCGGCTGGCTGGCTGGCCAGGCTTCCGGCGGCGGGTTTGGCGGAGCCGTTGCTGGAGGTGTCGGCGTTGGCGGCTGCGGTGTCGGCGTTGGCGGCCTGGGCGGATTTGCGGCCCATGGTGTAGCCGAAGCCGAAGAAGCCGGCACAGACCAGCGCGAGCGCGAAGAAGATGCCGAGGATGGCCGGAGCGCCGAGCGATATCTCGCGGTCGGCGCTGTGGCCGGGATCGGAACGGCCGGGGTCGCGGGTGTAGCCGCGACCGGGGGGGCCGTCGTCATCGTCGTCGTAGGGACGATTCAAGGTTTACTCCTTCGGCGCATCGGGCGCGGCGGTCGGGAGGACGGGGGGCGCGGCGATGGCGGCGATGGACTTGTTGAACATGTTGACCAGCTCCATGGGCAGCGGGAAGACGATGGTGGTGTTCTTCTCCACGCCGATCTCGGTGAGGGTCTGCAGGTAGCGCAGTTGCAGGGTCATGGGCTGCGTGGCCATCAGCGCGGCGGCGTCGACCAGCTTGGCTGCGGCGTTGAACTCGCCCTCGGCGTGGATGATCTTGGCGCGGCGCTCGCGTTCGGCCTCGGCCTGCTTGGCCATGGCGCGCAGCATGTTTTCGGGCATGTCGACCTGCTTGACCTCGACCGAGACGACCTTGAGGCCAAAGGGCGCGGTGTGGCCGTCGATGATGACCTGAATGCGCTGGTTGAGGCGGTCGCGGTGGGCCAGCAGCTCGTCGAGATCGACCTCGCCGAGCACCGAGCGCAGCGTGGTCTGCGCGAACTGCGAGGTCTGGTAGACGTAGTTGGAGACCTCGATGACCGCCTTGACGGCATCGACCACGCGCATAATGATGACGGCGTTGACCTTCAGCGTGACGTTGTCGCGTGTGATGACATCCTGCGAGGGGACCTCCATCGCCTCCTGGCGCAGGCTGACGCGGACGATCTGGTCGATGGGGCGGAAGACCAGGATGATGCCGGGGCCGGAGGCGTCGTGGCGCACGCGGCCAAGGCGGAAGACGACGGCGCGCTCGTACTCCTTGAGTATCTTGATGGAGTTGAGGATGTAAAGCAGGACGATGGCGACGGCGATGAGGTACGGAGTGTAGTCGGGCATAGGGTGACAGCTTTCCGGCTGGGCGGAGTTTGGCAGCCGCAGTGATTGTAAATCGAGCGAGGGGTGGTGGGGGCGGATTGTTGGTTTGACAAGGCTTATGGACGGGATTCGCGCATCGCGCGAAGGCCCACTCATCGCAAAGAGCGCGATGAATGGGGCACCCGGCCTGAGCATATGAATCCTGTCATCACACAGGTTTGTCTTATTTGCTTGGAGTCCCATCCGTAGAAGTTGTTTCTGGAGGGGGTGGATAGAATGCTGGGCTTGGGCAGGCAGCAGCCTCTCCGCTGGGCTGCGCAATATGGGTGATGAAGTATCCACCGTCCGCTGTGCGCCGCATCTGAACGATAAGCGTGCCCAACTCATCCGCGTCCATGCAGACCTCCGCTCCGGGCTTTGTCCGCCGCGTCGTGTCGCTGACCATGCCCACGCTATAGAAGTTCTTGTCGATCTTTCGGGAATCCCGCGTTGCCTGTAGAACCTGTGGCCGAAGCAACTGCGCGGCTTGCGTGGAAGCCAGGTCTGCTGTAGGCAATCTGTGCGACAGTCGCCATAGGAACTCGTCGATTGCGTCCATCTCAGGAACGAGCGAACGCACTCCAAGGTCTTCAACGCCATCCTTGGTAATGAGCACGCGCTGCTCCATAGGACGTTCGATGCACTGTCCGCAATCGTACATGGTTCGGAAATCGCCCTTTTGACCGATCGTCAACACGCCTTTGTCCTCGTCGAAGCTCGTTCCATTCCCTTGGTCGATCATGAAATCATAAGAACCAATCCACTGAAGCTCGGCGCGATCTCCATCCCACCGCCAGATGCTTGTCTGCTTGCCTATAGTCGCGCCCATCCCTTGTTCGTATCCCGCATCGACGTAAAACCGAGTGCTCCCCTTATCATCGGGTGGAAGTCTTCCAACATTCGCGTAAAGCGCCCCGCAGGTTCCCCAGGCCTTATTGGCCGTCTTCTCCCGACACGTTCCGCTCGCCCGCTCCACCCTCCACGCGCCAACCAGACCGTCCGGATCGAGCCGCTGCGGATCCGCGTTCGCAATCGACCATAGACTGTGTCCTTGCCGTCCCGTTCGCCAAGCAGAAAAACCGTTCCGCTCTCTCCTACCGATGGCGCGACCAGCAGTAGATGTTGTCCAAGGTCGACAACTTCAGTTGCATCGCCACGCCGTTCCGCGCATTGTTGCTCGTCGGTCTCCTGAACGACCTCGGGCGGCAAGGGCTCAACAGTCAGAAGGCAAAGCGAGTGGTTAAGCGACGCAACTGAAATCGTCGGGTCGCGTTTGCGCTCTTCGGATATGAACTCCGCGACAGCCGACCACATCTGCTGGGTTGCAGTAATAGCTTCAGGAGAGCCGTCGTGGAAAAGATCATATTTCCCCGTATGGGAGCGAAGCAGTTTGTAAGCCTTTTCATATTCCTGCTCAGGTGTCTGACCGTAAAGGCAGTGGAAGCAGGAGCACAGCAACGCACCGCAAAACAAAACAAGCGAACGCAACTGCATCGAACTCGTCATGCTGGAAACTTAGCACAAGATAGCGATCAACTGTCCCACAAAGATAATTGCAGCGAATAAACGAGAGGCTGGGATCGCTCCCAGCCCCGGTTCGTATCCCCTCCTCGAACCTCGTCTACACGTTGGCTTCCGT
The DNA here is from genome assembly GCA_003142235.1 of Granulicella sp. GTDB lineage: Bacteria > Acidobacteriota > Terriglobia > Terriglobales > Acidobacteriaceae > Edaphobacter. Next base: position 3,216 of record PLOU01000090.1, read on the forward strand.
CGCAGCCTCGGACTCCGCGGCCGCTGCCGCAGCCTCGGCAGCTGCTGCCGCCGCCGCTTCCTTTGCGGCCTTCTCCTGCTTGCGCGCGGCAATCGAGTTCTGCCCCAGCTCGTCGGCCAGCTTCTCGGTGGTGAACGACTCGATGATGTCGCCCACGCGAATGTCCTTGAAGCCGGCGAGGTCGATGCCGCACTCCACGCCCTGGCGCACCTCGCTCGCGTCGTCCTTGAAGCGCTTCAGCGATCCGATCTTGCCGCGCCAAACCTCTTCGCCCTCGCGCAGCACGCGCACCTGCGCGGTGCGCGTGATCAATCCATCGGTGACGCGGCAACCCGCGATCTGACCGACCTTGGTGATCTTGAAGACGTTGGTCACCTCGGCCTTGCCTGCGTAGTTCTCCTTGAAGACCGGATCGAGCAGCCCGTACATCGCCTTTTCGATCTCGTCGCGCAGCTCGTAGATGATGGAGTGCAGGCGGATCTCCACGTTCTCGCGCTCGGCCACCTCGGTTGACTTGCGGTCGGGCCGCACGTTGAATCCGATGATGACCGCGTTCGAGGCCGACGCCAGCAGCACGTCCGACTCGGTGATGGCGCCCACGCCGGAGTGCAGCACGCGCACGCGAACCTTCTCGGTGGACATGCGCTGTAGGTCCTCGGCGATGACCTCGACCGAGCCCTGCACGTCGCCCTTGACGATGAGGTTGAGGTCCTTCATGCCGGCGTGCTTGATCTGCTCGGCGAGACCCTCCAGCGAGACGCGCGAGCTCTTGGCCAACTGCGCCTCGCGCTCCTTCATCTTGCGGTACTGCGCAATGCCCTTGGCCTTGTCGCGGTCCGCCATGACGAGGAAGGTGTCGCCCGCGTCGGGCATTCCTTCCAGGCCGAGAATCTCGACCGGCGTCGAAGGCCCAGCCTCGACGATCGGCCGTCCGCGGTCGTCGAACATGGCGCGGATCTTGCCGAAGGTATTGCCCACGATGTAGCTGTCGCCCGTGCGCAGCGTGCCGTTCTGGACGAGGACCGATGCGACGGCGCCGCGTCCGCGGTCCAGCTTGGCCTCGATCACCGTACCCACCGCCGGACGGTCCGGCGTCGCCTTCAGGTTGGCCAGATCGGCCACCAGGCAGACCATCTCCTCCAGCAGATCGAGGTTCGTCCGCTTCTTGGCCGAGACATCGACGAAGACCGTATCGCCGCCCCAGGCTTCGGGCTGCAAGCCGCGGTCCGCAAGCTGCTGCTTGACGCGGTCGGGATTTGCCTCCGGCTTGTCGATCTTGTTCACGGCAACGATGATCGGCACATTCGCCGCCCTGGCGTGGGCGATGGCCTCGATGGTCTGCGGCATCACCCCGTCGTCGGCCGCGACGACAACGACAACGATGTCGGTAATCTTTGCGCCGCGCGCGCGCATTCGCGTAAACGCCTCGTGGCCCGGCGTATCCAGGAAGACGATCTCGCGCCCGAAGGCCGGCGAGTCCGGCTTGGTGATCTTCACCTTGTACGCGCCAATGTGCTGCGTGATCCCGCCCGCCTCGCCCGATGCAACGTCGGTGGAACGGATCGCATCCAGCAGCGAAGTCTTGCCGTGGTCGACGTGGCCCATCACGGTCACCACCGGCGAGCGCGTGATCTCCACCATGCCCGTGGTGTCTTCCAGGAAGCCCTCGATGGCCTCGTTCTCCAACTGCTCTTCGACCGAGATCACCGTGGCGTCCGCGCCGAACTGCCGCGCCACATCCTTCACCAGCTCGCCGTCCAGCGACTGGTTCACGGTGACGAAGACGCCCTTCATCAGCAGCGTCGCAATCAGGTCCTTGCCGCGCACATCCAGCTTCTCGGCCAGGTCCTTGACGCTGATGCCCTCGGTCACGGTAATGGTCTTGGTGATGGGCAGAGGCTCGTGCGAGATATGCGCGCCGCCATAGCGCGGAGGCGGCTGGAAGCCCTTCATCGGGCCTTCCTTGGTCTTCTCGTAGCGCTGTCCACCGCGCCGCTGTCCAGGGCGCGCCGCCGGCCTCATGCCTGTCGGCGATTCGCCTGGCCCGGGCATCACGCCCGGTCCGCCCGGCCGCGCGCCATAGCCCGGACGTGCGCTGCCCGGCGTAAAGCCAGGACGTCCAGGCTCGCCTGTCCCCGTGGGGAACGTGCGCGTCGGATGCATTGGCCGCCGTGCGCCCGGCGCCATTGTCGAAGCAGGTCGCGAGCCGGGTGCGCCTGCGGCCCCTGGCCGCGGACGCTCGAAGATGGGACGCCCGCGCTGGATGCCGTGCGCAGCGCCAGCCGGGGCCGTATAGATCGGTCGTGGCCCGGTCTGAGGCATCACAACGCGCCGGGCTGGAGTCTCGGCAACAGCGGCAACCTCCGCTTCAACGGTCTCCTGGTCCGCGCCATCCGTCTTGTGTTCCGCCGCTGCCATCGACGAAGCATCGAGCAACGCCGCAGCAGCGGCAGCAACCGGAGTCGTGGCTGCGGCTGGCGTCGCCGCAGGCGCGCCGGCAACCGGCAGAGCGGCATGCTTCACACGCTTGACCGTTGCGGGGGACGCTGGAACTTCCAGCAAAGTCGCTGCCGCTGACAGACGGTCCGCCGCGGCATGTGCTGCCGCCGGCTGCGCCGGTGTCGCATGGGCTCCGGGCGGGGGAGCAACCACCACGGGCGGACGCCCGATCACCGGCCCCACCGGAGGCTTGCTGGCAATCGCCGGCGGCGGCTGCGGAGGAGTCACAATCTGGGCGTGCTGCCTCGGCTGAGGCACAACCCGCCTCGGCGCAGGAGCCGCCGGGGCCGCGGCCACCGGAGCACTCTCCTTGGCAGGCTTGATTGCCGCTTTCGGCGCACTGACCGCGGCTGGCGGGGCCGGCGTTGTCGCTGGACGGCGCGGCGCGTGGCGCGCCTCCTCTTCGGCCTGCTTGCGCGCCAGGATCGCCTTTACCGCGTCGCCCGGCTTGGAGATGTGGGCCAGGTTGAAGGCCGGCTTGGCCTCCACCTGCGGCTTGGTCGGGGCGCTGCTGCTGCGCTTGCCACTCAGGAAGTTCCGTACCTTTTCGGCCTCGTCGGCCTCGATCGAACTGGAGTGCGTCTTCGGCTCGGTGACGCCAACCGCCGTCAGAGCGTCCAGGATGGACTTGCTCTTGACTTCCAGCTCCCGTGCAAGATCGTTGATTCGAACTTTGCTCATCCGTCCCTTTTCGTTTCCCCTGCGCGCTTAGCTGTTCATATCAGCCTCATCGAAGGTTGAATCTCGTCCAGTTCAATGTTGTAGAAATCCCGCTTAACTTCATTATCCCTGAAATCGCAATCCTCAAAGCTGCCGGTTGCGACCCAGGCAATTCGCCTGCGTGCGTGGCCCGATCCGCTAACCACGTTCGTGCCCATCCTTGTCGATGCCCTCGTCGCTGGCCTCCTGGCTCTCGTTCACCAGGCTGTCCACGGCATCGTTCTCCAGTTCAATCGTTTCCTCGCGAGCGTCCGCCTCGCTCACGGCATCGCTCTCCGACTCAGTTTCCTCCGCGTCCGCGATTGCCTCGGTCGAAAGGTCGCGGACCTCCTCGACCTCTCCGGCCTCGTCCGCATCCGCCTCCAGAATCTCCTCTGGCGTCTTCTCGTCCGAGCTCTCCTCGGAACCCTCCGCAGCGGGTGCCCCATTCATGGCGGCTTCATCGCCATGAGTGGGTTCAGGCCGCTCCTCGCCCTCTTCGTACTGGCCGAAGTAGTGGCGCACCGCAACCGAGATCTTCTCCAGCGTCTTCTCGCCGATGCCGGGGATCTCCTCCAACTGCTCCGGCGTCATGTCGGCCAGCTCCTCGATGGTGGTAATCCCGGCCGCGATCAGCTTCTCGAGGATCGCGTCGCCCAGCTCCTTGATCTGCTCCACCGGAGTCGTCGCGCCGCCGCCCATCTCCTGCATCTGCTGCTCGACCTCCTGGCGCTTCTCTTCCTCGCTCTTGATGTCGATCTTCCAGCCCAACAGCTTCGCCGCCAGCCGGACGTTCTGTCCTTTTTTGCCGATGGCCAGCGACAACTGCGTATCGTCTACGATCACCTCGATCTGCTTCTCCTCCAGATTGACGATCGAAACTTTGCTTACCTTGGCAGGTTGCAGCGCCTTCTCGGCGAACGTCGTGATCTCCTCGGAGAACTCGATGATGTCGATCTTCTCGCCGCGCAGCTCGCGGATGATCGACTGCACGCGCATCCCCTTCATGCCCACGCAGGCGCCCACCGGGTCAACGTCCTTGTCGCGGCTCACCACGGCGATCTTGGTGCGCTCGCCCGCCTCGCGCGCAATCGCCTTGATCGAGACCGTGCCGTCGTAGATCTCCGGGACCTCGCTCTGAAAGAGGTTCTGCACCAGCCCCGGCGCGGCGCGGCTCACAATCACCTGCGGCCCCTTGGCCGCGCGATCCACCCTCAGCAGCACCACGCGCACCCGCTCGCCCACGGCAAACTGTTCCAACCGGCTCTGCTCGCGCTTGGGCATCCGCGCCTCGGCCTTGCCCAGGTCGAAGATGACGTCCATCGGCTCCAGCCGCTTCACCGTCGCGTTCAGCACCTCGCCCGCGCGGTGGTTGTACTCCAGGAAGACCGTGTCGCGCTCGGCCTCGCGGACTTTTTGAAATATGACCTGCTTGGCCATCTGCGCCGCAATCCGGCCCAGCGGCGTGGTGTCCTTGTAGAAGCGCAGCTCTCCGCCCACCTCGACCTCGGGGGCCAGCGCGCGCGCAGCATCCAGCGTCAACTGGTTGATCTCGTCCTCGACCTGCTCCGGCCCCTCGACCACCGTCTTATAGACATAAGCGCGGATCTCGCCCGTCTCCTTGTCCATCTCGGCGCGCATGTTCTCCTGCGTCTTATAGAACTTGCGTGTCGCCAGGGCGATCGCATCCTCCACCGCGCCCACCACAATCTCGGGCTCGATGCCCTTGTCCCGGCTTAACGCCTCGATCGACTGGTACAGAACACTCGCCATCGCTTCACTCACCTTCAAATCCGTCTAATTCCTCGAACCTCGAACCTAAAACTCAACCACTAAATTCGCCTTCTCCACATTCTCCAGGGCAATCTCCAGCACGCTGTTCCCTGTTGCCTGTTCCCTATTCCCTGCTTTCTTGCCCTTCTGCTTCACCGCAGCCAGGTCGATCTTCAATGCGCCGTCCGCAAAGCCCGACAACCGCCCCGTCCACATCCGGCTCTCATTGACCGGCGCAAACGTCTTCACCTTCACCAGGCTCCCTTGAAACCGCGCGAACTCCTCGGCGCGCGAGAGCCTCCGTTCCAGTCCCGGCGAAGAAACCTCGAGCGTGTACTCGGCTCCCGGAACCACATCCTCCACATCCAGCAGCGTGCCAAAGTCCGTGGCAAACGCCGCGCAATCCTCATGCGTCACACCGCTCAGCAGCTCCACCGGAACGCCCTTCGGCAGGTCGATCTCTTCTCCAGCCTCGGCCCGCGCTTTCAGCCTCTTCCGCTCGGCCGCGTCCTTCTCCACATAAATCCGCAGTGTCCGCGACTTGCCTCCGCCGCCAAACTCCACATCCACAACCTCCAGATGGTGAGATGCGGCAACCCGCTCCGCCAGCCGCCGGATCTCATCCATCTGCAATGCCATAACGCCCTTTTCAGCCCGCGTTTTGTAAAAGATGCCGCCGACAATCGCTAAACCGTCTTTGGAGCAACAAAAAGTGGGCTTTCGCCCACTCATCTCTTCCGCCATTTCCCGGGTTCCCGGCCAGCTAGCTGGTTGGGGTCGGTTCGCCGGTGCGCACACGGCTCCTTACCGAACAGCGGAACAAACTTGTTCGCTCTTCCAAGATACGCCAATCACCACCGAAATTCAATCCCATCCTTCCGTCATACCCCCGATCCTCACCCTCGCCGCTCAACCAAATCCGCGAAATCGAACCATCAGCCTGGCAGATCGTATCTCTTTCCACTCTGCCCAAAGCGACTCCGGCTTTGCCCGAAGCGCTCCCGGACTCTACAATCAATCAAACCCTCCGCGTGAATTACTCCATGGCCGCTGGCCAGAACGGAAGATATGATCAACTCCCCGATCCCCGAAGCACTCACCTTCGACGATGTCCTGCTGGTCCCCGCCTTCAGCGAGGTGGTACCCAACCAGGTCGACACGCAGACCCAGCTCACGCGCAACATCACGCTGAACACCCCGCTCATCTCGGCCGCCATGGACACAGTCACCGAGTCGCGCCTGGCCATCGCCATGGCCCAGCAGGGAGGCATCGGCGTGGTCCACCGCAACCTCACCATCGAGCAGCAGGCGGGCGAGATCGACAAGGTCAAGCGGTCGGAGAGCGGGATGATCGTCGATCCGGTGACCATCACGCCCGAGCAGCCCATCTCCGACGCACTCGAACTCATGCGCCGCTTCAAGATCTCCGGCGTCCCGGTGACGCGCAAGGGCCGCCTGGTGGGCATTCTCACCAACCGCGACCTGCGCTTCGTCTCCCGCACCGACATCCCCATCGACGACGTGATGACCAAGAAGAACCTCATCACCGTCCCGGTCGGCACCACGCTGGAGGAGGCCGAGCACATCCTGCACCAGCACCGCGTCGAAAAGCTGCTGGTGGTCAACGATGAGTTCGAGCTGAAGGGCCTCATCACCGTCAAGGACATCCAGAAGAAGCTGAAGTACCCCAACTCATCCAAGGACAACAAGGGCCGCCTGCGCGTGGCCGGGGCCATCGGCGCCACCGGAGACTTCCTGGAGCGCGCCGCCGCGCTGATCGAGATGCGCGTGGACGCGCTGGCCATCGACAGCGCCCACGGCCACTCCTCGCGCGTGCTGGCCGCCATCGCCGCGGTCAAAAAACAATTCCCAGATACCGACCTGATGGCCGGCAACGTCGCCACCTACGACGGCGCAATGGCCCTGATCGACGCCGGCGCGGACGCCGTCAAGGTGGGAATCGGCCCCGGCTCCATCTGCACCACGCGCATGGTCACCGGCGCGGGAATGCCGCAGATCACCGCCATCACGGAGGCCGCGCGCGCCGCCGCCAAGCACGGAATCCCGGTCATCGCAGACGGTGGCATCAAGTACTCCGGCGACGTCACCAAGGCCATCGCCGCCGGCGCCAACGTGGTCATGATCGGCTCGCTGTTTGCCGGCGTCGACGAGTCGCCCGGCGAGACCATCCTCTACCAGGGCCGCAGCTTCAAGGCATACCGCGGCATGGGCTCGCTCTCCGCCATGGCGCAGGGCTCCGGCGAGCGCTACTTCCAGAGCGCGGAAGACATGACCGAGGCCGCCAGCACCGAACGCGAAAACCTCACCGCGCGCGAGACCAGCGGGGGCAACCGCCTCGCCAAGTTCGTCCCCGAGGGCATCGAAGGCCGCGTGCCCCACCGCGGCCCGCTGGAGGCGATGGTCTATCAGTTGGTTGGCGGCCTGCGCTCCGGCATGGGATACCTGGGCTGCGCCACCATCCCGGAGTTGCAGGCCAACGCCCATTTCATCCGCATCTCCAACGCCGGCCTGCGCGAGAGCCACGTCCACGACGTCATCATCACCCGCGAGGCCCCCAACTACCACGCAGAGTAGATCGCAAAGAATTCGCAATTTTGTTTTGCTGAAAGATCAGGGTGATGCGTTCAGTCTTCTTCTATAAATCATCGCAACCGCCGCTAGCGCCCTCCGCGGCAGGCTGGCGCTGGGCTTTCAGCGTGTGGACTCCTGTCGTCATCGCCGTCGCAATCATCTGCGTCGAGTCCACCAGCCTCTTTTCTTCACAGAACACCAGCAGTTTTCTGCGGCCCATCCTGGAGCGCTGGTTTGGACCCATCCGGGACAGCTCCTGGGACCTCTACCACCACTATCTGCGCAAGAGCGGCCACTTCATCGGCTACGGCCTGGTGGCCTTCACCTTCCTCCGCGCGTGGCTGCACACGCTCGACCTGCGTACGCCGAGTTCGCTGCTCTCCTGGCGACTCAACTCCACCCTGCTCGCCATTGTCTCGACCGCGCTGGTCGCCAGTTGCGACGAGTTTCACCAGTCGTTCCTGCCCGATCGCACCGGCTCGCCCTACGATGTCCTGCTGGACACCGCCGGCGCCTGCGCGCTCTGTCTCCTGATCTGGCTCCTGTACTGGAGCAGGCGGCAATCCCGCACGGAACTCATCGCCGCTTGAATTGCGGTTCCAGCACCATCGCGTCGAAGCGGTGCCGCAGCGTAAAGCCGAACCGCTTGTACAGCCTCACCGCCTGTAGATTGCCTTCGGTCACGGTAAGCGTGATGGCCTCGAAGCCCGCGCCCAGCAGGCTCCTCGCGCTGCGCTCCAGCAGCGCGCGGCCAAGCCCGCGGCCGCGATATGCCTGCGCAACGCACAACTGCGTGATGTGCGCCACTTTCTCGCCCACCCGCGAGCAGAGCACCATGCCCGCCAGCACGCCGCTTCGCCTCTCGCGCAGCATCCAGGAGAAGCCCGGCTCAAAGACGCCGCATCCGGGAAAGCGCACAATGTTGTGCAGAAAGCGCAGCGAGCCGTGCAGCGAGCGGTACTGGTCGTTGATCTGCGCGTCGGCGTGGCCCACATAGCAGGCATGGACCAGCTCGGCTGCGGTCTGGTAGTCCACTGGCGTCCACAGCGACAACGCCAGCTCCGGCCCAACGCCAGACAGATCGGTCGCGACCGCATCCGCCGCCAGCGCATCCCTCAGCTTTGTCGGGTCATGCCCGCCAAGATCGCACTCCAGAAAGAGTCGCGGATACAGCGTGAACTCCGGCCCGGCAAAGAGGTCGGCAAATTCGCCCGCGTTGAACAGCAGAAGCTGTGCCTCCACGCGATCGACCCCCGGCGTGTGCCGCAGCATCTCCAGCATGGGCACCAGCAAAGAGCGCGTCGCATCGGCGTCGCTCATCGTCCTGTGGCCTGCGGCGAATGCGTCGCCGATCACCGCCTTGGTCCCCTCGTAGACACAAAACGTGTAGCCGCAGACGCGGCCCCGGTCGAGCGCCACAAAGCCGGTCAGAATGCGCGATTCCAGATATTGCAGTAGCAGCTCGGTGGAGCTGCTGTAGTCCCAGCGCAGACGATCGCGCCATGCGTCAGCCTCGCGCTCCAGCAACGGCCGCAGTTGGCGCGCGGAGAAGTGACGCACATCGAGAACTTCGATCTCGGAGGCAATCGGAACGCTAGCCATGGCCCTCCACCTGCATGTACGGCTTCAACTCTCAATCCAACACGGGTCGAGCATATAGGAGTCGAGGATAATCCGTACACCGCGCACGGGAAATAACTTCGCAGGCCTACGGCTTGGCATAGACCTTGTAGACCTGCAAGCCCCGCGCCGGGTACTCGATGATCTGCTGATAGACACGGCCGGCGAGCAGAGGTTCCAGCGCGGGGGTGTCTTTGGCCGGAACCACCAGCAGATGCTCGCCCGCGGGAACGCCGTCCACCCCGTACTCGATGGGCTGCTCGTTGCGATAGAAGGCGAGGCCGTAGACCATGTCGCGCTTGACGTTCTGGACCGCGACCAGATGCACCTCCGGCGCCTTCTGCTGCATCTCGCGCGCCAGCGGGCGGGCCGAATAGTTCAGGTCCAGGTCCTTGCCATGGAAGCCGAGCAGAAACACCAGCGCGGCCAGCACGGGAAACAGCGTCGCGTTGCGCACCTGCGCAATGCCTCCCAGGCGGATCGTCTGCACCACGGCGAAGAACACAAGCAGCGCCGCCGCGCTGGCGATCGCAAGCCATCGCGCCGGCGGCACCAGCGTGTCGTACACCATGTGCTGCGGCGCCAGCACAATCACGAACGCCACCAGCGCGCAGGCCGCCGCATGAGACCAAAGCAGCCATCGCGGAAGTCCGGCGCGGCGAATGCGGTTCAGATAGTCGCCGGTCAGAATGGTGAGCGGAGGAATCGACGGCAGGATGTATCCCGGCAGCTTCGACTTGGAGAAGGTGAAGAAGACGATGGGAAACAGCGCCCACAGCACAAGAAACTCGGGAAAGGCGTCGCCCGCGCGGGGCAGCCCCAGGTAGCACTTCGGATTGAGGCGCACCTTCCACTCGGCGATCGACGCGCTCATCGCCGCCACCAGCGCGCGGATGGCGATCACCGTCCATGGCATCAGGCCCACCAGCCCCACCGCCAGGTAATACCACACCGGCTGATGGTGCTGGTAGATGTTGGTGGCAAAGCGTTCCAGGTTGTGCTCGACGAAGAACTGCTCCACAAAGGTCGGGTTCTCCCGCTGCACCGCGATGTACCACGGCAGCACCATCGCCAGGTACAGAAGCACGCCGGGAACCCAGATGGTACGCCGCAGCGCCGACCACTCCCGCCGCAGCCCCACAAACAGCAGGATGATGCATAGCGCCAGGAACGGCGCGATCGGCCCCTTGGCCAGCGTCGCCGCCGCGCCGAAGAAGTAGAGGTCGAAGAGCCAGAACTTCAACCCCGTCTCGTACCACGCGTACCAGCCCAGCATTCCGATGCACAGCGGCGCGGCCATCTGCATGTCGGTCGACGCCCCGCGCGCAAAGCCGATGATCGCAACCGACGACGCCGTAATCAGCGCCGCATCCAGTTGTCCTCCGGGCCGGAAGCGCCGCATGTGCGCAAAGATCATCAGGATCAGCAGAAACGCGCCGGAGGCCGAGGGCAGCCGCGCCGCCCAGTCCCAGACGCCGAACTCCTTGAACGAGCTCATCGCGCGCCAGTAGTACAGCGCCGGCTTCTCCAGCCACGGATGCCCGTACAGGATCGGCGTCACCGTTCCCCCATCCAGGCAGCGCAGGGAGTTCTCGATGTCCTTCAAGCGCAAGCTGCGCGGCACTATCCGGGCGTGGAGTTCCTGGCAGGTCTCGTTGTGCGCCTCCAGCATCTCGCGCGCAATCTGTGCGTAGCGCGGCTCATCGGCTCCCACCAGTCCCATCTGGGCGCCGCCGAAGACAGGGACCAATCCATAAAACAGCAGGAAGGTCGTGGCCAGCAGCAGCACGGCGATCTCCACCGGCGACTCGCCCCACACGCGCAGGGCCCAGGCGCGCAGCCACACGGCTGCCGCGTTGCGCGTTCCTGCGCCTGTAGCGGCGGGTTGTGCGGTTTCAGTCAAAGAAGGTCCATCGCGAGCGAAGACTTCATGAGCCAGACAAGCATGGGCCAGACAAGGCTACCAGAATCATCCCTCGCTCGGTGCGACTGCCTTGGCCGCCGTCTCCTCGCGTCTGCGGTCGCGCTTGCGCAACCGGCCCAGCAGCTCGTCCATGCGCCCGGTCAGCCGCTCCGAGCGGTCGATGGCGAACGTCAGCTCCGGCACATGGCGCACTCCCATGCGGTCGCGCAACTGCGAACGGATGTAGGCCCGCGCCGTCATCAACGCGGCCAGCGTGGAGTCCTCCTCCGCCTCGCTGCCATGCACCGCGACAAAGACGCGCGCGCTCTTGCCGCCCGGCGCCAGCACCACCTCCGTCACATAGCTCGGCGCAATGCGCGGGTCGGAGAGCTCGCCCTCCAGCATCGCCCCAATCTCTTCGGAGAACGTGCTGGCGACGCGATTGCGATGGTACGTTCTGGCTCGTTGTTCAGGCATAAGTCTTCAGCAACCATCTCATCCAACAGCCAAGCATAACAAAAGCGCGCGCCGCTTACTCCGCCAGCATCTCCACCCACGAGTCCACGATCTCCGCCCCCAGCCCATTGCACAGCCGAGCGAGCGCATCGTCGACCTCCCGCATCTGCCCCGTCAGGTAATCCGTCGAGCCGGAGATCGCCACCACCCCCAACGTGGCCCGGTTCCACAGGCTCGCGTCGTCCAGCTCGGCCACCGACACATTGAAGCCGTGGCGCAGATGGTCCTTCAGCGAGCGCACCACCTGCCGCCGGTCCTTGATCGACTGCGCATGGGGAATCGAGAGTTCAACCGTCAGCTTCGCAATTGGCATCTCTGGAGTTCCTTCCTCGTGACTGGTTCAGAATAATCGCGCAGGGTCTCAAAATAGCAAGATTCCGTCGGCGGGTGCGAAGATGAGTGTGGTGGCGACGGAGACCGCATGATCTCGCAGGCGAACTGCACCGCAACGACGCCGATGGGCGCGACGCTCGTCTCGGACCAGGGACTGGCGGGCGGCGGCGCGACCTTTCGCGTCTGGGCCCCGCGCGCCACGGCAGTCTATCTGAACGGCGTCTTCGGCGGCGTGAGCCGCTCCGGCCAGACACCCGATCTGCTGCTAGCCAAGGACGCTAACGGCTACTGGTCGGGATTTCTGCCCGAGGCCGCCGACGGCGACACATCCATCTATTACGTCGTCGGCGCGGGATCGAGCGGCATCAAGCGCGATCCCTACGCGCGCGAGCTGGCCAACGACCCGACTGCGCCGTTTCCCATCTGTAACGCAATCGTCCGCTCGGCCAAGGCCTATCCGTGGCACGACGCCGCCTTCCGCACGCCGGACTTCGCCGACATGGTGGTCTATCAACTCCACATCGGGACCTACGCGCCGTCCGCGCCGGGCCGCGCTTCGACCTTCCTCGATGTGCTGGAGAAGGTCCCGTACCTGACCGCGCTCGGCGTCAACGTTGTGCAGCCGCTGCCGGTCTACGAGATGGAGGACTCGCCGTCGCAGGGCTATCCCGGCCTCGGCTATCAGGGCGCGGACCTCTTCTCGCCGGAGTTCGACTACGCGGTCTACGACGCGACCGATCTGGCGCGCCATCTCGCGACGATCAACCGCCTGCTCGCGGCCAAGGGCTTCGCGCCCATGACGCTCGCCGACATTACGCCCGCGGTGGCGCAGATGAGGGCGATGGTGGACCTGCTGCATGTCTATGGCATCGCGGTCTGCTTCGACGTGGTCTACAACCACGCAGGTGGATGGGCGCAGACCTACGCCGTCCCAAAGTCAGTTGCGCCGAGCGGCGTGCTGCATGGCGACGACGAGAGCCTCTACTTCTGGGACCGTGCCATCACCACCGACGCGAGCGGCAACTGGGACAACAACCAGAGCCTCTACTTCACCAATCAGGGCTTTGTCGGCGGCCTCTCGTTTGCGCTGTGGAACCAGGACGTACGCGGATTTCTGTGCAACAATGCACTGGGCCATCTGCAGGAACTGCACGCAGACGGCTTCCGCTACGACGAGATCAGCATGTTGCTGGCAATGAACAACGCCAGCGGCTGGGAGTTTTGCAAGGAGCTGACCGAGACGGTGCGCGCCCAGAATCCGCGCGCCTTGCAGAACGCGGAGTACTGGCCGGTGGAGTTTGGCGCGCCCACAGAACTGATGGTCGCGCCGGTCGCATCCGGCGGCCTCGGATTCGACGCGGTGCAGCACGACGGCCTGCGCGAGGCCATCCGCTCCGCCATCGGCCAGGCCGCGCTGGGCGCGGGCGCAACGGTCGAGATGGGCGGGATTGCGCGCTCCCTCTGGCCCACCGGCTTCGCCCACTCGTGGCAGACCATCCCCTGCGTGGAGAACCACGACATCGTCAAGCTGGGTGAGAAGCCGCGCGTCCCACGGCTGGCCGACGGCTGCAACCCGCGCAGCTGGTACGCGCGCAGCCGCACCCGCGTGGCCGCGGCGCTGCTGCTCACCGCGCCGGGGATTCCTCAGATCTTCATGGGGCAGGAGTTCCTCGAAGACAAGCAATGGTGCCCCGACCCGCGCATCCTCGACCTGGCCCACCTGATCTGGTGGGGCGGCCTTGCTCCAGCCGCCAACGGTCGCGCAGTCGATCCCGCGATGGCCGACCATCTGCGCTTCACCCAGGCCGCCATCGCGCTGCGCAACTCGCAGCCCGCGCTGCGCGGCGAGGGACTCAACGTCTTCTACACCTCCGACGCCGACCGCGTCATCGCCTTCCACCGCTGGGTCCAGGGCGTAGGCCGCGACGTGGTCGTTGTCGCCACCCTGAGCGAGACGACGTGGGGCTGCTACCAACTGGGCTTCCCCTCTGCCGGCCGCTGGGTCGAAGTCTTCAACAGCGACGCCTACGACAGTTGCAATGCGAACGGAGTGCTGGTGAACCCACAGGTCGCAGGCAACGACGGCGGAGTAAACGCCAATGGCCACCCGCTCCACAACATGCCCGCCTCAGCCAGCATCGTCCTCCCCGCCAACAGCGTGCTGGTCTTTGCAAGACAGGTGTGAGTTGTCCGTTCACCGTTCTCTGTTGCCGGATCGCATGGTGGAAATAATTAGAAGTATCCAGCGTGGTTCATTTGCGGAGAAGCGGGTTTCAACCGCTGGCGCGCAGTGTCAGACTAGGTTCCACGGGGCCGGGTCGAGGCACGCGAGTTCGATTCCACTCATCGCGCCTGCGAGCGCGATGCATGGGGCAGCCGAGCTTATTACATCCCACCCTTCGCACAAGACGCGAAGGATGGGGCACCGGAAAAATTTGAGGGAGCAGAAGCCCATGTCCGAACGCGCAGACGATCTCCGCATCCAGTATCAGGACGACGCACGGCGCGGCGCGCGCATCAAGGTGATCGGCGTGGGCGGCGGCGGCAACAACGCGGTCAACCGCATGATCGCGGCGGGCGTGGAGGGCGTGGAGTTCATCGCCGCCAACACCGACGTGCAGGCGCTGCAGCTCTCCAACGCGCCCATCAAGCTGCAACTGGGCGTCCGGCTGACCAGCGGCCTGGGCGCGGGCGCGAACCCCGACATCGGACGCCGCGCCGCGCTGGAAGACTCCGACAAAATAATCGAAGCGCTGGAGGGCGCGGACATGGTCTTCGTCACCGCGGGACTGGGCGGAGGCACGGGCACAGGCGCGGCCCCGGTGATCGCCAGCCTGGCCAGCGAGATGGGCGCGCTGACCGTCGCCGTGGTCACGCGACCCTTCGCATTCGAGGGCAAGCGGCGCATGATGCAGGCCGAGCGCGGCGTGCAGGAGCTCGTCGAGTCGGTGGACACGCTGATCGTCATCCCCAACGAAAAGCTGCTGGCCGTGGCCAAGGACGCGGGGTTCTTCGAGAGCTTCCGCATCGCCGACGACGTGCTGCGCCAGGGCGTGCAGGGCATCTCCGACATCATCACCATCCCCGGCGTCATCAACCGCGACTTCGCCGATGTGAAGACAACGATGGCCGGCATGGGCTACGCCGTCATGGGTACGGCGACGGGCAAGGGAGAGAACCGCGCCATGGACGCAGCGATGGCGGCGATGGCCTCGCCGCTGCTGGAGGCAGGCGCCATCGACGGAGCGCGCGGCATCCTGATCAACATCACCGGCTCCGCCAGCCTGAAGCTGACCGAAGTGAACGAGGCGTCCACGGTCATCCAGAACGCGGCGCATGAGGACTGCAACATCATCTTCGGCGCGGTGCAGGACGAGCGCATGGGCGACGCGGTGAAGATCACCGTGATCGCCACCGGGTTCCGCCAGGAGATGCCGGAACGGCGCGCCCGCATGTTGGCCGAATCCACGCTGATGTCCGACGAAGAGGTGCCCATCCGGGGCCGCGGCTTCACGCCGCGCGACGCCGCGCCGCGCTTCGCCAGCGAGATTCGCGAGGCCCGGCAGGCACACGCGCAGCGACCGGTGGAGGCCGCGCAACAATCCTCGCTGCCGGTTCCGGCGACAGCAGCCGCCCAATTCACTGCTTCCGCTGCGTCCAGCCCCGCTGAACGCACCACCGTCCTGCTTGACCCCGATTCCGATTCCGATTCCGATTCCGATGCTGACGACGATGGCCAGTTCGATCTCGATGCCGATGTCGATTCCGATGTCGATGCGGATGGCGATTCCGATGTCGATGCGGATGGCGATTCCGATGGCGATCCCGATTCCGATCCAAATGCAAATTTGGATTCCGATGCAGATGCGGATTTAGTGCCCGATGATGATTCGGATTCCGATTCCGGCACGCGCTCCACCGCTCCCGATGTGGTTGCCGGGGACGAAGACGCCGAGCCGCAGTTTGCCAGCTCGTCCAATCCCCAATTCGAGCGGCCCTCCGAGCCGGAGCTGGTCCCGGTGGCCGCCTCCGTCTTCGACGACGAGTTCTTCCGCACCCCGCGCGTCCGCCTGCGGCCAGCGGTCGAGCCCGATCCAGCCGGCCCCAGTGTGGCCGAGCCCGGCGCGCGCGAGGTCCGCCTCTTCGCCGGTGCCAGCGCTTCTCCTGCGGGGCCCTCCGAGAGCGATGAACTCGACATTCCGGCGTTCCTTCGCCACGGCCATTGAGTGCGATCATGCTCAGCCGAGGTCTCAGCCGGAGCTTATCAATGCCGTTGCATCCGACGGGCATAGAACTCCCGTAGAATGGAGAGAGCAGCTTCGAAGCACCGGGGGAGTGAACCTGCAAGCCGGGGATAGCACCTCCGAGTGATAGCCGGGTGGTCGAATGTAGCGTCGAATGCGTCTTGAGGGTGTGGTCTGGAGTGGTCGCTCGCAAGCCTCCAGGTGAACTTTTGCCGCCGGGCCGGGTTTATAGATATAGCAAGAGAATTGCAGGAATCGTCGATAGAGTAGGCAAGAGAATTGCTCCAGAATTATAAAAAGCACGGATCGAAGCACTCAGTGGCCGGAGAACAGACGTTCCAGCCAACTCGGAGAAGCACCCTGATGGCCCTGAACTTCCGCAGCAACACTCGCTTCACGGTCTGCCTCTCGCTTGCGTTGCTGTGCGCTCCGCTCGAGTGCGTGGCGCTCGCCCACCCGACGCCCCTGCACCGGCGCACTCACGCATCCGTGGCATCCAAAACCGCGGCATCGCACAAGGCCAAGGCCGTGCCCTCCAAGGCCGTTGCATCCAGGACCGCTGCAAAGACGCCCGTGTCAGGCTTCCGCACAGCGACGCGCAGCTCTGGCAGGGCCTCGGTTGCAGCCTCCCGCGCCCGCACTGCCAACGCCAGCGCGCGAACCACCCCCGCAACCCGCCGCAGGTCCATACGCGGCCCACGCGCCATCAGCGAAGCGCGCACGATACAGGCACTTCGCCGCCGCCACCATGGCCCCGTTGAGCGCTTTTACGCCAGCTCCTTCACCGACAGCCTTACCCTGGGTGACTCGGCCTCCGGCGAAGATCCGGTGGTCCGCGCCGCCGCTGTCCAGGCTCTGGGCAACATGAACGGCACTGCGCTGGCCATCGACCCCTCCAACGGACGCATTCTCGCCATGGTCAACCAGAAGCTCGCGCTCTCCAGCGGCGCCGAGCCCTGCTCCACCATCAAGCTGGCCGTCACCCTGGCCGCGCTCGACGAGGGACTCATCAAGCGCGACACCCCGGTCAACCTGGGTGGCCACTATACGCTCACCCTCACTCCGGCGCTGGCGCACTCCATCAACCCCTACTTCGAGACGCTGGGCCGCATGATGGGCTTCGAGCGCGTCAAGCACTACGCCAACCAGTTCGGCCTGGGCGAGCTGGCCGGCTACAACATCCCCGGCGAACAGCTCGGCGTCTATCCAGACGCGGAACTGCCCGCCGCGCAGGGTGGCGTCGGCCGCATGTGTTCCTTCGGCGAGGGCATCTCCATGACCCCGCTACAGCTCGGCGCGCTGGTCTCCGCCATCGCCAACGGTGGCACACTCTATTACCTGCAACACCCGCAGAGCCCCGAAGAGATCGCTAACTTCGTTCCCATGGTCAAGCGCACGCTCGACATCGCCCCCCTCATCCCGGAGATGCGCGACGGCCTGGAGGGCACCGTCGACTACGGCACTGGCCGCGCGCTGCGCGCCAGCTTCCGCGAGTTCCCCGTCCTCGGCAAGACCGGCACCTGCTCCAACAACGGCACCCGCTTTGGATGGTTTGCCTCCTACGCCGACACCCCCACAGGCCGCATCGTCACGGTGGTCTTCCTGGAGGGCGGCCGTCCCATGTTCGGCCCCAAGGCCGCCGAAATCACCGGCCAGCTCTACCGCGCGCTCTGGGACAGCAGCTACTTCGACCCCCAATCCCCCCAGCTCGCCACCTCCTCCCACTCCGCCCACAGCAACCCATAAAGACAGTGATAAGAGTGAGTTAGTGGTCACTCCGTGATTCCGACCCCTGAATGGCGTGCCGGGGAAGAACCCCCGGACCTCGCCGCTGTCTGTTTCCGCATCCTCCCGGACGACTACGTCATCAACTCCTGTGAAGCAGTGATTCGGTTGCCAGACTGTGTCGGAACCCATGCTGACGGTCTCCCATAGGCTTACGCGAGTCACCCCCTCCCACGTTAGTTGTACAGGGTGAGTAACACTGTCTCAAAACGACACACAATCGGGCTGCCAGCGGAAAAACCCTGTTATTTTGCTAGTTTTTCTGCTATAAAGGAATGTGGAGAACTATCTCTGATGAAGAGCCTTCGCAATCTTCTCGCGGTGCTGGCAGTCGTCATAATTGCCAGCCATACTGCGTTTGCCGGATTCAGTGATAACGGTGGCAATGCGCCGGAGATCGACCCTGCAATGGGGACGGCAGCGCTGGCGTTTCTTAGCGGCGCCATCCTGGTGATCCGGGGCCGCATCAAACTCTAAGCCGAGTCAAGCTCTAACCAGAGTCCACTGTTTTGTCCGGAAACAACATCTTCGCAGGATGAGGATTCCATAATCACGAAGAGCGGGGGACGGGAATTCTCGATGAGGCCACCGCATCAAATGCCGCCGGCACTATTTTTTGTTGAACTTTCCGTTATCTGCAATACTGACCTAGGAGAGGTTGTCCAATGAAGATTATCCGCAGTATTCTTGCTGTGCTGGCAGTTACCATCCTTGCCATACATCCCTTATTTGGAGGGGGTGCGCCGGAGATCGACCCTGCGACGGGGATAGGAATGCTCGCGTTCCTTGGCGGGGCCATTCTGGTTATTCGGGGCCGCGTTAAGCTCTAAGCTGCGTCAAGCTCTAACCAGAGTCCACAGTTTTGTTCAGGAACGTAAAATCATCGCCGGATGAGGCTTCCATAATCACGAAGGGCGGGTGGACGGGAATTCTCTATGAGGCCACCGCATCAAATGCCGCCGACAATATTTTTTGTTGAACTTGCCGTTATCTGCAATACTGACCTAGGAGAGTCCTCAGATGAAGATTTTCCGCAATCTTCTTGCTGTACTGGCAGTTACCCTCATTGCCATACATCCCTTATTTGGGCCTCCTGGGGGTGCGCCAGAGATTGACCCTGGGATAGGGATGGGAACGCTCGCGTTTCTAGGCGGTGCCATCCTGGTGATCCGGGGCCGCGTTAAGCTCTAATCAGAGTCCACAGTCTTGTCCAGGAACATAAAATCTTCGCCCGATGAGGTTTCCATCGTCGCGAGAGGCGGGTGGTCGAGAATGCTCGGCAACTCTATCTACTCGCGCTGCTGGTGGACGGCCTGCATTCTCATGGTCGAATGCATCCTGGCCACTCTATTGCCCCATGGCTGGTTACAGGGGCAAAGCGGCTACACGCCTCTGGGGCAGCCCGTCACCCTCAACCCGCTACCCTATCCCTGGTTGCAGGCGCGGACCGTCACCACCTCGACTATTTTCTTCTTTGTGGCGCTGCTGTTTTTCGGGCGAGACAAACTGAAGGCCTTGCAATGGAACGCTTCTCCGCTGCACAAGGGCTGGGCTGCGCTTCACGCATGCGCTCTGGCACTGTTTGCCGCCACCGATCTTTACCTTGCCCATTCCGCGACGCCGGGCACTGCTCTGGAGCGTGGGGCAAAGTGCGCCTGGTTCGCTCTGATCGCTCTCTTGCCCGTCACGCTTGGCGGGGCACTGATTTATCTCCGCAAACCGATGCACCTGTTTCGCAGTCTGGGCAACGCGTGGGGCCTTGCGGCGATGTGCGATGTGCTGATGATGTCTGTGCGCAGTCTGCTGATACTCGCGTGGGACAGGCCTCATTCCTGGCTCGGACATCGAATGCAGGCGGCAACCTTTCGCGGAGTGAAGTTTTTGCTGGGCTTCTTCTACCCCGATGTGTTCCGGGATTCCGCGCATTTTATGGTCGGCACCAAAGCGTTTCCCATCGTCATCGCGGACCAATGCTCCGGTGTCGAGGGATTGGCCCTGATGTTGAGCCTGACGGTGGGTTGGCTGCTTTACACGCGCCGCGAGTTGCGGCTTGGCCGGGCGTTGTTGCTGGTGCCTGCCTCGCTTCTCCTGAGTTGGCTGATGAACCTGGTGCGGCTCACAGCGCTCATCGCAATTGGCAGTGCCGGCTATCCGGCGGTGGCGCTGGGAGGCTTCCACTCCCAGGCCGGGTGGATTCTATTCAGTTGCGTAGCGTTGGGCTTCCTGCTCACGGTCAACAACGTCGCCTGGTTTCGACAGTCCGGCCCCGCTTTGGGAGCGGTCCCATCCCCAGCCCCGCAGGTCAGCGGCAGCCCTCTGGCTGCGACCAATGCCGCCGCCGTGTATCTTCTGCCATGGCTTGCAATCCTTGCCGCGGGACTGCTGGCCGAGGCAGCCTCGGACGGCTTTGAATGGATGTACGCGCTTCGTCTGGCCGCGGCCCTTGCCGTCTTTTACGCCTACCGCCGCCAGTACCGCCGAATGGACTGGCGGTTTGGCTGGCTGGGGCCGGCAGCCGGCGTTCTGGTCTTCGCCTTCTGGATTGCGATTGACCACTGGATCGGCAGGGACTCAACCGGCAGTGAAGTGGTCCTGACCGGCGTAGCCCAGGGACTGGCGCGGCTCAGCAGCGGCCAGCGCGCCGCATGGATCATAACCCGCACCATCGCCGCCGTTCTCACGGTCCCGCTGGCCGAAGAGCTTGCGTTTCGTGGATACATCGCGCGCCGGTTTATGTCGGCCGATGTGGAGAGCGTTCCATTCGCCAGCATGGGCCTCTTTGCCGTGCTTGCCAGCTCGCTGGCATTCGGCATCCTGCACGGCCGGATGTGGCTGGCCGGCACGCTGGCCGCGGTGGTCTTCGCCGTCGTCGCCAAACTGCGCGGCAGGCTGGGCGAAGCGGTCGCCGCCCATGCCACGGCAAACCTGCTGCTCGCTCTCTGGGTAATCGCGCGCGGCGACTATTCGCTGTGGTGAGCGGTCCACAGCTCAGGCCCCAAAGCCGAACTGAAGACACCACTCCCCACTCACAACCTGCAACTCCCAATTAATTATTAATTAATGCTTGATGAGCCACATCGCCCAGCTCGCCGCGATGGTACCGCCGACGAAGAGCGCAAAGCAGAGCGCGCCGAAGCGCACCATCTTCTTCGGCTGCGCCCGCTGCGTGATGCCGAAGACAATGGAGGTGAAGAGCGAGAACAGCAGTACCGCGCTGAAGTGGGAGATGGTCACGACGGCTTCCTCCCGCTGGCCAAGGAGTGCGCATCCACCGCGGCGACGACGTTCAACAGCCCGGCCACCACGATGAACTTGGTTCCATAGTCCGCCACCGCCGTCAGCACCGGAGCCTGTCCCCAGCCCAGCAGGCGCGCCAATCCGTACAGCAGGCCGGAGCCAAGGTCGCCCGCAAAGCCCAGCATGTCCAGCGGCTCGCCCGTATTCGGCGTGTAAACCTTGCCCTGCAACGCGATTCCGATGGCGAACATCCCCACGATCGAGACCATCAGCAGCCCTGCGCGGACCCACTTGCCCAGCAGCAGGTGTCCCGCTCCGGGGACCAGCCAGCCTGCCAGCAGCGCCAGCGCCGGAGACGCGCCGCTCGCGACCGCGTCCCCGCTCCCTGTCTTGCCACCGGCCGCCGCGGGCTCCTGTACCTTGGTCGTCATCCGAATCCATCATACCAGCCGGATGCCGACTCGAGGGCCAACATTGAACTGCCCTGCATCACCGCTCCGTTCAGAGTGTACTCTTGAGAGGACAAATAGTCAGACCAAGCCCGCACCCGAAGGAATGGAAGATGACCCAACCGAAGTTCGCATCCGCAC
>PLOU01000206.1 GCA_003142235.1 Granulicella sp.
CCGCGAGCACATTGTCGTTGCAGGCATTCATCCGCTGATTCCGGAGCAGCAAACTGTGTCCCTACCATCTGCACTGGATTTTGTTGGCAGGACGGCCAACGGGTTCTTCGAGTGGTTCGGTGATCTGGGCATCTTTGCCTGGAAGGTCCTCAAGGCCGGGTTGACGCCGCCGTATGAGTGGCGCGAGCTGATTCGACAGCTCGACGAGGTTGGATCGAAGTCTCTGCCGCTGGTTGCAGCGGCAGGCGCAGCAATCGGCGTTGTGATCTCGATGGAAGCGCGTTACAGCCTGAGTCGATTCGGCGCCAAATCGATGTTTTCGACTACTCTTGTGTACTCCGTGATTCAGGTCATGGGCCCGATCATGACCGGCCTGATCGTGAGTGGGCGCGTGGGCGCGGGCATTGGCGCGGAACTGGCGTCGATGAAAGTGACCGAGCAGATTGACGCCGTCGAGGCATCGGCAATCAACCCTTACCGGCTTCTGGCGGCCACACGAATTCTGGCTTGCATCCTGATGCTGCCGCTGCTCACTCTGGCCGCCGATGCAAGCGGACTGTTGATGGGTTGGATTGCACAGGCAATGGTTGAGCCGCTCTCGTTTCACCAGTTCATCGAAAGCGGCTTCAAGGGCGCAAAATTGAACGACTTCCTGCCGCCTACGTTCAAGACCGCGGTGTATGGCCTGATCATCGGACTCATTGCTTGCTTCCAGGGAATGCGCACACGCGGAGGAGCGGAGGGAGTGGGCCGCGCCGCCACATACTCGGTTGTTCTTGCCTCGCTCTTCGTGATCCTGGCCGACGTTGTGCTGGTGAAGTTCATTCTCGTGGTCTTCCCCTAAATATGGATCGAACGGATCGTGAGACAGATATGGCCACAGCCTATGACATTGCGATGAAGCACACGGAACCAGAGGAGAACGACGGTGCGCCGGTTGTCGCCGTCGAGGATGTGCGCAAGACTTATGCAAGCCACACGGTCCTCGATGGGATCAATTTGCATGTGACCCGCGGAGAAACTCTCGCCGTGCTCGGACGCAGCGGCACAGGCAAGAGCGTGCTGCTGCGGCTCATCATCGGCCTCGAAACACCTGACTCGGGATCGATTCGCATCCATGGCCAGGACATTGCCGGCCTGGGCATGGACCGGATGGGCGAGATCAGAAAAAAGATGGGTTTTCTGTTCCAGCATGCAGCGCTCTACGATTCGCTCACCGTCGCCGAAAACGTGGCCTTCCCGCTTGTACATCACCGCAGAGACATGTCCCGGTCCGAGCGTGGGGACAGGGTGATGCAGTTGCTGGCTGAGGTGGGCATGGAAGGCGACGTCGATAAGATGCCCTCCGACATCTCGGGTGGAATGCAGAAGCGCGTGGGCCTGGCGCGTGCGCTCGCCCTGGAGCCGGAGATTCTGCTCCTCGATGAGCCCACAGCCGGTCTCGACCCCATCAGCTCAGGGGAGATCAATGATCTAATTCTCAAGCTCCAGCGGGAGCGCCGGATGGCATCCATCGTAGTGACTCACGATCTGCACAGCGCCAGGACGATTGCCAACAGCCTGGCCTTGTTGGACCAGGGCAAGGTGGTGATTGAGGGCAAGTTCGAGGACCTTCAACAAAGCCACGTCGCGTTTGTAGAGAAATTTCTTAAGCAGTCGTAGGAGGAACTATGTCGAGAGTGGCACGGCTAGGGGCATTCATCGTTATGACACTGGCAATTCTGGCCGCCGGTGTCTTCATTATTGGCAGCAAGGAGTATCTGTTCAGCTCTACCTACCAACTGAAGGCGCTGTTCGACAACGTGGCGGGCCTGAATACAGGGGCCGACGTGCGGGTGGGCGGGGTCCACAGCGGTACTGTGCAAAGCATCTCATTGCCTCACAATACCGGCGAAAAGGTCACTGTACTTATGGATCTCGACAATTCGACGCATGAGATTATCAAACAGGACTCCGTGGCATCCATTGAAACCGAGGGCGTATTGGGGAGTCAGTTCGTGGCAATTTCATTTGGATCTGCCGGACAAGTCGAGGTTAAAAATGGCGAGACGATCCAGAGTGAACCGCCCCTGGAGATGTCGGACCTGCTCAAGAAGACAAGAGGCATTCTCGACAGCAGCCAACTGGCCGTCCAGAACACGGTCCAGGCAACGGCGCACCTGAACGACGTAAGCGCCAAGATCGACTCGGGCCAGGGAACCGTGGGATCACTGGTGAACGACAAGCAACTCTATAGCAACCTGCAACAGACCACCGCCACCATGCATGACACCATGCTCCAGGCGCAGACCGGGGTTACGGACTTCCAGGAGAATATGGAGGCGCTGAAACACAACTTCTTCCTGAGCGGCTACTTCAAGAAGCGCGGATACGAAGACTCCGCCGGCCTGGCGGCGAATAAGATTGCTAGTCTCCCGCAGGGTACGCCTCTCAAGGCGTTTACCTATACGGCCAAGCAACTCTTCGATGCCCGCGATACTGCCAAGCTGAAGGACCAGAAATCTCTCAAGGCCGCCGGCGACTTCCTGGCGCAGAATCCATTCGGAGTCGCGGTCGTCGTGGTTGCCACCGGCATGGATGGCGACACCCAGAAGGACCTTGTGCTCACCGAGGCCAGGGCCATGGTTATACGCGAGTATCTGGTGGAAAACTTCGGTTTTGACGACAGCCAGCTTATGACGTTGGGAATGGGCAAGCAGGCAGGCGCGAACCTGGAGGCGGATTGGGGTTCGGTCCAGATTCTCATCTTCCCGGTAGGGACCGTGATACCGGCTGACAAACCGGCGCCGGCGATCTCATCCACAACCGATTCCGGCCGGCCGGCCCAGATCACTGCGGCGGTTGCCCATCAACCATAGTGCATGACGCAATGCATGGTAACAGGAACTCTTGTTTCGCAGCCGAGTGAGTATCGATCGCATGTTCGGCTTCTATGGTATGTGCTTTATAGCTCAGCTATTTGCTCGTGGCATTGAAAAAATGCATCTAACGAGAAGTGACCGTTCTCCTCGCTCCCTGGTTATTGAACCAATTCGGACTATCGTACAAGGTTTTCTCTTAGCCGTCCGACAAGGTTTCCTCTTAGCCGTCCGAGCCGTGCAAGGACACGCCGCCCAGTTCACCACGCCTCCGTAGACCGGCGTGTATGGCCTTCTCACGTGGACAAATGTTAACCGAGCCGGGCTAGAAGCGAGCAATTCAATACGAACCAAACGATCTGCATCGAAGATGCCTCCGGCGAGGATCGGATCTTAGAAAGAGGATGAAATGCCACTTATCACGGTTGTTCTCACGCTCTGCGTAGTAGGCGTATTGCTATGGCTGGTTAACCGCTACATCCCCATGCAGAGTCAGATCAAGGGAATCCTGAATGCCGTTGTAGTGATTGTCGTGGTTCTTTGGCTTCTGAAGGTATTCGGCCTCTACAGCTACCTTACCCAGTTCCACGTCGGGCATTGAGAGATCGAACGGCCCAGACATGGATATCTGAGGCCGTAAACACAATGGACGTTCAACGCAATACGGCAGAATCTGCCTGCAGGAGGAATCTTGAAGAACATACTATTGTCAGCAGTTGGATGTGTCCTCAGTCTGGGCGCATTTGCTCAAGCGAACCCGCAAGCTACGATGGTTCTCGTGCCCGCGGGTCCCGTGTCCGCATACCGCGTGATCGTAACCAGTCGATCGGTCCAGGCGATTAACTATCAGCATCGCAGCGGNNGTGGACTTTGCCGGCACGGCTTTGTTGCCTTCAGCGAACGGTACAGCCAAGGTGCGAAGCAAGCGCGGCACCATGGAAGTCGAGGCAGAATTCGGAAAGTTGCAAAGTCCTACTACCTTCGGCAGCGAATATCTTACCTATGTCCTGTGGGCGATTAGCCCCGAGGGGCGGGCTGTCAACCTTGGAGAAGTGCTGGTCGGCGACAATGACCGGAGCAAGCTGACTGCGACCACCGACCT
>PLOU01000214.1 GCA_003142235.1 Granulicella sp.
CGCTGCACTTCAGAATTCCGAATGCAAGCCTCACCGAATCAATATTTTGCCAGCAACACCCATGCAATGAATATTTTGCCGGCGCCACCCAGCAAAATTCGCAATTTTCACCCATAACCCTTATGCCCTGAATATTTTAGCCGCAACTCACCGCGAATGAATATTTTAGCTAACCATGCACCGCGCAACAAATTGATTCCAAACCACTTACTCCTAAATCGTTTATTATGTAAATTTTCCCTGTGGCCACCACATAACAATCAACTTACGCCCCCATCCACCGCCAAGGGGGATGGCAGGGGGAGGGGGAGAACAAAAAGCAAACAAATAGCGAATAAAAAGCTACTGCGTTTGCCCAGCTTCGCAGTCTCGTCTCGCGCGCTACGGCAGACTCGCCTCGAAGGCCGCGAAGCGCCGCTCCAGCTCCCACTGCTCAGCAGTTCGCTCACTCGACTTCAGCAGCGCCTGGCACTTCGCACTTGGCAACTCAGGTCCCGCAGCCTGCCCCACGCACGCAGCCTTCACGCGCGTGAAGTCATCGGGCTTCTGCCACAGGCTCTCGCCGGGCAGAAAGCTGTGCTCCAGCGAGGTCCGCGCCATCGCCTTCAGGTCGAGATAGCCCAGCCCGTACTCCATCGCCGCGCGCACATATTCGTGCGTCAGGTCGATGCGCGAGACGCCCTCGTCATCGGTGGAGAGCGCCACCGGAACATGCGCCGCGCGGTACTCCGGCAGCGGATGGTGCGGCGGCACGACGCCGAGGATCGCATCGTTCGAGGTGAGATTGATCTCCACCATCACATGCCTCGCGGCCATTTCATTGAGCAGCCCGCGCGGGTCCGTCTCGAACATCACATCGACGCCGTGCCCGATCCGCTCCGCGTGGCCCAACTCGACCGCCTCGCGGACGTGGAACTTCAGTCCGTCGGGCGGCACCAGTCCCGGCGCCAACTCGCCCGCATGGAGCGAGATGTGCACCTTTGGATAGATGCGCTGCAGATAGTCCAGCATGTGCATCTGCCGGTTGTACTCGCTCATGGAGAGCCGCGCGTCCTCGGGCTGCACAAAGTTCAGCCCCACGACGTTCGGGTCCGCGCTGGCCACCTCGAAGGCAAGCAGCGTCTGCGCGAAGACCTGCTGAGGAGGATTCGCGCGCAGCACCTGGTAGAGGTAGCGAATCTTCACGGTGCAGGCTGCCACCGCACTCACCTCGCCGCAGTGCTCGATGCGTTTGCGCGTCGCAAGCGCGTCGTCCATCTCCTTGGCGTCGAGCGCAACCTCCTCGCCGAGCCCGCCAGCCAGCAGCTTGGTACGCAGCGCGTCCAGCTCGGCCCGCGAGGTCCCGGTCGCATCGCCCTCGGAATCGATTCTTGCGCCCGCCGGCGTCGCCGGCCAGCCCAGCGAGTTCCACAGCGGCGCCAGCTCGAAGAAGCTCGGCGTCTGCATCACTTCGAGGTACTGCTCGTTCTGCGCGACCGCGCGCGTGGCCACCTCGTCCAGCCACTCACCGGCGTGCGACTTGTCCAGCCCGCCGAAGCGGTCGAAGGTGGCAAAAAACTGGTCGTGCCCGCTGACTCCGGCGGACGGAACAAAGCCGCGCATAGAAAACGCATCGACCAGCGCATCGTAGAGCCGCTGATTCTGCAAGACGCTGGCCGCAGGCACGTTTCCATCCGCGCAGATCGGGCCCGCTGGCGGGTCCTTGGCGAGCCCCGCATTCTTGGCAAAGCTCAGCGTCTTCGGATTGACGCAGAGATTGTCAGCCGCGGCTTCCTTCAGAAACGTCTCCGCGTAGACTGCGCCGGAGAGATGCATGTGCAGGTCGCCGCCCTTGGGCATTCTGGCCAGCAACGCTTCGAGGGCGAGCGCGTTGGCCTTGTCGGTCCGCGCCGCATCGAAGGCCCGCACCGCGCGCTGCTCGCCCGGTGTAGGTCCCTGCGCAAGCAGCAGGGCCGGCATCAATGCCAGGGTCGAAAGCAGCAACAGCGATGCAGATGTCAAAGCTCGTCTTCGCAGGCGTTGCGAAACTTGGCAGATGCGGGACATGGAGGCTCACCTCTCGGTGCAACGGGAATGCAGACACCCAGCATAGCGCGGTTGTCTACTGTCCGACGCGCGGCAGGTTTGGCGCAGGCAGCCGGGGTTGCTATACTTTAGCTGGATGCTTGAACCCGCCGGAGTTGACCGCGCGGACTTTTCTCGCTCTCGCCCGGGCGCTCTTGGCTGTCCCGAATCAGGCGTTTCGCATCGCCAAGGCCAGATAGCTCAGTGGTAGAGCGCGGCCCTGAAAAGGCCGGCGTCGGCGGTTCAATCCCGTCTCTGGCCACCATATTTTGAATGACTTAGCGGCTGCGACAGAACCTTGTCCAGCCGCGACCTCCGGGACGAGCAATCCGAAGACGAGATTCTATCCCAACACTGATCGCTATTGTGCATTCGAGAGAACCGAGAAACCCGCTGGATATCGTTGCATCGCCGGACCACCATCCCTCCATGGCAATTCCCCATCAACGTTTTCGAGAGAACAGGACGAGAGTGAAGTTGTTCTGCCGGGCGCTCGTCCTGCTGTTCGGCCTGGTGCGCATGGCATCGGGACAGGCAGACCAGGGAACGATAACGGGCGTGGTCCAGGACGCGTCCGGCGCCGCAATCGGCAATGCCGGCGTGACGCTGACCAATGACGATACAGGGTTGGTGCTGAAGAGCAACTCGAACGGTTCCGGCGTCTTTTTCTTCTCGCCGATCAAGATTGGCAACTACAGGGTGACCGCCAACTCGCCGGGCTACGGAACCAGCACGCTGACTGGCCTGACGATCAGCATGCAGCAGCAGCTTAGCGTTGTTGTCACGCTGAAGCATGGAGCTACGTCCGACACCACGACCACCGTTGTGCCGATGATGCAGTCGCAGGAGAGTTCGACCAGTCAGACGACCGGCGCGCAGTCCATCAACAGGGTCCCCCTCAGCGGTGGCAACTGGGTGTACATCGCCCAACTGGCCGCGGGCGCGGCCCCTCCGCAGGGTTCGCACGGCGCGGGCACCGGCGACTTCAACTCCAACGGACAGCGCGCGGAGCAGAACAACTACATGCTCAATGGCGTGGACAATAACAATCATCTGGTCGATTTCCCCACCGGCGCCAGTTTTGTGGCCCAGCCCCCGTCCGAGGGGCTTGCGGAGTTCAGGGTGCAGAGCGGCGACTATTCGGCCGAGTTCGGCCACTCCGCGGGCGCAGTCATCAACACCAGCCTGAAGTCGGGCACAAACAATGTGCATGGCAGCTTGTGGGAGTTCGTGCGCAACACGGCCTTCGACGCCAAGGACTGGAATGCGACCTCCGTGCCTGCATATCATGAGAACCAGTTTGGCGCGGCCGTTGGCCTGCCGTTGATGCGCAACAAGCTGTTCCTCTTTGCGGACGTGCAGGCCAATAGCATTGCCTATACCGGCGTAACCATCACGACGGTTCCATCGCTGCTGGAGCGGGCCGGCAACTTCTCCGAGCTGTACAACCCCGCGCTGACGGGCGCGTCCGGCCCCATCCAGCTCTATCACCAGAGTTCCAGTGCGGCGCCTCAGCCATTCCCCAACAACAATCTCGCCTCGGGTATTGCCGGGGTTTCGCCGAACCCGACCGCGCTGGCGGTCCTCAACCTGCTTCCGAAACCGAATACCAACAACGGGCTGCTGTATAACAACTACCTCTTCAACTCCGCGGCGTACGACGACACCACCCAGTGGGACACGCGCCTGGATTGGAACATCAACGCCAAGGACACGGCGTATTCCAGCTTCAGCTACTGGAACGAGCCGTCGTACCAGCCTCCGTTATTTGGCATCCTGGCCGGCGGCGGCAACATCAGCGGCAACATCAGCGGCAGCTTCATGTTCAGCGAGACCCACATCTTTTCCCACACGCTGACCAACGAATTTCGCGTGGGTTTCAACAACATCCGCTCGCACAGGACGCAGTTCAATGCTGCGAATGCAGGCTTTGCCGCCAGTCTTGGATTTGGCGGAATCCCCGTCGGCTATATGAACGGCGGAATACCGCAGATTTGGTTCAGCGGCGGCGCATACAACATCGCCAACTTCGGCAGCGGTGGATACACGCCGGGCACCGAAAAAGAGAACGTATACCAGATCATAGACAACGTCACAAAGATCATCGGCAACCACGCCCTGAAGGCCGGAGTTAATTTTCTGAGCATACGCTTCTCCAGTCAGGAGCCACCCGACTCGCGCGGCAACTACTACTACACCGGTGAGTACACCAGCAATCTGAACGCCCCCAACACTGGATTTTCCGCGGCCGATTTTCTTCTGGACAGCCAGAACAGCGCGGTCCTCTCCAGCGAGTTTGTCAGTGGCCAGGCCCGCTGGTACGACGGTGCCTACGTGCAGGATGACTGGCGCATCACGAAGAAGATCACTATCAACGCGGGCCTGCGCTGGGAGTACTTCCAGCCCTATCAGGATGTGGGCGGCTACCAGGCCTCCTACAGCATGAGCGGACCTTCCACGCTGAATACTGCGACCGGATTCGGCAGCGGATCGGCTGTTCTCCAGTTCCCCGCGGAGATCAAGAGCTATGTGCAGTCCATCTTCGCCCAGACCTCCAATGCCTTCCCCAACCTGCTGGCCAAGGACAACATCGCCTTGCAGTTCAACCCCAATCCGCACCTGATTGCGGCGCAGAAGGCCAACTTCGGGCCGCGTCTGGGAATTTCATATTCGCCGGATGCCAAGACCTCCATCCATGCGGGCTATGGGTTGTTTTATGGCGGATTGGAGAACGCCGGTTACATGCCGAATCTAGGTCAGAACTATCCCTTCCAGTTCGACTCGACCTTCCTATCCAGCAGTTGTTCCGCAACCTCCTGCCCCACTGACGGGATCACTATTGGCAACGGCTTCTCCGCCATCCTGGCGCACGGGTTGACCAGCAATGTGGCCCACCTCTCCATGCGCGGTACCCCTCCTTCGCTAACCACGCCCTACACGGAGGACTACAACCTCGCCATCCAGCGCAGCGTTGCCAAGGGCATCGTTGCCACCGTCAGCTATGTGGGCGACGCATCGCACCACCTGGGGTCGCTGACCGATCCGAACAGCCCCCTGGCGCTGGAGAACCCCAGCAACAGCACGCAGAACGCCCGTCCGCTGCCGGACTTCGGCAGCACGGATTTTACCGACCATGTTGGCAACAGCAACTACAACGGGATGCAGGCCAAGCTGGAGAAGCGCTACTCCAACGGAAAGAGCCTGCTGGCCACCTACACCTGGTCGCACTCCTTGGACGATGCGCCCGCGCTGATGCTCTCGAACGCCGACGCAGGATTTCGGCAGACGAACCTGGTCCCGGTCAAGGCGGAATATTCCAACTCCACCTTCGATACGCGCCAGCGCTTCACCTTCAACGCCTTGTTTGATCTGCCCTTCGGTGCGGGACACAAGTTTCTTAACAAGAATGGTTTGCTGAGCTCTGCGGTCGATGGATGGTCGCTCAACCTGACCTTCGCGGTCCAGACAGGCAATCCCTTCTCGGTGGCTCCCACCGCCATCAGCACGGCCAGCGGAGGCAAGGCGGAGGCGGTCAAAATTAAAGACCCCTACGCGAGCGGCGGCACATTCACCAGCCCCAACCCGAATATTCAAGTGGCCTGCGCCGCGAGGACCCGCACTCGCAGCAACTGGTATAACCCCTGCTCGTTTGAGAACCCGTGGAACCCCAACGACTGGACGAACGAGCCAAGCCATTACATTCCGACCGGGACATCCGACGCGCACTACGCAACGGCGTCGCAGCCAGTCTACGTGACCAACCCCGCGTCGGCCCTCGGGTTCCTGGGCGGCAGGCGAAATGATGTCTACGGCCCGGGCTTTGAGCGCATCAACATGTCCGTCTTCAAGCTCTTCCCCGTCTTCCGCGAGCAGGCGCTACAGTTTCGCGCCGATATCTTCAATCTGTTCAACACTCCCTCCCTGGGCCAGCCGAGCGACATGACAATCGACAGCACCGGAGGAACCATCACCGGCCCGCGCAGCTTCCAGAAACTGACCCCGGACGCGCGCTTTATCCAACTGTCGCTGAAGTACGCGTTCTGAGGCTGCTCAGCGAATTCGAGAGAGAAGGAACTGCTATCCAGTGAACCAAATCCCACAAAAGTCCCCACGGCTGCCTGTGGGGACTTTTGTGTTAATCCATCTAAGTTATTGAAATTATGGAGGCGCGGGCCGGGATCGAACCGGCGCATAAAGGTTTTGCAGACCTTCGATTATCCGGACTAAGCCTCTATTTTTCAGCGG
>PLOU01000036.1 GCA_003142235.1 Granulicella sp.
ATCTTGTATTGGACAAGAGTGTTAGTTGCGTTCCGGAGTGTTACATGTAACAATTAACACATGACGCCCGAGCAGTTACAGACAGGTATAACGCACGACGCGGAGAAGAAGAAGATTGCGGCGAGGGAGCGCGTGCGCAAGCACCGCGAATCTCTGCGCGCGCGCGGCCTGCGGCCTATTCAAATCTGGGTTCCAGACACACGCAAGCCCGGCTTCGCCGAAGAGGCACGCAGGCAATGCCTCGCCGCGAACGATCCGGCGCATGACAAGGAAATATTCGACTTTATGGAGGCGGTTCTGGCGGACACCCAGTGGGATTGAAACGGGGCGATCTGGTTATCGTGAGCGCTCCGGGCAGCTACTGCAAACCGAGGCCGAGCGTTGTGATTCAGTCGGATACTTTCGACAAAAACGGCTCGTTGACTGTCCTGTTGATGTCGAGCCATTTGAAATCTGACTCCCCGTTGATTCGACACACCATTCAACCGAGTGAATCGAACGGATTGAATCTACCGACTGACGTAATGATCGACAAAATATTCACGATCCCAAGAGATCGTATGGGCGATAAGATCGGTCATCTCTCCTCTACGCAGATGGCGGAGATCACCTCTTCTCTTGCTATCTTTCTTGGCATACGAGTGAAGCAGTCCTGAATAAGAGACATCCAGTTTTCCTCATGCCTCGAACGCCTAGAATCAACTGATGGCTGCTGAGTTTACCCATCTTCATCTGCATTCGGACTATTCCTTGCTGGACGGCGCATGCGACGTGGAGAAGCTGGTGAAGCATGTGCACGCGCTGGGGCAGACGTCGGTGGCGATGACCGACCACGGAAATATCTTTGGGGCGGTGCATTTTTTCAACGCGGCGAAGGAGAAGGGGATCAAGCCCATCCTGGGCTGCGAGCTGTACATCTGCAAGGAAGAGGACCACCGGGCCAAGCCCGATCCCGACCTGAAGTACAACCACCTGATCGTGCTGGCGGAGAACGAAGAGGGCTATCGCAACCTGGTGCGGCTGACCAGCGAGGCCGCGCTGCACGGTTTCTATCGCAAGCCGCGCATCAGCAAGGACTATCTGGCGAAGCACTCGGCTGGGCTGATCGGTTTCTCCGCGTGCCTGGCAGGCGAGGTCGCGCAGCACATCATGGAGGGCCACACCGAGCTGGCCAAGGCGACCGCCGGCCAGTATCAGGACATCTTTGGACGGGGAAATTTTTTCCTGGAGATCCAGGACCACCAGCTGGGGCCGGACAAGCAGGTCTGCGACGCGTTGTTCCGGCTGGAAAAAGATCTCGACATCCCGCTGATCGCCACCAACGACTCGCATTACATCGGCGCGGACGACAGCCGCGCGCACGAGGTGCTGCTGTGCGTGCAGACGGCGGGATCGATGAACGATCCTAAGCGGTTCAAGTTCGACACCAACGAGTTCTACATCAAAAGCGCGGACGAGATGGCGCGGCTGTTTGCGCATGCGCCGCATGTGGTGAGCGGAACGATGCAGTTTCCCGAGCGCTGCAACCTGACGCTGAACAAGATCGACAATCCCTTTCCGGCGTTTCCCGTGCCCGAAGGCGAGACGCTGGACAGCTACTTCGAGAAGGTGTGCCGCAAGGGGCTGGAGAAGCGGCTGGCCACGTCGATTGAGCACCTGCGGGCGAGCGGCCTGCTGAAGAAGACGATTCCCGACTATCACGCGCGGATGGACCGTGAGATT
Organism: Granulicella sp.; assembly: GCA_003142235.1. Classification (GTDB taxonomy): domain Bacteria; phylum Acidobacteriota; class Terriglobia; order Terriglobales; family Acidobacteriaceae; genus Edaphobacter. The sequence goes on from PLOU01000036.1 coordinate 1,723, forward strand.
GCCTGCATCCAGCAGATGAAGTATCCGGGCTATTTCCTTATTGTATGGGACTTTATTCGCTATGCGCGCGAGCAGTCGATTCCCGTCGGCCCGGGGCGGGGCTCGGCCGCCGGCTCGCTGGTGGCGTACTGCATGGAGATCACCGACGTGGACCCGCTACAGCACGAGCTGCTGTTCGAGCGCTTCCTGAACCCGGAGCGCGTCAACATGCCGGACATCGACATCGACTTCTGCATGAACCGGCGCGTCGAGGTGATCGAGTACGTGAAGCAGAAGTACGGCGAGGACCAGGTGGCGCAGATCATCACCTTCAACACCATGGCGGCGAAGGCGGCCATCAAGGACGTTGGGCGCGCGCTGGACATGCCGTACGGCGAGGTGGACCGCATTGCCAAGCTGATTCCAACGACGATTGGGATCACGATCGAGCAGGCGCTGAAAGGCTCGCCGCCGCTGGCCACCGCGTATGAAGAGCCGAAGATCCGCGAGCTGATCGACACCGCCATGCGGCTGGAAGGGCTGGTGCGCGGCGCGGGGGTCCATGCGGCGGGCGTGGTGATTGCGCCCAAGCCGCTGACCGAGCTTGTGCCGGTGACGCGCACCAAGGACGAGGCCATCGTCACGGCGTACGACATGAAGTCGATCGAGAAGATGGGCCTGCTGAAGATNNGACTTCCTGGGCCTGACCACGCTTACGGTCATCAACGACGCGCTCAAGCTGATCAAAGCAACCAAGAGCATCTCGCTCGACCTGGCCACGATCGCTCTGGACGATGCGACGACGTATGAGCAGGTCTTCCATCGCGCGCTGACCTCGGGCGTTTTCCAGTTTGAGTCGAGCGGGATGCGCGACGTGCTGCGCCGCTACAAGCCCACCAGCGTCGAAGACCTGACCGCCTTGAACGCGCTGTACCGGCCGGGGCCGATCCAGGGCGGCATGATCGACGACTTCATCGAGCGCAAGTGGGGACGGCGCCCGGTGGAGTACCTGCTGCCCGAGCTGGAACCACTGCTGAAGGAGACGCTGGGCGTCATCGTCTATCAGGAACAGGTGATGCAGATCTCGAACGTGGTTGCGGGCTACTCGCTGGGCGAGGCCGACCTGCTGCGCCGCGCGATGGGCAAGAAGGACGAGAAGGAGATGCAGAAGCAGCGCAAGCGGTTCATGTACGGGGCCGCGGCCAACAACCATCCCAAGGACGTTGCGGGGACCATCTTCGACCTGATGGCCCA
>PLOU01000057.1 GCA_003142235.1 Granulicella sp.
GGGGCTTTAGCCCCGGGTCTTTTTTTCGCTCCATGCCCCTCAAAAACCCCAGCAAATCCGCTTGTCAAGCCCCTCAACACCCAAAAATTCCCATAACAACCACAATATAAACAACTTATCCAAGAAAAATAGTTGGCATAGTAGTTATGCTCCGCTTGGTAAAATAGAAGTAGAGATAAAAAAAGAAGGGCCGCAAGCCGTCCACCACACGGGGACGGGTCTTGTGGCCCTTCGCATTTAAAAACCAGGATCGAGGAACCAATGGACTCCCATGCCGTGAAGATCGCCATCTGCCGTCACATCAAGACCAACGGCCATCGTTGCCAGTCGCCCGCCATCACCGGCTCCGTCTTCTGCTACTTCCACCGCAACCTCCGCCGAGGCCACGATGCCGCCTCCACAGCCAAAGCCGCGCCCCTGCGCCCAGAAACCGTGCAATATCTACTGGAGAACGGCCAGAATCCGGCCCAGCTCGCCACTTCCCCCGCCTACAGCTTCCCGCCGCTCGAAGACGCCGAATCCATCCAGCTCGCCATCTCCCGGCTCTTTGCCGCCATCGCCGCCAGCCAGATTGATCCCGTACAGGCCCGCAGCCTCCTGTACGCCCTCCAGATCGCCAGTTGCAACGTCCGCTCACTCGCTCCCGCACCCGCGTCCGCAGACGACCTCGCCACTCTGGCCAGCCGAGTCGTCCGCACACGCGACGGCCAAACCCTCGCCGCGCCCGGAGAAGGAAACGGCGTCCCTTCCCAGGCCGATCGCCCCAAAACCCTCATGGAAAGAATGATCGAGGAGTTTGGCCCTCCCATTCCCCTCACACCAGACCCAGAAAACACCGCCGAATGAATATTTTATCCATAACCTGTCTGCAATGTATATTTTGCAGAGCAACTTAACTCATAACAGATTGATTTCATCCAGCTTACCAATAAAAGTTTCATTATGAGTATTATGACTGTGACCGATTGATAATAATCCACTTAAGAACCCATCCCCCACAAAGGGGGGATGGCAGGGGGAGGGGGAGAATATAAGACCAAATAAAAGAGGAGATCAATCGTAAGTCAGCCTGCTTCGCCGCGCTCTCTATGCCTCGCTCTTGATCTTCTTCAGCAGCCACGCCATGTTCTGGCCCAGCGTCTTCATCGTCTGCATGCCCTCCTCGTCCTTCTCGACGTCGCCAATCTCGCGGCCGTATCCGATGTTCCAGTACGACGAGCCGGGCACGATCATCTCGCTGATCAGGAAGAAATGGTTCAACGAATCGAAGGCATGGATCGCTCCCGCCCGGCGCACCGCCACCACGGCAGCGCCAACCTTGCGCCGGAAGATGCCGCCGTTCGCCTTGGAAACCAAACAGGCGCGGTCCATCAGCGCCTTGATCTCCGGCGTGATGTCCGCCACATACGTCGGCGAGCCGAGCAGGATGCCGTCCGCCGCCTCCATCTTTTCGATGTAGGCGTTTCCCATGTCGCCGGTCTGCGAACAGCGGCGGTCCTTCTTGGTGGAGCACTTGCGGCAGGCCAGACAGCCGTGAATCTTGGCCCCGCTCAGTTGGATGAGTTCGGTCTCAATCCCCTCGGCCTCCAGCTCCTTGAGAACGGTTCGAAGCAAGATGGCCGTGTTTCCGTTTTTTCTGGCGCTGCCGTTGAACGCAACAACCTTCGTCCGAGTCTCGTTCATGATGTCCGTCTCCCTCGCGTGCCATCCAGACGAGTGGCCGGATGGCCGCAGTTCCTTAGCTTTCATTCTGCTCCTTCGGCGGCATCGATTGCCAAGCATGCGATCTGCAATCTCGCGCAGGCCACATTAAAAAGAAATAGGGCGGCAGCCGAAGCCGCCGCCCTGGACCTTCCGAACAGGTTAGAAGAGGAACTTGAACGAAATCGCAACTTGGCGCGGTGTATACAGGAACCCGCTCGAGTTCGAGTTGGTAGGCGTGCCGAAGTTCGCAGTCCCCGCAATGCCGTTCTGGAAGGTCGCCGTCGACACATTCGGAGTGCCCGAAGAAGTGCCGCCAAACACATACGCCGTGTTCTGCACCCCGGTCACGTTCTGGTGGTTGTAGACGTTGTACAGATCCAGCCTCGCCTCGCCCTTGTACCGGTCGGTGAACGAGATCTGCTTCTGCAACCGCACGTCCTGCACGATGTCGCGTGGGTACTTGTAAGTATTGCGCCCGATCACTGGAATCCATGACGTACCGCCCGCGCCGTTCCAACTGCTGTTCAGCGCAGCGTATGAAGGATAGCTGCTCAGCGTAGCCGAGTAGGGCAACCCGCTCTGCGCCTGGAACGCCGAGTCGATCGCCCAGTCGTTCACCAGGTACTTCATCCAGTCGCCGCGCTTCGTGTTCGGGAAGTTGTACAGCACATATCCCGTCACGCGGTCGGGAACGTTGTAGTTTGAGTTGCCGTAATCCTTCGCCTGGATTCCGTCCGGGTCATACTGGCCGTTGGTCGCGTCGGTTGTCGTCGCGTTCTGGTTGTAATCGAGCGCGTGCGACCACACATAGTTCACGTCAAACTGGATTGACTTCAGCGAGCGGTTCTGCACCTCGAACGCGACCGCGTTGTAGTTCGAATTGACGTTGCCGATCACCTCTGTGATGTTGGTGAATGACTTGTTGACGTAAGCCGTATATTGCGGAACCACATAAACGGCGCCATTCGGCAGCGGCCCAGCGTTGTTCGGGTCGCTGATCGTAATGGTTGCATTCGACGTCGAGGGCGCCAGGTTCGTATTCACGAAGTTGGTCAGCTCCTTGCCCAACGCGCCCAGGTAGCTCACCGAAGCAACCGTGCCATTGCCGACCTGCTGTTGCAGGATCAGGTCGAACTCATGCACCATCGGGTTCTGTAGGTTGGGCGCCAGGAAGAAGGAACCCGGCGTCGGAGGCGTCCCCCCGGAGATGATGTTCGGGAAGACCGGAGCGGTAGCTGCACTCGGCTTCAGTGACGCTGTGAACTGCCCGTTCGGGCTGCCCGTGTTCAGCAGTACGTTCAGCAACACGCCGTTCGTGATGCGCCCATAGAACATGCCGTAGCCGCCACGCACAACCGTCTTGCCGCTGCCCGTTACGTCGTAGGCAAATCCCAGCCGTGGTCCAAGATTGTTCTTGTCGCTCGGCGCATTGCTAATTCCGGCATACGGCACAAAGGTGCCAATTGCCGTCGTCAGGTTTGCATTGGCTGCGGCTCCCGGCAAATGCTCATAGTCGTACCGCAGACCCAGCTCTAAGGTCAGTTGCGGACTCACCTTCCAGTTGTCCTGCGCAAAGAACCCGTAGTCCATGGTCGAGATCGCAAAGACTGGAGGCCCGAAGCCCTGCGCGAAGGTCCCGTAGCACGGATAGGTTCCAACCGCGCTGGTAACCACACCGGAGGTCGATATGGTCGCGGTCGCCAGTGCCGAACTGTTGCAGGTCGAAGCCGACTTGCCTTCATTCGCCAAATCAACCAGGAAGTTGGTCACATAGCTGTACGAGATGTATCCATTGCTCTCGTACGTATTGTTCTGCAGGTCGTAGTTGTGCACCATGTCCACGCCGAACTTGAAGCTGTGGTTGCCGTGACTCATATACAGCACATCGCCGATCTGCCACTTGTGCTCATCCGGAAGCGCCTTGCGATAGGAGTAGTACGGCGAGCCCAGATAGAACCCCGACGTCGAAGCTGCAAGCGAGACTTCGGGAACATTGCCAGCAGATGTGCCGGTTCCCTGCAGATACGTATTGGTAAACGCGCTGTACGGCTGCTGTAATTCGTCGTTCAGTTCCCGACCGAACTGGTAGAGCAACTCGTTGCTGATGTTTGAGCTCAGTTGGCTGGACAACTTCGCGACGCCATAGTCCAATTTCACAAAGTCCATGCCAAACGTATCGACCGCATAGGTGTTGGTGGCCTGCGTCTGCACGCCGCCCGGCGAGTCCCAGCGCAGCCGGTTGTAAAGGAAGCTGGCGTGGTTCTTGCCGTTGACCTGCCAGTCCAGCTTCGGCATGTTCACTTCCTGATAACCAGCACGCGGCACGCTGCCCAGATCAGTAAGCAGCACGCCAAGTCCAGTGGCGTATGCCGCAGTACCTGCCGCATAGCTCGCTAGCCCCTCGCGCGCTGCCAGCGTGCATACCTGCGCGTCCAGCGCAGGCGCGGCAGTCGTCCCCGAATTAGGAGCAAGATAACCGGTCGTCAGGTTGCAGGTATAGGTAGTGGTGCTGCCGGCGGGAATGACCGTGTTTGCCGTGCCTGTCGCGCCGTCCGGCTGTGTATAGAACGCGGATGGAGAATTCGGCCTGGCCGTTCCCGGAAAGATGCGGCGATGCTGGTCGTATGTGTACTCCCAGAACAGCTTGTCCTTGATCAGCCAGCCGCCCGCATTGAAGCCCCAGATCCGGCGAGAGTCTTCCGGCTTAATCGGAGATGTAGTGAAGTTGTACAGGTCGGTGCTGGTAAATGGATAAACAGTTGAGCTCTGCATCCCGACCGTATTTGTTGCATAGTCGTTGTAAGCACCCCACGAGCTCTCGCGGTCCGAGAAGTAAGCCTGTCCATGCAACTGGTTGCCGCCGCTCTTGGTCACCGAGTTGATCACGCCGCCGGCCGCACGGCCATACTCAGCCTGATACACGCCCGTGTTCACATTGAACTCGCGGATTGCCGCTGGCGGCGTCGAATACGCCTCACGCGTGCGTCCGCGCTCCTCAGAATACATCGCCTGGTTGTCGTCCGCGCCGTCGATCAGCACGTTGTTCAGGATCGGGCTGATGCCGCGAACGCTCACCAGTCCAAAGCCGTTCGAGTCCGAGACAACTCCAGGAGTTATCAGCGCCAGGCTCGACCAGCGCAGATTGTTTACTGGTATGTTCTCCAGCGCCCGCGTATTCAGGTTCGCCGAAAAATCAGGCGAATCGAAGTTCAGCACCGGTGCCTGCGTCGTGACTTCCACCACCGTCGACGCAGAGCCTGTCGCGAGGTGCGGCGTCAACTCCGTCATCTGCCCCAGAACCACCTGCACGTCCGTCTTGTACCCACTGAAGCCCGCAGCCGCAACCGTAACCGTGTACGTCCCCGGCTCCAGCAGCGGCGCCTTGAAGTATCCACTCGTGTCCGAAGTAAGCGTCTGTTCCGCATTCGTCGCGTCGTTGTGGATCGTCACCGTCGCATTCACAATCGCCGCGTTGGTCGGATCGAACACCGTCCCGCCGATCGCGCCCTGGGTCGTCGATTGCGCCAGCACCGCGGTGGCTGTTACGCACAAAAGCGCAATACAAAGTGCGAACGTCGCTATCATCTTAATTCTTGTTGCAATCAGCATTTTGTCCTCCTGGAAGTTTCAAACTGTATGGTCTCTGGTTCTATCGCTGCCGAACGCTTATGGATCGGCACCCCGCTTGTCAGAGAATCCAATTTACCGCCCAAATTTTCGGCTTCGCATCCCATACTCCCATCTCCGGATGAATGAGAAGTTACAATCAAAGCCAATCCCGTCCATTTAAACTACCCGCTGCGGGACATCCCCCGTTGGTCGCGTCGCCGAAGATTCAAGGTATGCCTTAAGCCTACCCTTCTTCGGCTCCATTGGGATGTGGAAAACCGGGACGTGGGAATGTTTATTGATGAAGCGACAATTCACGCTCGCCACTGTTGCTTGAGACGCAGGTTTTGGATGAATTGCTGAAGTTGCCAAAGAAGGTGTGGTTTGTTGGTTCTGCATAGTCGATATTTGAATAGAGTCGAGAGGAGACAGGTCCCATGAATTCGAACGAATCAAGCAACGGAGGAATCACTCGGCGCACGGCGATTGCGACAGGGGTGGCGGCGCTGGTGGTGCCTCGTTTTGCGGCGGGTATGGGGCCACAGAGTTCGGGACAGAGGTTGCGGATCGCATGCATCGGCGTGGGCGGTGTGGGCCAGGACTATGTGGCGGGCTGCAAGGACGAGGAGGTCGTCGCGCTATGCGACCTGGACCACGAGTTCTCGGCACCCGCGTTCAAGCTCTATCCAAAGGCCCGGCTGTACAAGGACTTCCGGCAGATGTTCGACCGTGAAGAGAAGAACATCGACGCGCTGATCGTCGCCACGCCGGACCACTGGCACTCGCACCTGGTGCTGGCGGGGCTTGCGATGAACAAGCACATCTACTGCGCCAAGCCGATCACGCGCACGATTGCAGAGGACAGGCGGGTGAAGGCCGCTTGTCTCGCTTCCAGCGTGACTACCAAGGCGAGCATTCAAGACTCGTGCACATCGCCCGCGCGGGCGACGACAGAGCTGCTGATGAGCGGTGCCATCGGGCCGATCCGCGAGGTGCATTACTGGACGGGAACGCACAGTCCCAGTGGATTGTCGCGACCGACCGAGGTGCAGACGCCGCCTGCGGGGATGGATTGGGACGAGTGGTGCGGGCCGTCGCCGGCGCGTCCGTACAACAAGATCTATCACTATGGAAGCTGGCGGCCGTGGTGGGACTTCGGTACGGGGAACGTGGGCGATGTCTCGTGCCATGCGCTGCACCTCTTCCACGACGAACTCGAACTGGGCGAGCTGGACTGGGTGGTGGCCAACGCCAGTCAGGCCTTCTCACTGGCCGGAGTGGTGGAGAACAGCGAGTGCTCGAGCATCGCAAACTTTATTCAGTGGCACTTTCCGGCGCGCGGCAAACACCCGGAGACGATGGTGTACTTCTACGACGGGGGATTGCAGCCGGCGCGTCCGTCGAGTATGCCGCGCGATATGGCGCTGCCGGGGCGGGGTGTCATGTTTGTCGGCGAAGAGGGGGTTCTGATCTCCGCGTTCTATGGGGGCAGCCCGTGGTTGCCCGACCACACGCTGCCGCAGCCGGGCCAGAAGCTGCGCGGACTGCCCGGCGGCCAGTTGCTGCCGGAGAGCCGGTTCAAGGACTTCAAGCAGCCTGAGCCGACCCTGGTGCGATGCGAGAGGCCGGACCACTACGCCGAGTGGATTCGCATGTGCAAGGCGGGGAAGAAATCCATCACGCCGGTGGAGTACGCGTGCGGGCTGACCGAGTTCGCTCTGCTGGGCGCGCTGACCGAGCGCAGATACAGCACGCCGGGAGTGCGCGGCGGCGCGGGCTATGGGCAGAACAGCCGGTCGGATTCGGCGGTGGTCTGGATTCCCGCGTCCAGCGACGGCCATGTGCATCTGCCCGATGCGCCACCGGTTGTGAGCACCGCGGCGAACGCACCGCGCTACTGGCGAACCTCCAAGGTCCTTCTGTGGGACGCGAAGGCGATGCGGTTCACCAACGACGACGTTGCCAACGGCTACGTCGATATGCCCTATCGCAAGCAGTGGGACTACAAGGTCTAGGGAAGACCTGCATCCGGCCTTCGCCGATGATTTCAATCGTAGCGAACTACAGGACCGCTGGGCAGGCGGTCTCGCGCTTACGCTGGGGCCTCGACGTCGAGGACCAGTGCGAGGACCTCGTCGCGGCGGGCAGCGCGCCAGGCCGTGAGCTTTGCCTGCAACGCAGGGTCGGTGGCCGCGAGTATCTCGACGGCGAAGATTGCAGCGTTGGCTGCGCCGGCGGCCCCGATGGCGAAGGTGGCCACGGGAACGCCCTTCGGCATCTGGACGATAGAGAGCAGGGAATCGAAGCCTTGAAGTGCGGTGGCCGCGATGGGAACGCCGAGGACTGGAACGGTTGTCTTGGCGGCCAGCATTCCGGCGACGTGAGCTGCGCCGCCCGCGCCGGCGATGATGACGCGCAGGCCGCGCGATGCGGCGGACTCCGCGAAGGCAAACATCTGGTCGGGCGTGCGGTGCGCCGAGACGACGCCCGCCTCACAGGGCACGCCGAACTCGCGCAGGATGTCCACGGCTGCGCGCATTACCGAATAATCGTTGCGGCTGCCCATGAGAACTGCGACGACTGGTTTGGTCTGCGATTTTGTCTTCATGGCACCGATTATACGGTCTAGCCTGCGCGGATTTTTACGGTCCAGCGGCAGGTTTTCCGACACTCAGTTCCGGGAAAATTGCCAAAGAGTTGCAGGGCGATGCAGGAACGGATGCCGAATGAGAGTTGCTATTACTTCGTCTTACATTCACTTTTTATTCTCCCCCCCCCCCTGCCATCCCCCCTGAATGGGAGATTGGCTTGTAAGGGGATCATTATGTAGTGATTACAGATAAAATATTCATAATGAATATGTTAGGAGTAAGTGGATTCGATTCAAGCGTTTACATGGCACAACAGCCCACAAAATATTCCAATGAAACAGGTTACGGCTAAAACCTTCTCAACTGACTGGTTACGGCTGCTCACTCAGCCGGGCTGGGCTTGGCCCAGAGGCTGGCGTTGAGACACTCGACCACGCCATCGACGATGAGGCTGAGGCCGGCGGTGAACTTGGCGGAGTCGGCGATCTGCTTGCTGCTGACCGCTTCGGCCATGTTGATGCTGGAGCCGACGATGGAGAGAGCGGCGTCCTTCTTCTGCGCGCCGGACTTTGCGCCGTAGAGAGCTTCGACGCCCTGCACCAGGCTGGGCAGCAGGGAGATGCTGCGAAAGAATAATTTCAGGAATTCCATGTGTTGCCTCCAGATGCGGTTTAAGAACAGACCAAAGAAAATGCGGGGATCGTTCCCCTTCGGCTTCGCTCAGGGTCAGGATGACAATCTTGAACAGTCAAGCTAATCCCTACTGTGTGTTGCTCGATGATGTTGCGGTGAAGATACAAATACGGAGATTCTGGCTGCGCCAGAATGACGATTCACAAAGTGCTGCGCCAGAATGACGATTCTCAAAGTGCTGCGCCAGAATTACGACGCTACAAAGGCCAGGATGACGACGCTACAGAGGCCAGAATGACTGTCGTTTGCGGTTTGTCGTGTTTCTTTGCGGGATCATCGCCTTCCGATGAAAAAGTCGATGGCGACGTGGGCGATGGTGAGCAGGGTGCCAAACGCGGCGGCCATTCCTTTCAACCGTTGCACGATCTTCTCGTGCTCGTGCATGCGGCCTTCGAGTTGCGCGAGGCGGCCGGGCTGTCCGATACCCATGACTTGTTCCATCTGGCTCTTTAGAACACTCAGGTCGGCCAGGACCTGTCCCTCGAATTCCGTCATCTTGCTGCTCCTTAGTCTTGCGATGTTGCGTTTCGGCGAGTGAAAGCCGGTGACCCTCAGCGGCTAAAGCCGCAGTACAAATACAGCCTCTACGGCACGGCTGAAGCCG
>PLOU01000121.1:0-5617 GCA_003142235.1 Granulicella sp.
GCTGTCGCGGACCTCCGGCCATATCTTCTGGTGACGGCGCTTGTACTCGGCGATCTTCTTGGGGTCGTTCTGCAGGTCGAACGTAAGACAGTACCTTGGCATTGCTCCTCCGTGGGGTTCGGTTGTGTCGCGGCGGCTGCTCTTACGGATTCCAACTCGACTGAGTGGCCCGCCGCGGCTCCCTGAGCAGCCTACCATCGCGCATCCGCCGCTCGCAAAGGCTGGGCTGGAGCGATGCCTCGTGCTACGCTCAGAGGCGCAGCAGAATCGCGCCAAACGCGGAAGAATACAGCGCAAGAACGAACACGAAGTCAGAGCGAAGAAGCGAATGGGGAAGCCGAGCAGTACCAACCCAATGCGCAGAACCGCAAGTCTCTCTTGTGAGACGTACGGCAGGATTGTGCGCCGCTGCGTGCCGCTTGGCCTGCTGATCTTCTTTGCCGCTAGCTTGGCTACGAGTGCGCGCGCGCAGACCCAGGCCACGACTCTTCCGCTGATGCTTCCCTGCGCAATCGCCTTCGACGCGGCTGGCAATCTCAACTTTGTCGAGACGGGCAACCACGTTGTGCGCAAGTTCACGTCCGGCGGAATCATCACCACGGTCGCGGGCAGCGGCGTGCAGGGATTTGCCGGCGACAATGGGCAGGCCACGGCGGCGGAGCTCGACTCGCCCGCCGGACTTGCGCTCGACTCCGCTGGCGATCTCTTCATCGCCGACAGCCACAACCACCGCATCCGCGAGGTCGCCGCCGCGACGGGCGTGATTGCGACGATTGCGGGCACGGGCGCGGCGGGCTACTCCGGCGATGGCGGCCCGGNNCGCGGGCAACGGCATCGAGGCCTTCGCCGGAGACAACGGCCCAGCGAGCGCGGCCTCCATCGACTCACCCAACGGCCTTGCATTGGACGCTGCCGGGAACCTGTATATCGCAGACACGCACAATGGCCGCGTGCGCATGGTGAGCGCGGCGACGGGGCTGATCACAACCGTCGCGGGCGCGGGAGTGGTTGCCGGCAATGTGCAGAGCTTTGGCGGCGATGGAGGCGCGGCGACGGCTGCGGGTCTCGCTCTGCCGCGCGGCCTGACGATGGACGCGGCGGGCAATCTATATTTTGCCGACAGCGCCAACCATCGCATCCGGCGCATATCGCCCACGGGAGTCATCACCACGGTTGCGNNTCGCCGCGCTCGGTTGCGATCTCGCCCGCCGGGCTGCTGACGCTGGCCGACAGCGACAACCAGCGGGTGCGCCAGCTCGACGCGCTGCCCGCGCCGGGGCCGGACATTCACACCATCGCGGGGCTTGGAACGACTTCCTCCTCGGAGACGCTCTCCTTGAGTGGGCCGTCGGTGGTTGTCTATGGCAGCGGCTCGATCACCGCGACGCTGACCACCTCAACACTTGCAACCGGCAGCGTTATATTTCTGGATACGAGCGGCGGAACGCAGACCACGCTGGGCACTGCGAGCCTGAACTCAGACTCGGCGAGCTTCAGCATTGCCACGTTGGCCGCCGGAGGGTACAGCATCGTTGCCACCTACGCCGGAGATGCGAGCCATAGCGCGGCGCAGTCCTCCGCGCTGGCGATGACGGTGACGCCGCTCGCCGTCACCATTGCGCCCAACCCGGTGTCAATCCTCTACGGCCAGGCCATTCCCTCGCTCAGCGGCGCGCTCACGGGTGTTCTCGCGCAGGATGCGGGGAAGGTCTCGGCGGTCTTCACTTCTACTGCCGCGGCCTTGTCTCCCGCGGGACTCTATCCCATCTCCGCAATGCTTACCGGCAGCGCTGCTGGGAACTATACGGTCGCGGTGACTGCGGCGACGACGGGCGCCAACCTCAGCATCGCGCAGGCCCCCACGCAGATCTCGCTCTCCGCCTCCACCAGCTCGCCCGGCCTGGGCCTTCCCGTCACGCTCAGCGTGCAGTCCACCAGCACCACCAGCGGCGTGCCCACCGGCTCCATCACGCTGGCCGACGGCAGCACCACGCTCTGCGTCGTTGCGCTCTCAGCCGGCGCGGCCACGTTTACCACAAGCTCTCTCACGCTGGGCGCGCACAACCTGAGCGCGAGCTACTCCGGCGATGCAAACTTCCTGCCCAGCAGCTCGGCGACGGCGGAGCTTGCAGTGGGCGCGGCGTCGGACTTCACGCTGACGGCCACGGGCGCAGCCTCGCAGAGCATTCCGAAGGGCAGCTCGGCGACCTACAGCTTCTCCGTCGCGATGCTGGGCGCGGCGATGTCCAGCCCCATCGCGCTCGCGGTCCAGGGAGTGCCGACAGGCGCAACCTCGTCGATCAACCCCTCCTACATCCCGCCCGGCGGCGCGGTCACCAGCTTCACGTTGACGATTCAGACACCGCTCGCCGCGCTGGACCAGCGTTCGCGCCCGTTCGTGCCACCGTCTGCAAACTCTGGGATGAAGGCGTCCTTGGCGGTTCTGCTGCTGCCGATGATCGCGCTCGCCCGACGACGCAAGGCGATCGTGGTATTCATGGCGGCCGCGTCCTGCATCCTGCTGGCAACGCTGGCCACCGGCTGCGGCAACCGCATCAACCCGGACAACGAGTCCGCCAACTCCACCACCTACACCCTCACCGTGACGGGGACGGCGACAGGGCCAACGGGAAATGCCCTACAGCACTCCGCCATTGTCACGCTGCAAGTCCTGCAATGACGCGGACTCTATCCCGGCCCCAGCAATCGCAGCAGAAAGAAGAGGGCGACGCCGGCGAAGAAGACCAGGGCCATCCGCATGCCCGGCTCGCGGTTGACCTCGGGGACCAGGTCCGTCGCCGCCACATAGATGGTCACCCCCGCCGAGAGCGGCAGCCCGGCCTTAACCCATCCCGGCTGCAGGTTGATGGCCAGCACTCCCAGCACCGTCGTCGCGCCCAGGAAGAGCGCGGAGTTGAGCGCGGCGCGCCGTCCCTGTCCGCCGGCGAGCATCACGCTGGCCACGGTGAAGCCCTCGGGAATCTTGTGCAGGAAGATCGCAATAAACAGCACCCAGCCCAGCCAGGCGGAGACGACAAACCCCGAGCCGATAGCCACGCCGTCGAAGAACGTATGTGTGGCCAGGCCGAGCGCCACCGAGTAACTGCTGCGCGCGGAGAGGAACTCGTGCGCGTGCGTCTCCTCGCCGAAGTGGAAGTGCGGCACCAGCGTGTGCTCCAGCAGATGCACCACGCAATATCCGGCTAGGATCAGCGCCGCCGTCCAGCTAGCGCTGGCGTTCAACTTGAAGGCCTCGGGCAGCATCTCCAGCAGCGCGGCGGAGAGCATGAAGCCCGCGCCCAGAGCCACAAAATAGCGCAGCGCCCGCGCCGAGGGCGACCGCAGCACCAGCAGAAATCCGCCCAGATAGTCGGCGAGGCCCGCGAATAGCCCAAGCGCAAGCGCGAGCCAGAAGCGTGTCGCCGGCATTGTAGTGATATTCATCGCCGCGTCACCCGCTATGGCGAATGTTCAACACATCGCCATCCTTCACGGGGTAGTCCTTGCCTTCGAGGCGGAGCGTTCCCTGCGCCCGCGCCGCCGCCTCGGAGCCCGCCGCCAGCAATGTGTCCCAGTGGATCGTCTCGGCGCGGATGAAGTACTTCTCCAGGTCGGAGTGGATCGCTCCAGCGGCTTCCTGCGCGCGGCAGTTGGCGGGGATGGTCCAGGCGCGCGTCTCCGGCTCGCCAATGGTGAAGAAGCTCGCCAGGCCGAGCAGCTCGTAGCTCTTGCGGATCAGGCGGACCAGGCCGCTCTCGGTCAGGCCGTAGCCCTCCAGAAACTCCGCCGCCTCTTCGTCCTCCATCTCGGCCAGCTCGGCCTCCACCTTGCCGCAGATCGCCGTCGCCCCGGAGTTGGGCCGCGCGGCCGCCTCGGTCAGCCCATATTTGGCCACCGCAGCCTCCACGTCCGCGCCCAGCGTTGTGCTCTCGGAGATGTTCAGCACGTAGAGGATCGGCTTCTGCGAGAGGAACACAAACCCGCGCACCAGCTTCTTCTCCTCGGCGGTCAGCTCCATCTCGCGCAGCGGCCTCTGGGCCTCGGTCTGCGCCTTGCAGCGCAGCAGCAGCGCGTGCTCGCGCTCAAGCTCGGCGGTCTTCTGCTTCTTCATGTCCCTGGCCACGCGCTCCAGCCGTTTCTCGATCTGGCTGAGGTCGCTGACGATCAGCTCGATCTCCACGTTGCCGATGTCGCGCAGCGGATCGATCGGGCCAACATGGGGGATGGTGTCGTCCTCGAAGGCGCGCAGCACGTGGATGATCGCGTCCACATTGCGCAGGCTGGTGAGGAAGGAGGTCTCCTTGAGCGCCTCTTCGCCGATCGCGGCCAGGTCGGCGTACTCCACCGTCGCGTAGACCGTCTTGCGCGTGCCGGCCAGCGCGGCCAGCTTGTCCAGGCGGGCGTCGGGGACCCGAGCGATCCCGATATGCGCCTCGCGCGAGTGGCCAAAGCCCTCCGTCTTCGCCTTGGTCAGGATCTTGAACAGCGAAGTCTTGCCCACTTGCGGCAGGCCTATGATTCCAGTTTTCATCTCTCTACGATTCTACCCGCACCAAACCATCCGTCATCCCGACTGGGAGCGCCTCACACTTAAACGAGATCCCGCCCGATCAGCCGTCGAATCCGTTCCTTCGTGGGTGGATGGGTCGAGAACAGGCGCCCCACGCCCCCGCCGATCAGCGGTGCAATGATGAACAGGTGCGCGGTGGAGGCCGACGCCTGGAGAGGAATGCGCTTGGAGTAGTCCTCCAGCTTCTCGAGCGCGCGGGCCAGCGCATAGGGATTGCCGGTGGTATGCGCGCCCGTCGCGTCCGCCTCGTACTCGCGCGAGCGAGAGATGGCAAGCTGGATCAGGCTCGCCGCAATCGGCGCCACAATCAGCATCAGCAGCGCGCCCAGCCCGCCATTGCGACTCCGTCCGCCGCGCCCGCCGTAACCGCCAAACAGCGATGCCCAGTAGCCCATGCGCGCGATCAGCGTGATGGCACCAGCCAGCGTCGCGGCAATCGAACTGGTCAGAATGTCGCGGTTCTTCACATGGCCCAGCTCGTGCGCCAGCACACCCTCCAACTCCTCATCCGTCAGCAGCCCAAGGATTCCATGCGTCACCGCGACCGACGCGTGCTGCGGATTTCGGCCCGTTGCAAACGCGTTGGGCGATTCACTCGGAATCACGTAGATCTTCGGCATGGGCAGGCCATCCTTCGCGGCCAGCCGCTCCACCACCTCGTAGGCGCGCGGCAACTGCTCGCGCGTCACCGGCTGCGCGCGATACATCTTCAGCGCAATCTTGTCGCTGAAGAAGTACGCAGTGAAGTTCATCGCGACCGAGATAGCGAAGGCGATCAGCATTCCGTTCTCTCCGCCGATGCGCTCTCCGATCAGCACCAGAACCAACATCAGCAAGACCAGCATCAGCGTCGATTTAAAGGTGTTCATAGTCTCCTCTGGCTGCGTGCGGCCGCCTCATGCAGCCGCGCCTGCCGCTTCATTCATTAGACGCGCCGGGCGAGGCTTCGCTGCGAGCCAGCGCGCGCCGCAGCACCACGTCGAACGCCGCCTTGTGCTCCGCGTACTCGGCCTCGCTCAACCGGCCCGCCAGCCGGTCCGTCTCCAG
>PLOU01000121.1:5679-22730 GCA_003142235.1 Granulicella sp.
TCGTTCGTGCCATTCGGGTCGATCGGCGCGCCCAGCCCGCCGCCGGGACGCGTGCCTGTCGCTGCTGCCTGCTCGCCGTTCCCGGATTGGTCGCCCATGCCTTGCGATGCGCCCTGCGCGTCCTGCTGCTCCTGCGGCAACTGGCCCGTGCCGCTGATGCTGAACTCGACCGGCTTCGCAAACGCCGGCTGGTGCGCGTCGTAGCTCAGCGAGCCGGTCTCTTGAGTGAGTGGCTGAAACTCCGCCGCGCCCTGGAACCGCATCGTCTTCGGCAGCATCACGGCGAAGTCGCCGGTGGGCACCGTGAGCTTCAGCGAGAACGCCTGCCTGCCGTTGTAGGGCAGGCTGTATGCCACCTGAAAGCGCGTCTCGCCTGGGCGTATGGGAAAAGTGAACGCATAGTGCCCATTGGCCGCGTCCAGCGTCTTCACCTCGGTGTTGGTGGGTAGCCCGCCGGGCGAGCTGGCCAGCGTCTGCACAATCACCGCGCCCTTGGGAATGTAGAAATCCAGCGTATTGCCGCCGTACTGGGTGCGCGGCGGCGCGCTGGCGTTCTGCACAAAAAAGTTCTCCGCCAGGTTCAGCGTCTTGCCGCTGGAATCGGTCTCCGCGCGCAGCACCGTGGCTTCGCCGCTGATGCCGTCGATCTTCGCCGCCGAGTCGTACACGTCGATCTCCACGCTGCTCGCGCCCGGCGCGACGCTCTTGAAGTACTCCGCCCCGCGATGCGTGACGTGCAGCAGCGTCTGCCCGCCGTCCGGTGCGTTCACCTGGAAGCGCCCCTGCGCGTCACTGGTCGTCTTGACGATCTCGTCCATGCTCTGCGCGGTGTTGATGACGGCGATGGTGTCGCCCGCCGAGGGCTTCCCCGTGGTGCGGTTTGTCACCACGCCGGTTAGCGACGCGGCGAGGGCCGTCGCCGTGTACAGCAGGATGCAGGCGGGCGACAGGAGATTGCGGAGCATTCTGGCTATCGTGCGACGTGTTGCGGTCGAAGTGGGCAAGGTCAGTGGGTCCAGTTCTCAATCGTCAGATTGGGGATGCGGCTGAATTCGCGTTCATTATTCGTTACAAGCGTCAGCCCGAGTTGAAGAAAAAACTGCTGGATGGTGTTCTCCGTTTACCAACCTTCGACTTCTTCGGGAGGAGGATCGTCCCGGCCTTCCGCATAGAAATCCTCCGGCATGGACCTCAGCGCTTCATAGGCCCGCATGATGGCATCGCTCTTCGGCGAGGGAGCCGGCTCGTCTTTGGCTGGGACGCGCTTTGTGGGTAGCAGTTTCTTCATGGCTGTGATCTCTGCAAGAAGTATATGGTTTGCGCAAACCCTCACGCCCTGGCGCGGGTGCTCTTCATGCCGCGCGCCATCAGCGCCTCCATCTCGGAGATCGCCTGGGCTGCCTCGTCTTCCAGCGCGCGCCGCTGCTGGTTGTAGTCGGCCTCGGGATACTTGCCCGCCTGGAACTCGAAGTTGAGGTCGCGCAGGTTCTCGTAGATCGCCTCCTTGCGCTCGCGCAGATAGTCCACCCTCGTCTTGTCGGCCTGCACAAACGGGTTCCGTTCCGGCCAGAAGATGTAGGCGAAACAGCCAACGATCAGTGCGGCAATGGCGGCGATGAGGCTCATTCAGTACTCCGTCTCTCTGCGGATGCGCTCGCGCAGGGCCGCGTCCTGTGCATTGGATTCGCCGGAAGCGGGAAGGTTGCCGCCGCCGGTTCCTGCTGCCGCGCCGGCCATCTGCAGCGTACGCCGCTTCCACAGCCATACAGTCCCGAAGGTGCCCAGCGTGGCCAACACAAAGATCGCGACGGGAACGATCCACGCCACGTTGTCGAAGCCGCCGCGAATGGGCGCGGCGAGGATCGTCGCGCCGTACTTCGCCACAAACCAGTTGAGCACCGCGGTGTCGTTGCCCCCGGCGGCCATCTGCGTCTTCAACTCGTCGATCATGCGCGCCGAATCCGGGCAGCCGACGTGATTGCACTCCAGCAGGACCTGCCCGCACCCGCAGGAGCACATCAGCTCGTGGCCGAGGCGGTTGAAGCGCGACTGCCCCGCGCCCAGCATCGCAAAGGTGATCACGCAGAGCAAAGCAAGCTGCACCGTCCGCGCCCAGAACAGCGGACTGCCCGCGAACCTCGCGCTTCGAAATAGATCGCTGCCGGATTGTGTGCGCCTAGGCATGGGGCACCTTCGCCACATCACTCGCCGCGCCCAGCACCGCAACGGAATCCTCCTGCCGGACTCGCGCTGGCGAGCGGACCAGATTCGGCACCAGCGCAATGAACGTTCCCATCACCACAATCACCACGCCAATCCATATCCACGCGATCAGCGGATTCAGGAATATCTTGATGATTGGTATGCCGCTGTCCGGGTTCCTTCCCTCGAAGACGGTGTACAGGTCGGCCTGCGCGGTCGAGTGCAGCGCCACGATGGTGGATGACTGCTCGTGGTCCGTGCCCGCAAAGTACGTCCGCTTCTCCGGCGCAAGCTGCGTGATGTACTTGCCATTCTTATACACATCGAGCCGCGCGTAGTCGGTGTCGTACTCCGGCTTGGAGTCCTGCGTATTGCCCGCGTTGATCAGCCGATACGGCCCGATCGAGAGCGTATCGCCGTAGCTCATCTCCATCTCTCGCGCCTGGTTGAACGCCCCGCCCGCGATGCCGATGAACATCACCACAATGCCGAAGTGGATGATGTAGCCGCCGTAGCGGCGCGTGTTGCGAAGGATCAGAAGGCCGACCGCGACAGTCCTACGAGGAATAAAGTTGAGGAACCAAGATGCGAAATGGACGTCTCGGATCTGTGTGTAGACCACGTTCCTCCCGCGCGTGAACTCCTCCACAATCGCGGTAATCACGCCCGCCGCCAGCGTAAACGCGATCAGCGAGAAGAAGGTGGACTCCATGTCGTCGCCATCGTTCCACGGACGCAGACCGGCGATCGTCAGCACAACCGCCGTCGCGGCCATGGCAATCGAGGGCAGAACGAAGTTGCGCCGGATCGAACGCAGCGTGGTGGAGCGCCAAGCCAGCAGCGGGCCGATGCCGGTGAGAAATAGAAGAAACAGCCCGATGGGAATGTTCACGCGGTTGTAGTAGGCCGCGCCGGTAGTGACCTTGGAGCCGGTCACAGCCTCCGAGATCAGAGGAAACAGCGTCCCAAACAGCACCGTCACGCAGGCGGCCAGCAGAATCATGTTGTTGAACAGAAAGCTCGACTCGCGGCTGACCAGCGATTCCAGCTTGTTCTCTGACTTCAGATGGTCGCGGCGCAGGATGAAGGTGAGCAGGCAGACCAGGAAGGCGATGACGATAAAGGTGTAAAACCACGTTCCGATGGACGACTCGGCGAAGGCGTGGACCGAACTGATGATTCCCGAGCGCGTCAGCAGCGTCCCCAGAATGGTCAGCAGGAAAGTGCTGAAGATCAGCCACACGTTCCAGCTCTTCATCATGCCGCGTTTTTCCTGCATCATCACCGAGTGCAGGAACGCGGTGCCGGTGAGCCAGGGCATCAGCGACGCGTTCTCCACCGGGTCCCACCCCCAGTACCCGCCCCATCCCAGCACGGAGTAGGCCCAGTGCGCGCCGAGAAAGATTCCGCAGGTGAGAAACAGCCACGTCACCATGGTCCAGCGGCGCGTGATGTGGATCCACTTCTCGCCCGGATAGCGCATCATCAGAGCGCCCAGGGCAAACGCAAACGGCACCGAGAACCCAACGTAGCCCAGGTATAGCATCGGCGGATGGATCACCATCTCGGGATATTGCAGCAGCACGTTGAGCCCCGCGCCATCGGCCGCCACCGGTCCGGGTGCGATGGAGAACGGTGGCGCGGCGACGACCAGCAGAAGCAGAAAGAAGACCTGGATCGCCGCCAGAATCACGGACGCGAAGGCGCTCAGGCGAACGTCGACGCGGTGGCGCGCGCGCACCACGAAGCCGTACGCGCCCAGAAGCCACGCCCACAGCAGCAGCGAGCCCTCCTGCCCGCTCCACATTGCGGCAAACTTGTACGCCGGATTCAGCGCAATGTTGCTGTGGGCGCGGATGTACTCCACGAAAAAGTCGTTGGTCAGCGCCGCCCACACCAGGGCAAAGGCCGCGCAGCACAGCGCAACAAAGCTGGCGATTCCGGCGCGGCGGGCCGTCTCGCCCAGGCGGTTCCAGCGGGACTTGGGGATGCCGGTCGCGCGCACACCACCCGGCGTCGCGCCCCACAGCGCAAAGCCTCCCACCACAAAGTTATAGAGGGTGAGAATGAGCGCCAACAGCAGGCAGAAACTTCCGAACTCCGGCATGGGGTGAAGGCTCATCGCCCAGTCATTGTCTCAGATATTGACTCAGGAAAGTAGTGCGTGCGGTGACATACGTCACGCCGAGAGGTTTCCCACGAATGCGCGTTGAAACGGAATGCCTTAGGCGACGCCCACCTGCTCCTGCTGTAGCAGTTCACTCAGGTTGGAGAGCAGCAGATCGGGCAACAGGGGCTTCACCAGGAAGCGCACGTTCATCCCCACGTACTCGTACTCGGCCTCATCGAGGCCGCTGATCACCATCACCGGCAGTTCGGGATGGGTCCTTCGCAGTTCGCGCACAAACTCCGCGCCGTTCATGCCGGGCATCAGGTGGTCGGTGATGACCGCGCCGATTGGGGTGGGGAACTCGTCGTGCCGGAACTGCTCCAGAACGCGCGCCGTATCGAGCGCCGCGATGACGAAGTACCCCGCCCGCTTGAGGATTGCCTGGCGGGTCGCCGCCTGGATTGCGTTGTCGTCGATCAACAGGACGGTGGTTGCGTTCTGTGGCATTGCGCTCCGCGAGGTCAATTGCTGTCCGTTCTCCATCATCAGATGCACCAGCCCCGCCAGCCCTGAAGTCTGCGCGGTGTTCCGTGCCGGCAGTCCGCTTCCGGCACGCCCCGCGCAACCTGTCTCCGCGTACCAACCTTAGGATGCGAAGTTTGCCGCTACAGGATGCCGGGCGAGGCAATTTTTTTGCCGCTAGATTGACGGCCATCGTTCCCGTTCCCGCCCCCTGCCGTATTCGGCGCTGGACTCACCCGATGCAAACATTTACAGTTTTCGGGAACTTGAAACCCCCACAACCACGCGCATCGAACTCGCCGTCCAAGGATAGCCCAAAGTGACCCCTACGAACCTCACCTACATCGACTGGCTCATCATGCTGGTCTACTTCGCCTTTGTGCTGGGCATCGGATTCGCCCTCAAGCGCTACATGAAGACCTCCAGCGACTTCTTCCTTGCCGGGCGTTCCATCCCCGCGTGGGTCTGCGGGCTGGCCTTCATCTCCACCAACCTGGGCGCGCAGGAGGTGATCGGGATGGGCGCGTCGGGCGCCAAGTACGGCATCCTGACCAGCCACTTCTACTGGATCGGCGCCATCCCCGCGATGTGCTTTGTCGGCATCTTCATGATGCCCTTCTACTACGGCTCGAAGGCGCGCAGTGTGCCGGAGTTCCTGCGCATGCGCTTCGACGAGAAGACGCGCGCCGTCAACGCCTTCTCGTTTGCGTTCATGACGATTTTTTCTTCGGGAATCTCGATGTACGCCATGGCGCTGCTCATTCAGGAGCTGGGCCTCTTCCACAACATCCTGCCCGACGCATACATCTTCCACGTCTCCATCATCCTGTCGGCGCTGATTGTGCTCGGCTACATCTTCCTGGGCGGGCTGACCAGCGCCATCTACAACGAGGTGCTGCAGTTCTTCCTGATCGTCGCCGGGCTGCTTCCGCTGGTATGGATTGGCCTGCGCAACGTCGGCGGATGGCAGGGAATCAAGCACACGCTGCCCGCCAACATGACCCACTCCTGGCAGGGCATGGCCCACGCCAACACCAACTCGCTGGGCGTAGAGTGGTTCGGCCTGGTGATGGGCCTCGGCTTCGTCTCCAGCTTCGGCTACTGGTGCACCAACTTTCTGGTGATCCAGCGCGCCATGGCCGCCGACTCGGAAGACTCCGCGCGCAAGGTGCCGCTGATCGCCGCCGTGCCCAAGATGTTTCTGCCGTTCCTGGTCATCCTGCCCGGCCTGATCGCGGTCTCCATCGCCACCCACACCAGCGGGCTGGCAGCCGGGGCAAACCCCGCTGTTGCCTCCTCCTACGTCAACGTCCAGGGCAAGCCCCTGCCGATGGACGAGGCCCATCCCCACGGCATCATCCCGGTCAAGACCGACCCCATCACCGGCAAGGACGTGGTCGATTCCAACGGCGTCCTGGTCTACGACTACAACAAGACCATCCCCGTCATGTTGTTGACCTTCTTCCCCACCGGCGTGCTGGGATTGGGTTTAACCGCCCTGCTGGCCAGCTTTATGTCTGGAATGGCGGGCAACGTCACCGCATTCAACACCGTCTGGACATACGACATCTACCAGGCCTACATCAACAAGAACGCCAGCGACGCGCACTACCTGTGGATGGGTCGAATGGCGACCATTGGGGGGATTGTGCTGTCGATTGGGGCGGCCTACGCCGTCACCAGCTTCAACAACATCATGGACGCGTTGCAACTGGTCTTCGCGCTGGTCAACGCGCCGCTGTTTGCCACCTTCCTGCTGGGAATGTTCTCCAAGCGCACCACCGGCCACGGGGCATTCACCGGCCTGGTCGCGGGCACCGCCGGCGCGCTCGTCCACCACGGCCTCACCCTGCCGCTGGGCGACACAGCCGGAATTCACGGCGGATGGATCGCCATCCTCCACCGTTATCCCAGCGACATGGCGCAGAACTTCTGGACCGCCATCTTCGCGTTCAGCATCAACCTGGTGGTCACCGTCGTGGTCTCGCGCATGTCCGCCCCGCGCCCCGAGCCGGAGCTGGCCGGGCTGGTCTACTCGCTCACCCCCAAGCCCGTCGAAGCCGACAAGGCCTGGTACCAGAGGCCGACCGTCTGGGCGCTCGCCGTCCTCGCCCTGGCCGTCGTCCTCAACATCATCTTCGCCTAAGAAACAGTTGTAAGTTGTAAGTTGTGAGTTATGAGACTTACAACCTACAACCTACAACTCACAACTGGAGTTCCTATGGGTCTCGACATCCGCATTCCCCTCGGCCTCGTCTTTCTGCTCATCGGCGGCATCATGGGCGTCTTTGGCCTCTGCACCCACGGCGACGCCGCGCTCTACCAGAAGTCGCTGGGCATCAATATCAACCTCGTCTGGGGCAGCCTCATGTTCGCCTTCGGCGCCATCATGTTCTTCTTCGGCAAGCGCCATAAGGCGTCGTAAAGGCCGTTTAAGCCCGTTGCCCGCACTCACCGCCGCGGCGGGACAACGTAGAACAGAATTGCGAAGTAGTGCGCCATGCTGCCCGCCAGCACGAAGAGGTGCCACAGCGCATGGAAGTAGTGCAGCCGGTCGTTGGCGAAGAAGACAATCCCCAGCGTATAGGCCAGCCCGCCCGCGCCCAGCCACATCATCCCGTGCCAGGTGATCGCCGCCAGCAGCGGACGCACGCCGAAGACGATGCACCACCCCATCATGATGTACACCGTCGCCGACG
Organism: Granulicella sp.; assembly: GCA_003142235.1. Classification (GTDB taxonomy): domain Bacteria; phylum Acidobacteriota; class Terriglobia; order Terriglobales; family Acidobacteriaceae; genus Edaphobacter. Next base: position 13,213 of record PLOU01000121.1, read on the forward strand.
CGGCAGGAAACCGTCCCACGGCGAGGCTCTTGAAGACCACTCCCGCCACGGCCAGCGTCCACACCACGCCCAGCAGCGTCCACCCCGTCCGTCCGCGCATCGAGACCAGCATGAACGGCGTATACGTCCCCGCAATCAGCAGGTAGATCGCCGCGTGGTCCAGCACCAGAAAGACGTGCCGCGCCCGCGTGCGCACCAGCGAGTGGTAGAGCGTGGAGCAGACATAGACCAGCACCAGCGTTACCGCGTAAATACTGCAACTCGTAATCAGCCATGGCCCGCCGCGCGTCGCCCGCACGATCAGCACCACCGCTCCGGCCAGCGCGAACGCCGCGCCAACGCCATGCGTAATCGCGTTGGCCAGAATGTCGCCCAGCCGGTACTGTGACTGCGAACTCACGCCTGCAATCATATTCCCCGCGCGTGGCCCGGCCCCGCGCGCCGCCGCGCACGCTCCGCCGGAAGAGGTCGTTGTCGAGGCCCGCGATGGACCGCAGGCCATCCACGATGCGCTTGTGCAACCGGCGCTTCCGGCCGGTCTTTCGCGCGGTCCCGTGTTTCGATCGTCCCCTTCTATAATGGCGGCAGGGCATGGCGTGGAGCCGTGCCGCGAGGGAGGAACGATGTTCAAGCTGGTATTGGTGCGTCACGGCGAAAGCGAGTGGAACAGAGAGAACCGGTTTACCGGATGGACCGATGTGGACCTTTCGGAAAAGGGCCGGGTCGAGGCGCTCGAAGGCGGACGCATCTTGAAGCAGGAGGGGTACACCTTCGATGTGGCCTACACCTCGCTGCTCAAGCGCGCCATCCGAACGCTGTGGACCATCCTCGACGAGATGGACCTGATGTGGATTCCCGTACACCGCGACTGGCGCCTCAACGAACGCCACTATGGCGCGCTGCAAGGGCTGAACAAGTCCGAAACAGCCGACAAGTTCGGAGAGGACCAGGTGAAAATCTGGCGCCGGAGCTACAACATTCCGCCGCCGCCGCTGGACAAGTCCGATCCGCGTTGGCCGGGCCACGACCGGCGTTACGCTGGGATCTCCGAGGCCGAACTTCCCTTGACCGAGTGCCTCAAAGACACCGTCGCGCGCTTTCTTCCGCTCTGGCACCAGACCATCGCGCCCATGGTGAAGTCGGGCAACCGGGTCGTCGTTGCGGCGCATGGCAACAGCCTGCGCGCGCTGGTGAAGTATCTCGACGGCATCTCCGACGGAGAGATCGTCGGCATGAACATTCCCACCGGCGTCCCGCTGGTCTACGAGCTGGACGAATCCCTCAAGCCGGTCAAGCACTACTATCTGGGCGACCCGGCGAAGATCGAAGCGGCGATGCAGGCTGTCGCGGCCCAGGGCAAAAAGAAGTAGCCGAAACAACGCGGAGTTCCTTGACGGCGTCGCGCGGTTTGGCGACTCTCTCGTACTCGGACTACAGCCGTGTAAATTTTGCGCGCGGGACTGGCGGGCCGCACACCATCTCTGTTGATAACATCGCCCCGCAGTCCCGCCTCAACCTTGCGATAATCAAAGCATGAAGCGCCGCACAATCGGGCACTACGAGATCCAGCGCAAGATCGGCGCGGGCGGATCGGGTGTCGTCTATCTGGCAACCGACACGCTGCTGCAGCGCCCCGTCGTCCTCAAGCTGCTGAAGCGCGGCGCTCTCTCGCTGGAACAGGTCCGCGCGACGCAACTGCGCGAGGCCCGCCTGGCCTCGGCCATCGACCACCCCAACGTCGCCGCCATCTACGACGTTGGCGAGGCGCCGTCGGAGACTGGCGGGGAGGACGAGGCCTACATCGTGATGCAGTACATCCCCGGCAAGTCGCTGGACAAGGTGATCGCCGAGGGCCCGGCCAGCCTGCAGCTCGCGCTCTCCGCCGGCATCCAGATCGCCGACGGCCTCTCCGCCGCGCACCAGCTTGGCATCTTCCACCGCGACCTGAAGCCGGCCAACGTCATGCTCACCGACGGCGGCCTCATCAAGATCCTCGACTTCGGCCTGGCTCGAAGGCTCAATCCGGACGAGACCGACTTCGATCCCACCAGCTCGGGTCTGCGCAATCCGCCGTTGATTGGGGCGACCTACACAGCGCGCGGGGGCACCATTGCATACATGGCGCCGGAGCAGTTCGTCACCGGCCGCTCCAGCGTGCAGTCCGATGTCTTCGCCCTCGGGCTGATCCTCTACGAGCTGGTCAGCGGACGCCATCCCTTCCGGCGCGCCGACGCGCCGGACTTCCAGACCATCCGCGCCACTCAGTTCGCCGACCCGCCCAGCCTTCGCAAGATCGTCCCAGACCTTCCGGTCGAGCTGGAATCGCTCATCCTGCGCTGCCTGGAGAAGCAGCCCTCGGCGCGCTTCGCCTCCGCCGCCGATGTGCGCGAGGCGCTGCGCACCGCGATGAAGGCCCTCCAACTCGACTCGCTCCCAATGCCTGGCGACTCCATCTCGCAACTGCCCGCGCAAGGCAAGCTGGAGATGGAGGCCCCCGAAGAAGAAAAGCGCGCCACCGGCCTCCTCTCCATGCTGGCCGAGCGGTTCCGCGAGTCCGGCGCTGCCGCCACCGCCAAGCACAACTCCATCGTCGTGCTTCCGTTCGTGAACTTCGGCAATACGGCGGCGGCCGATCCCGAGACCGTCCCCGCGCCGCTCTACGGCTACGCGCTGGCCGACGCCATCGCCGCGCGCCTGGCGCGGATGACCTCGCTGGTGGTCCGCCCCTCCAGCTCGCTGATGGCCGTCCCCGCGCAGCAGCTCGACCCGCTGGCCATCGGCAAAAAATTGCTGGTGCGCTTTGTGCTGGCGGGCAACTTCCTGCGCTCCGGCACCGGTTTCGACCTCAACTGGCAACTGCTGGACATTCCCACGCAGTCCGTCCGCGCGGGCGGCTCCATCAACGTCGCGTCGTTCGACCTGATCAGCGTGCAGACCGAGATATGCAACGAGGTCTTCTCCACGCTGCAGGGCTTCGGCGATCTGGAAAATCCCGTCGCGTCGAGCGACGCTGCGCGCGACACATCGCCCTCGCCGAGCCGCGTCTCACTCAATCAGGGCCTGTCGGAGGAGTACCTGCAGGCGCGCGCCGTGCTGTCGTCGTTCATGTCGCGCACCGGCTCGCTGGACGACCTCAACCGCGCCTGCGAGATGTTCACCAGCGTCGTGAAGCAGGATGAGGACTACGCGCCCGCCTGGTCCGGCCTGGGCATCGCGCACCTGCAGTACGCGCGCCACGGCCTGGGCGGACAGATGCATGTGATCGAGGCCCGCCGCGCCTTCGACCGCGCCCTCCGGCTCGATCCCGGCTCGGTCGAGGCCAATCTCTACCGCGTCTACATGCTGCTCTCGCGCGGCGAAAAAGAGTCCGCCCGCCACGGCATCGAGCACCTGCTGCAGTCCGCAGCCAACGACTGGAACGTCCACCTGGTCGCCGGGCAGACGCTGCGCATCGACGGCCTCTACGAGGAGGCGCTCGACCAGTTCAACACCTCGCTGCGCCTCAACCCATCCAACGCCGCGATCATCTACAACCACCGCGCGCGCGTCTATCAATATCAAAACCAGTTGGAGTTGGCCGGCGAGGAGATCGAGAAGGGCCTCACCCTGGAGCCGCGTCAGCCGCTGTTGCGAATCTCGCTCGGCTACCAGCAGATGCGACTGGGCGATCTGAAGAGCGCCGTCCAGACGCTGGAGCAGGTCGTCGCCGACGAGCGCAGCCTGCGCATCGTCTTCCCGACGATCGCCATGTGCTACGTCCAGCTCGGCGACCGCGCCACCGCCGCCAGCTTTATCCTGGAGGAGACGCTCGCTGCCGCCGAAGCCGACGGCGAGATGTCCTACCGCCTGGCGACATATTTTGCGGTGGATGGCGACGAGTCCGAGGCGCTGCACTGGCTGCGCCGCTCAATTTATCTCGGCAACGAGAACTATCCCTGGTTCTCCAAGAACCCGGCGTGGCGCAAATTGAATGGCCACACCGACTTCGAACGCATCCTCGAAGACCTCAAAAAATCCTACCGCCGCAACCGGACAAACTGGAAGCGCCTGCTGGCCCAGCTGCACGACTGATCTTCCGGCTACTCCGCGCCGGCGCTTCCTGTGCTGGGTTGCGTCAGCAGCGCGCTCATTGGCGTGACGCGCATCGGCTCGGTGAGGCAGAAGACGACGCCGAGGTCCTTGGGCAGATCGGCCTGGCGGTCCTGCCTCATCCAAACCGCCGTGCTCACGCCCGCGCCCAGGCCCGCGCCGATCACCGCTCCCGGCACTCCGCCCATCGTCGCGCCCGCGACCATTCCTCCCACGGTCGAGAGCGATGTCATGGCATCCATCGCCTTCGGGTGGTCCTTGCGCAGGATCGTGCCTTCGCTATCGACCTTGGTGTCGCCCCAGCTATTGGTGTCGATCACGCGCGCGCTCAGCCCATACTGCGATCCGTCGGGCAGCGTCACCGTGCGCGCCTCCAGGTGGATTGCCGCCGCCGCGCCCACTCGCTTGCCTGCGCGCACAAAGGTCACGCGCCCCTCCAGCAGCGCGCCCACGGGAACCACCACCTGGCCGTCGCGCAGTACCGGCTCGCTCACCTCGGCGGTAAAGCTCGTGCCCGGCTTGGTGGTCAGCGAGGAGAGCTCCTCCATCAGCTTCACCTTCACCAGCGTGCCATCGGGGACCTCGCCGGGCCGCGACGGCACACGCGTCACAATGCCCGCGTCCGGGTTGTGCTTCGCCGCCGCATCGCCCGTCCCACTCAGCTGAAGCCGGTCGGCCCGTCCCGCCGTCTCCTCGGTGACAATGGTGGCATCGGGATCGAAGCCCATCGTATCTTTGCCGCTTGCCGCAATGACTTCGCTGTCAGCCGTCGGTGTGACGTGCTTCGTCGCCGTCGCTCCGCGGTTTGAAGCCGCTGCGGGAATCACTGCGGGTGCAGACGCGGGAATCGCCGCCGAGGGCTTCGCCGGTGGCGCTGGCTGCACGGCAGGCGCGCTGCTGGCCGCATCGTCGGAGTCGCTATACGGCGTCACTGTAATCGCCGCCGAGTCGGGTTGCGCGACGCCCGTCCGCTCGTCCTGCGTCGCGCCGGTCGCCGCAGGCCCGTTCTGCGCAGTCCGATTCAGGTTGGCCCCGTTCTGCGCCATTCCCATTGCGTCCTGCGCAAGCGCTGGCGTTGCAACCAGAATCCACGCCGCTGCCATGCAGACGATTCCCGCGGCCTTGATCTCTCTCATCCGGCTGACTCTCTCGACACGATCCACAATTCTCATGGCATCTCCCCCTCATTCAAACGCGACATGCCTGCGGGCCCTCGCACCCGCGCACCCATGCGCAGGACGCGTGGAACGCTCCCAGACGCATCGCGCCCACACTTCTCAATGCTCAGGGTAGAGTCTTCCGCCTCCGCTGTGCGGCGAAATCGCGGGCAGGGAATCGAGACAGCTAACAAGCGCGCAGGCGCACGCAAGTCCGCCTGGCGCGGCCTCTTGCGCGCACAAGCCTATCGTGCCCACAAGCCTCTCGCGCGCACGCAGAAAATGGGCAGCCCATTGGCGGGCTGCCCATCCTCCAACTTCTTCCCATGGGGTTTGAGTAGCGCCCTACGGATTGATTCGCCCGCTCATCACTCCAACCAGCGCCAGAATCCCGCTACAGAACATGATCAGCGGACGCTGTTCGGGCGCCGTGGAGGATATACTCCACGCCCCCACTCCGGCGCTGAGCGTTTCGGCGCGGGCGGGGATTGAAGAGCTAAAGCAGGCACAGACCATCAGGGAGAGAAACAGGCAACGCATCGTTCGCATACGGACTCCAGGAGCCGGCGTTTCTAGGGGACCTCTTCAGTAAGAGGACCTCTCGACAAGTCCCGTGGCTTCGATCGGGTCAGCTTCGTCCCGCCTGCAGGCACAGCCTCATCCATGCCGGAATATAGGCCCGCCCGAACAGCATTTGCAATGGCAATCCGTCCTCTGCATGCGCGAAAACCCGCATTATTGCTGCAACTTTCGTGCTATCGCCCGCGCTCGTTCTCGTCGGCAACCTCACTTTGCTAGAATCGAGAAGGTGAAGCAAACCGCCGTCGAACTCATCACAACCATTCATTCCGCCGGCGGAGGGGACGTTGCCGTCGCCGCCCGCGCCAAACTCAACGACCGCATGAACCACCGCGTCGTCGCACAACACAAAGGGGTCGATTTCGCATCCCAAAGTTTGACTCATGCAGCTCAACACAGCTTTTTTCCCCATAGGAGCAATATGACAGAGATCGTTTCCATCACCGCCCGCGAAATCCTGGATTCCCGCGGAAACCCCACCGTCGAAGCCGACGTAACCCTCTCTGGCGGGGCCAAGGGCCGCGCCGCCGTCCCCTCCGGAGCCAGCACCGGAGAGCACGAGGCCGTCGAGCTGCGCGACGGCGACAAGGAACACTACATGGGCAAGGGCGTACTCAACGCGGTGGAGAATGTGGAGAGCATCCTGGCCCCCGAACTGACCGGCATGGACGCATCCAACCAGCGCCTGCTGGACCAAACCATGATCGCCATCGACGGCACGGAGAACAAGTCCAAACTGGGGGCCAACGCCATCCTGGCCGTCTCCATGGCCGCCGCGCGCGCCTCGGCCAGCGCGCTGAAGCTGCCGCTCTACCGCTATCTGGGCGGAGTGAACGCATGTCTTCTGCCCACGCCCATGATGAACATCCTGAACGGCGGCAGCCACGCCGACTCCAACGTCGACTTCCAGGAGTTCCTGGTGATGCCGGTGGGCGCGGAGAGCTTCACGGACGCGCTGCGCTGGGGCGTCGAGGTCTTCCACACGCTGAAGGGCGTGCTGAAGAAGAAGGGCTACAACACCGCGGTGGGCGACGAGGGCGGATTTGCGCCGTCGCTCAAATCGAATGAAGAGGCGGTGGAGCTGATCCTCGAGGCCATCGAGAAGGCGGGCTACACACCGGGCGAGCAGGTGGCCATCGCGCTCGATCCCGCGTCCAGCGAGTTCTACGATCGTGAGAAGAAGCTCTATATCTTCAAGAAGTCCGACAAGAGCGAGAAGACCGCGGCGGAGATGGTGGACTTCTACGCGGCGTGGATCAAGCAGTATCCCATCGTCTCGCTGGAAGACGGCCTGGCCGAGGACGACTGGGAGGGCTGGGTCCACCTGACCAAACGGCTCGGCCACATCCAGCTCATCGGCGACGACATCTTCGTCACCAACACCGAACGGCTACAGCAGGGCATCGAGCAGAAGGTGGCCAACTCGATCCTGATCAAGCTGAACCAGATCGGGACGGTAACGGAGACGATCGACGCCATCGAACTGGGCCGCCGCTACGGCTATACCTCGGTGATCAGCCACCGCAGCGGCGAGACCGAAGACACGTTCATCGCGGACTTCGCGGTGGCCACCGGCGCGGGCCAGATCAAGACCGGCTCGGCCAGCCGCACCGACCGCATCTGCAAGTACAACCAACTGCTGAGAATCGAGGAAGAGCTGGGCGAGAGCGCCGAGTTCCTGGGCATCGAGTCGCTGAACTTCCAGTAGGGCGAACGGCAAGAGAGAGCCCCATTCATCGCGGCATGATGAGTGGGGCTTTTTGCGTGAGGCGAACGCGGACGATGACCTCAGCGGCTGAAGCCGCGATGCGATGCAACATTTTACGGCACGGGTAAACCCGTGCCCTTAAGCAAAACGAGAGCGGACTATTCCTCTGCGGGCTTGGCGGATTGCGGGCGGAGGAGCGGGAAGAGGATGACGTCGCGGATGGACTTGGAGCCGGTGAGGACCATGGTGAGGCGGTCGATGCCGACGCCCTCGCCGGCGGTGGGGGGAAGGCCGTAGCCGAGGGCGCGGACGTAGTCCTCGTCCATGGCGTGGGCCTCGTCGTCGCCGCGTTCCCGCTCCAGGAGCTGGGCTTCGAAGCGGGCGCGCTGGTCGTCCGGATCGTTCAGCTCACTGAAGGCGTTGCCGATCTCGAAGCCGCCGATGTAGAACTCGAAGCGCTCGACCCAGTCGGGTTCGTCGGGCTTGATCTTGGAAAGAGGTGAGACGGCGAGAGGGAAGTCGTAGATGATGGTGGGCTGGATAAGGTGGGGTTCGGCGATTATCTCGAACATCGCAGCGATCAGTTTGCCCATGTCGTTGCCAATCGGGCTTGCGACATTCAGAACCAAGCCAAGCTTTACCCTCGCCGCATCATACTCATCCGCATTCATTTCAGAGGTTGGCATTTTAGAGACTGAGGGAGTCTTAAAGACACCTTCAAACCACTTGAAGAACTTGGAAGGTATAGAAAATGTCTCCTCATTGGGCCGCTCTCCGAGCAACTTTGGCCACCACTTGATGATGGCTTCGCGCATCGAGAGCTTGGTCCATTTACTGAGATCAATCTCGACGCCATTGAAAGTGGTCAGCGTGGTGCCGTTGACCTCTGTAGCGACGAAGGCGATGAGTTCCTGGGTCAGGTCCATGAGGTCGTGGTAGTTGCTGTAGGCCTGGTAGAACTCCAGCATGGTGAACTCTGGATTGTGGCTTGTGTCGATGCCTTCGTTGCGGAAGTTGCGGTTGATCTCGTAGACGCGGTCCATTCCGCCGACGACCAGACGCTTGAGGTAAAGCTCCGGCGCAATCCTCAGCGACAGGTCGAGATCGAGCGCATTGTGATGCGTCTTGAAGGGCTTCGCCGCCGCGCCGCCGGCGATGGTCTGCATCATGGGCGTCTCGACTTCGAGATAGCCGCGCGCGTCGAAGAACTTGCGCATGGCGCGCAGAATGGCGGCGCGCTTGACGAAGACATCGCGGACATCGGGATTGACGAAGAGGTCCACATACCGCTGGCGATAGCGCAGCTCGGTGTCTTCGAGGCCGTGGAACTTGTCCGGCAGGGCGAGCATTGCCTTGGCGAGGAAGGTGAGCGCGGGCTTGCCCTGGTGGCCTGCGAGCGAGATGGCGGAGACGTGCACGGTGAGTTCGCCGGTGCGCGTGCGGAAGAGGAAGCCGCGCGCGCCGATGTGGTCGCCGAGGTCGAGCAGCTTGTAGAGGGCGAAGGCGGCGTCCGACTGCTCAGGGCTGGTGCCGACATCGTCCTTGCGGACGTAGAGCTGCATGCGCTGGCCCGCCTGCTGCAACTGGGCGAAGCCGGCCTTGCCCTGCACGCGGATGGCCATGATGCGTCCGGCGATGGAGACTTCGATCTTCTTTCCCGCTTCCAGATCGGCGGTGAACTGCTCGGCGGTCAGCGCATCATACTTTGCGCGCAGCTCGGGGATGGTGATGGTTGCGGCGTAGCTGTTGGGGTAGGTGGCTTCGGCGAAGCTCAAGCCAGCCTTCTGGCCCAGCGCGGCGATCTGGCGAAGCTTCTCGCGCCGCTCGTTGTACAGCTTCTCTTCAAACTGCGATTCGTACACGGGTCTGCCCTTCGCGTTGATGACTCTGACAATTCAGTATATCGGTGTCGTGCGGTCGATGGCTCCGGCGTGGTGTAATGAGGAAGCGATGGCCGATGAATCCAACATTCCGCCGAAAAAGTA
>PLOU01000072.1 GCA_003142235.1 Granulicella sp.
TCATCGGCCACGGCGTTATTCTCCTCGGTGGAAGGTCAAGAGGGATTCTAACACCCGAAAAGGGCGTGGCGAAGAGAAAACGAAATAATTTAGGAATTTAGCGCATTATGACGCGGATTCGGTTCGCTTAGAGAAAGTCTGAACAAGTGTTCAACATTCCCTCGGCGGCTAAAGCCGCGTTGAAATTATTGCGCAACCGGCGGGACTGAAGTCCCGCCCCTTCAAGACGTGGACTTATTCAGAGATTGATTCGAGATATGGTTGAGATGCGGCTCAGGACTGCGCGGGGGTTGCGTCGCTTGCTGGCGGAGCTGCCGTCGCAACCTCGGTGGACTTCGCGGCGTCTGCTGGCTTTGTGTCAGTCGGCTTGGCATCCGGTGGGGCGGCGGGCTTCTTGGGCGGGGCTTCGGCCTTGCGCGCGGGGGCGATGATGGCGTGCAGCGTGGTGCCTTCCATGCGCGGCATGAACTCGACCAATGCGGCGTCGCCGAGGTCGGCGATGAGGCGATTGACGATCTTGTATCCGAGGTCGCGGTGGGCCATCTGGCGGCCCTTGAAGCGCAGCGATGCCTTGACCTTGTCTCCGTCGGCGAGGAAGCGGAGGGCCATGTTCTTCTTGGTCTGGTAGTCGTGCTCGTCTACGGTGACGGAGAACTTGACTTCCTTGATGGTGATGACTTTCTGCTTCTTGCGCGCGGCGCGTTCGCTCTTGTCTTTCTCGTAGAGGAACTTGCCGTAGTCCTGAATGCGGCAGACGGGCGGGACGGCGTTGGGGGAGATCTCGACCAGGTCGAGGGAGCGCTCGCGGGCCATCTTGAGGGCCTCGAAGGGAGGCATGATGCCGAGCTGCTCGCCGTTCTCGTCGATGACGCGAATCTCGCGGGCGCGGATCCGTTCGTTGGTGCGGATGAAGGACTTTGCGGAACGCTTATCGATCGGGGGAATAAGGTACCTCCACAGCGTGCCTGCCGGGCCGCCATGTTTCTGAAGGGTTGGATTGCAAGCCTCGTCTGAAGGTTGCGTATAGGCAGAAGTATAGCATCAGGGGGTTTGCGGGCTTATTTCGCGGAGGAGGGTAGTGGGTCAGTTTGAAGTCCGGGGCAAGCGAAGTTGGAGAAAACACCGTTTTGCATGCACTACATTCCCGAAAGCGGCTCGCCTGCGGTAACGTGGACTATAATTCATCGGCCAGCTCGACTGCATCTGCAAGCGCCTTGCTGTAGCATCTTTATCTGTCGCACCGAGGAGATTTGTGTCCATTCATCCGATTGCACGCCGCCGGTTTATGTCGTTGTTTCTTGCAGCTCCCTTCCTGGGGTCTGCGTGGATAGCCGATGCAGAGGCTTCCGAGGAAGCCATGATTACGAAATTCGGCGCACGGGCTGACGGTGCCACGTTAAACACCAAGGCCATCCAGTCGGCTATCGATCATCTTGCATCGCGCCGCGGAGGAACGGTCGTGATCCCGCAGGGCACGTTCGTCAGCGGCGCCCTGTTCTTCAAGCCGAAGGTGAATCTTCACCTCCTGGCAGGCGCGGTGCTACAGTGCTCGACAGACTTGGCGAATTTTCCCGCCCAGCGCACCCGGATCGAAGGCCACTTTGAGGAGAAATTCAATCCGGCGCTGATCAACGCGAAGAACTGCGATGGCTTCCAGCTGACCGGCGAGGGGACGCTGGATGGAGCGGGCCAGCCGGTATGGGACTTGTACTGGAAGATGCGCAACTCGTCGCCGGAGGGCAGGAACTTTCCGAATGTAGGTATCCCGCGTGCTCGCCTGGCTGTGATTGAAAGTTCGCGCAACGTAAAGGTCGATGGCATTACGTTCAAGGATTCGCAGTTCTGGAATCTCCATCTCTACAACTGCGACGGGGTAACCGTAAGCAAGACACGTTTCCAGGTGCCGGACGACTACAGGCAGGCGCCCAGCACCGATGGAATCGACGTGGACAGTTCCCGGAACGTCACGATCGACGGCTGCTATTTCTCCGTAACTGACGATTGCATTGCCTGCAAAGGCTCCAAGGGCCCCCAGGCAATGCAGGACAAGGACAGTCCGCCGGTGGAGCACATCCGCATCCGCAATTGCGTCTACAAGCGCGGCAACGGCGTTCTGACGCTGGGCAGCGAGGCCACGATCGTTCGCGATGTGGTGGTGGAGAATTGCAGGATCACCGGCAATGTCGAGATCGCGACCGTGAAGCTGCGGCCGGACACGCCGCAGCTTTACGAGGACATCACATTCCGCAACATCACCACGGAAGGCACGGCCCTCGCGATCGTCGCGATGCAGCCATGGTCGCAGTTTGTGAATCTACAGGGCGCAACGCCACCGCAGTCCGTGGTGCGCAACCTGAACTTCATCGGCATCAAGGGTAGTTACACAGCGTTCGGCACCATCAGGCCAAACCCCGGTCAAACGGAGATCAGCGAAATTCTCTTCAAGGACCTCGACGTAGTGTTGAAACGGGACAAGCTCGCGGCGACCGGCGTCAAAGATCTCAAGTTCGAGAATGTGATTGTGAACGGGCAGCCGCAGATCGCTTGAAGTATCGAGAGATTCGCTGAATCACGCACGGGCTTCGGGCAGCTGCATAACTGCCTAAAAAGTCACGTTATCGAATACTTCAATCATTCACTTCAAACTGACACACTACTTCGCGGCGGCCATCTGGAGCTGGTATTCGGCATAGGGGCCTTTGAAGTCGTGGATGCGGAAGGCGGATGGGCCGCCCTCGAAGTGCCAGATGCGGGTGGCGACCTCGTCGATGAGGTCGAGGTCGTGGGTGACGAGCAGGACGGTGCCCTCGTACTTTTGCAGGGCGAGGTTGAGCGCGTTGCTGGCTTCGAGGTCGAGGTGGTTGGAGGGCTCGTCGAGGACGAGGACGTTGGGCTTTTGCAGCATGAGCTTGCAGAAGAGGAGGCGGGCGGATTCGCCGCCGGAGAGCGCATCCGTCATCTTCATGCCCTCCTCGCCGCGGAAGAGCATGCGGCCGAGGATGCCGCGAATATCCTCCTTGGTGGCGTCCTCGTCGAACTGGTGCAGCCAGTCGTTGACGGTCATTCCCATCTGGATGGAGGACATGAAGTCCTGCGCGAAGTAGCCGATCTGCGCCTCGTGGCCCCACTTGACGGCGCCTGAGTCGATGGAGAGATCGGCCTCGTCGACGCCGGGCGCGTTGGCTAGCAGGGCCTTGAGCAGGGTCGATTTGCCCTGGCCGTTGCGGCCCACGAGTGCGATCTTGTCGCCGCGCATGAGTGAGGCGGAGAAGCTGCGGATGACTTCGAGCGGCGGGCCGTCCTGCTGCGGATAGGCTTTGCAGACATCTTCAAACTCGAGGACGTGCTTGCCGGAGGGACGCGCCTGCTCGAAGCGGATGTAGGGACGCTGGATGTTGGAGCGGGCGAGTTCGGTGACGGCGAGGCGATCGACCTCTTTCTTGCGCGAGGTGACCTGGCTGGAGCGCGTGCCGCCGGAGAAGCGGGCGATGAACTCGTTGAGCTGGGCGATTTTTTTCTCGCGCTGCTGGTTCTGGCTCTCGATGCGCGAGCGGATGGCGGTCTTCTGCTCGACCATGTCGTCGTATCCGCCGTTGTAGAGGATGATGGTCTCGTAGTCGATGTCGGCGATGTGGGTGCAGACGGAGTTGAGGAAGTGGCGGTCGTGGGAGATGGTGATGAGGGTGCCGTTGTAGCGGACGAGGAAGTCCTGTAGCCAGAGGATGGAGTCGAGGTCGAGGTAGTTGGTCGGCTCGTCGAGGAGCAGCGCCTGGGGCTCGCCGAAGAGGGCCTGGGCGAGCAGGACGCGGACCTTCTGGCCGCCCTGCAGCTCGGACATCTTGCGGTCGTGCATCGCGTCTGAGATGTCGAGACCTTGCAGGAGGATTGCGGCGTTGGCCTCGGCCTCGTAGCCGTCCTCTTCGCCGACGATGCCCTCGAGCTCGCCGAGACGGCTGCCGTCGGCGTCGGTCATCTCGTGCTTGTTGTAGATTTGCTCGCGCTCCTCGAGAGCGGCCCAGAGCGGCTTGTTGCCCATGATGACGGTGTCGATGACGCGGTAGGCGTCGAAGGCGAACTGGTCCTGCGAGAGGACGCCGAGCTTGCGCGGACGGACGACGTCGCCTTTCTGCGGGTCGAGCTCGCCGGAGAGGACCTTCATGAAGGTGGTTTTGCCCGAGCCGTTGGGGCCGGTGAGGCCGTAGCGGCGGCCAGTGGTGAAGGTGACCGAGACATCCTCGAAGAGGACCTTCGCGCCGTAGCGCATGGTGACATTGGAGACTGAGATCATGGGGTTAATTTAAGTTTACAGGTTTGCAGCGAACGCTGTGATGCGAGACTCTTGTCCAATACAAGATG
>PLOU01000053.1 GCA_003142235.1 Granulicella sp.
ATTTACGGATAAGCTCTTAGTCCCGCCATGAGCGGCCCCTCTTTATTGCGGCTTTAGCCGCTGAGGGAATCTTCACGAGCCGCACCTGTGCGCACGGATATAGAATTGGTTCCGAAGCATGGCCCTCGATGGGGCCTGCCGTACGATCTGCATCGGGGAATGAAGGAGAGCAAATCCATCATGAAGCTGCTGTCGAGAGCTGTAACATTCGCAATCTGTCTTTCACTGGTGCCTTCCATCGCCATCGCCCAGCAGAGGATCCACGCTCTGTCCGGAACGGTCAGGACGATCCATCCCAAGATTCAGATGACCGAGATCGACACCGACGACGGCTCCTCGGGACACTTCGAATGGCTCACCAAGACCGGCGTCTCCATTGACTTCGACAAGGCTGTCAGCGCCGATGCAATCGCCGCGGACAAGTTCACAACCAGGGATACCCATGTCATCGTCTACTACTGCGGCGTAGGGGACGTGCGCACCATCGTCGCCTTGCACGACCTCGGCACCGGGCCGCTGCTGAATAGCACCGGGACCGTCGTCAGGCTCAGCCGCCACGAACACCTGCTGGTCCTCAGGAACAGTACCGGCGGCGATGAGATCTTCCAACTTGATGCCAAAACGGTGGCCGACACAGAGAACGGAGTGATGACCGGCTTCAAGTTCGATTACAACAAAGGCGTGCACGTGCGGGTCATCGCCACACAGGCAAATGGAAACGAGACCGCGCTGCTGATCGTCCCTATCTTCTAGGAAATCTCTGAATCAGTCCCCGTTTTGAAAGTCCCTGTTTTTGACAGCCCCGTCTTGAAAGGGCGGGACTTCAGTCCCACCGTAAACCGCTTATATACAACGCGGCTTTAGCCGCTGAGGTACGCTTTTGGGTTTAGCCGTGCCTTTTACCGCAGCCTGTTGACGCGGCCCGGTGAGTGCGCTCTTGCAGAAGCACACGCTCCCTTGTTCGATTCGCATCCGTAAACACGTGCGATCGACGAAGTCTACCGCGGCCCCGGCTTGCCCGCAATCTTATCCCCAACCTTCTCGGTGCCGTGGGCCGTGTCCTTGGCCACGATCGTGGTGCGGTGCGCCGTGTCCTTCGCGGCAATGGTCGTTCGATCGCCCGTCTTGCGAACCACCTTCTTTGTCTCGTGCGATGTCTTGTGGACGACCTTCCTGGTCGTCTTATCGGTCGCGTGTCCCGTATCCACCGCCGCTGCCTTGGTTTCGTTGCCGGCGTTCTTCATATCCTGGCCCGCACCCTGGCCCAGCGCAACGCCACATCCCAGCCCGAGGCCAAGCCCCGCGGCAAGCAAAATTCGTGCCATCTCAATCCTCTTCATCATTCGTCCCTCCGCCTCGTTCCAGCAGGCTCTATAGGAGTAGATTCCCCATCTTCCCTGCGAGATGTACGAGCGTCACAAATCCCCTTGTGGTATCGAATGGCAACTACGCGCCGAAGTCGCGTATATTTTCCTACGTCCGCACAATCGCTCACGGAATCGCACAGAGCGGCCAGACAACACCGATACCACCGATAGAATGGACGAATAAATCCCCATGCCTGCCGTCTTTATGCCCGCCGCCCCGATCCCCGCCATGATGCTGCTCACCGCCGCGCATTTGATCCGCCTCGCGCCGGTCGACATCGCCATCCTCCTGCTTTACTTCGCAATGGTGCTCTTCATCGGCTTCTATGTGAAGAAGTCGGCCAACACCAGCGAGCAGTTCTTCCTGGCCGGGCGCGAGATGACGGCCTGGATCGCCGGCCTCAGCTTCGTCTCCGCCAACCTCGGCTCGCTCGAACTCATGGGCTGGGCCGGCGCGGCCTATCAATACGGAATCCTCGCCACCCACTGGTACTGGATCGGCGCAATTCCCGCCATGCTCTTCCTCGGCATCGTGATGATGCCCTTCTACTACATCTCCAAGACGCACTCCGTCCCCGGCTACCTGCAACTGCGCTTTGGCGAAGGCGCGCGCGGCCTCTCCGGCGTCTGCTTCGCCTTTATGACCATCCTTATGTCCGGCGTCAACATGTACGCNNCAGTTCGTCCTCATCTGGGCGGGAGCCATGCTCATCCCCATCCTCGGACTCATCGAGGCCGGCGGCTGGCGCAATCTCATGGCACAGATCACCGCGCGCGCCGGCGCCGACTATACCCACCTCTGGGCCACCACCGGCAGCTTCGCCGCAAACCCCATGGGAGTCCACTGGACCGGAATCGTCTTCGGCCTCGGCTGGGTCATCAGCTTCGGCTACTGGACCACCGACTTCCTCGTCGTCCAGCGCGTTCTCTCCGCCAACAGCCTCCGCTCCGCGCGCCTCGCTCCCATCATCGGCTCCGCCTTCAAGATGTTTGTGCCCTTCTTCGTCATCTTGCCCGGCCTGCTCGCGCTGGTGCTGCTGAAGGACCCCTCCGGCCATCTCATCCAGCTCTACCCCGACGGCAGCGACATGGTCCTCCACCACGGAGCGCACAGCTTCAACCAGGTCCTTCCGCTGATGATGGTGCGCTACCTCGGTCCCGGCCTGCTCGGCCTCGGCATCACCGCGCTCATCGCCGGCTTCATGTCCGGAATGGCGGGCAACGTCAGCGCCTTCTCCACCGTCTGGACCTACGACATCTACGGCGCATACATCAACCGCAAGGCCTCCGACTCGCACTACGTCCTGATGGGCCGCTGGTCCACCCTCATCGGCATGGCCGTCTCGGTCGGCACCGCGTACCTCGTCATGAGCTCGGCTAGCATCATGGACTATGTGCAGGAGCTCTTCAGCTTCTTCATCGCGCCGCTCTTCGGCACCGTCATCCTGGGCATGTTGTGGAAGCGCGCCACCAAGGCCGGCGGCTTCTGGGGACTGCTCTCCGGCACCGTTGCCTCCGTCGCCATGTGGGAGATGGTGCGGCTCAACAAAGCCAACATCCGCTTCATGATCCTGCAGCCCCACGCCTCGGCGGACACCATCCTGCGTGTGCAGGCCATGGCCGCCAACCTCTACCGCGCGGCCTGGGCATGGCTCATCTGCGTCGCTGTCACCGTCGTCGTCAGCTACTGCACCAAGCCCACGCCGGAGGCGCAGCTCACCGGCCTGGTCTACGGCTCAACCATCATTCCCCACGACGGCTCTCGCAACATCTTCGAGAAGCCCATCTTCTGGGCCATCGTCGTCGCCACCGTCCTCTTCATCCTCAACCTCTGGCTCTGGTAACCAGCTTAGAAGTCGTCATTCTGGCGAAGCCAGAATCTCTGTATTTCGTCTTTGTACCTTTGAAGTTGTCATTCTGAGCGCAGCGAAGAATCCCCGCATTTCGTCTTTGCTCGTTCTCGCACCACGCACCCAAGGAGCACCCAATGACCATCCCTCATCCCGTCGATCCCAGCACCGAGCAATCGCTCTCCATCTGGTTCTTCGTCGGCGTCCTCATGCTCGCCAGCGGCCTCATCATCTTCGGCCAGGGCATCTACGAGTTCTGGCATCCCGGCTCGACCGTCCTCGCCAATCTTCACCCCGCCTTCTGGTGGGGCCTCCTCATGACCGCCTTCGGCCTCTTCTACACCATCCGCTTCCGCCCCGGCAAAGGCTAAAATCCTAACACCGACACACACCAATGAATCACCAATTTAAATAAGGATTAATACATCAAGTAACAATGAAATCATTAATCGAATCATTTGTTTTTCTCTTTAATACGTCTTTCGCCTTTATCGGTTCCATCGGTGACAATCGGTGTTAAGCCTTTTTCCGATCGCCCCACATACCAAGGAGTAATAATGTCCAAGCAAATGACCATGGGAGTCCTCGTAGGCAACCGCGGATTCTTCCCCTCGCATCTCGCCACATCGGGCCGCGTAGAAATCATCGCCGCCCTCGAAGCCGCCGGCATCAAGCCCATCGTGCTCACCCCCGAAGTCACCGCCCACGGTGCGGTCGAGACGTACGAAGACGCGAAAAAGTGCGCCGCCCTCTTCAAATCCCACGCCGCGGAGATCGACGGCCTCATCATCACCCTGCCCAACTTCGGCGAAGAGCGCGGCCTTGCCGACGCCATCCGCCTGGCCGACCTGCGCGTCCCCGTGCTCATCCAGGCCACGCCCGACGCGCCCGCCAAAATGTCCATCGCCCATCGCCGCGACAGCTTCTGCGGCAAGATGTCCATCTGCAACAACCTCACCCAGTACGGCATCCCCTTCTCGCTCACCACGCTGCACACCGAGGCCCCCGGCTCCGCCGAGTTCGCCGCCGACCTCGCCTGGTTCGCCGCCGTCTGCCGCGTCGTTCGCGGCCTGAAGAACCTGCGCATCGGAGCCATCGGCGCGCGCCCCACGGCATTCAACACCGTCCGCTACTCGGAGAAATTGCTGGAGCGCAGCGGCATCACCGTCGAAACCCTCGACCTCAGCGAAGTCATCGGCCGCATCGGTCGCATGAAGGACACCGACGACGCGGCGCAACTCAAGCTCGCGGCGATAAAAAAATACATCCCCGTCGGCGAAACGCCCGAAGCCGCCCTGCTCAAGATGGCCAAGCTCGGCGCGGTCATCGACGCATGGATGAAGGCCAACGCGCTCGACATCTCCGCCGTCCAGTGTTGGACCAGCATCGAGGAGTTCCTCGGCATCGTCCCCTGCACCGTCATGTCCATGATGAGCGAGAACCTCTCCGCCTCGGCCTGCGAGGTCGATGTCCTCGGCACGCTCTCCATGCACGCGCTCGCGCTGGCCAGCCAGACGCCCTCCGCCATCCTCGACTGGAACAACAACTACGGCACGGACCCCGACAAGGCCGTCTGCTTCCACTGCTCCAACCTCCCCAAACATTTTTTCAATAAGGGCGTGAAGATGGACTACCAGCTCATCATCGCGGGCACGGTCGGCAAGCAGAACACCCACGGCACGCTCGA
>PLOU01000092.1 GCA_003142235.1 Granulicella sp.
GAGGGAGTGACGTTTGTGCCCAATGCGCATGTGGGGGTCAATGTCGATGTGCAGACGCTGCGCGACGAGTACGACGCAATCCTGCTGGCGGGCGGAAGCGAGCGGTCGCGCGATCTGGCGATCCCGGGCCGCGAGTTGACGGGGATTCATTTTGCGATGGAGTTCCTGCCGCAGCAGAACCGGCGCTGCGAGGGCGATCTGCTGGACGCTTCGCTGGACATCCTCGCCACGGGCAAGCGCGTCATCATTCTGGGCGGAGGAGACACCGGGGCCGACTGCCTGGGCACCAGCCTGCGCCAGCACGCCAAGAGCGTTCACCAGTTCGAGATCATGCCTAAACCGCCCGATCTGCCTCCCGGTGAGCGCGCCCCATCCACCCCGTGGCCGATGTGGCCGCTACAGTTGCGCACCGAGAGCAGCCACGAAGAGGGNNGGAATCCGCGACTGGGGCATCAACAGCGTAAAGTTCACCGGCAACGCCGAGGGCCGCGTCACGCATCTGCACGCCGTGCGCGTGGGGCCGCCGCCGAGTTTTACGGCGGTTGCGGGCTCGGAGTTCACGCTGGAGGCCGATCTGGTGCTGCTGGCGCTGGGCTTCCTGGGGCCAGTGCGCTCGGGGATGATCGAGCAGTTGGGGCTGAAGCTGGACCCGCGCGGCAACGTGGCCACGGACGAAAACTATGCGACCTCGGTGGAGGGCGTCTTCGCCGCGGGCGACATGCGGCGCGGCCAGTCGCTGGTGGTATGGGCGATCGCGGAGGGCCGCAAGGCCGCCGCGGCGATCGACCGCTACCTGGCCGCAAAGCCCGAATCGCTGACTGTGGGACAAAGCGTGCTGGTGTAAACACTCCGGGCGGTCCACTCCCATTCGTTCACGGCCACGCGCTCCATCGCGTGGCCGTTTCGCTTCTGGGGCAGGAGAAAACGCTGCGGGGAACCTGTGGCAGGCTGGTTGCGTATTATGTTGCGTGGAAGACGATGCACGCGGAATGGGACCGGGCGGAGGCAGCAAGATGCGGACGAAGCAGGGACTGAGGGTTGCGGGAGTGGCGGCGGCAGGATTGGCGGCGGCACTGCTGGCGGGATGCCGTGTGGAGTCGGACAAGCACGGAGACAGCGACAATGTGAAGATCTCCACTCCGTTCGGCGGGATGCAGGTGAAGACCAACGACGCGGTGACAACGGAAGGCCTGGGACTGCCGGCGTATCCCGGGGCACAACTGCTGAAGAAGGACAAGGAAGACGGCGCGGCGGACGTGAATATGAGCTTCGGCGGCTTCCAACTGCGGGTGAAGGCGGTGAGCTACCAGACGGGCGACTCGCCGCAGAAGGTGGAGGCGTTCTATCGCGCGGGGCTGAGGCGGTTTGGCGACGTGATCGCGTGCCGCGACAACCATGCCGTGGGCACGCCGGCGAGGACGCACGAGGGACTGACCTGCGACAACAACAAGCAGAACAACTACACGGTGGACGACCACTCGAGCAAGGACGAGCTGGAGTTGAAGGCGGGGTCGAACCAGCACCAGCACATTGTGGAGATCGACGCCCAGGGCGGCGGGACGAAGATTGGGCTGGTGGCGCTGGACCTGCCGGGCAACGCGTCTTCGGACGATGGGGACAACCAGGACCGGCAGTAGGGGTCGAGCTTGCACTCAGCCTCGCCGGCTTGCCGAGGGGGGTGGGGTGGGGTAGCTTCGTAGATATGCCAGAGTTCTGCCATCGCTGCGGGGGGGAGTTGCCGGAGAGGAGCGGGGAGTCGCCGTTCTGCCCCCAGTGCGGTGCGCCGCAGCTGAGCCTTTCGCTGGAGAACCAATCGGTGGAGACGGGCGGGGAGCCGGTGGAAGGCGCGGAGGGCGCGGCGAGCACAGGCGCGCTGCCTGCCGCGGGTGCGCGAAAGGTGGAGTGGAAGACGGCGATCCGCTGCGCGGCGGCGGTCGCCGGGGTGGGGGCGCTGCTGAGCGTGGGGGCGATCCGGGTGGACATACTGTCGTCGGTGAGCTTTCTGTGGATTATGAGCGCGTCGCTGATAACGCTGGGGTTCTACCAGAGGCGGCGGCCGGCGGCGTGGATGGATGTGCGGGTGGGGGCGCGCATCGGGGTAGTGGTTGGCGTGTGCCTGGCGCTGGAGGTGGGGACTGCGATGGCCGGAGCGGGGTTGGTGGCGCGCTTCGGGCTGCACGCGATGGGCGGCTTCGACGCGCAGATGACGGCGCAGGTGCAGAAGGCGATCCAGCAGTCCTCGACGCCGGTGCCGGCGGAGATGATGGGGCTTCTGGGGTCGCCGGAGTTTCGCGGCGGAATGATTCTGGCTGGCTTCGCGTTCCTTTCGGCGGGGCTGGTGGTGATGTCGACTCTGGGCGGGGCGTTTGCGGGGCTGCTGGGGCAACTGCGGATGCGGCGCGGGCCGGCGGTTTGAGGGCGGTTCCATTAATTGAAAAATAATTTGCGCGGGCCATGCAACCCCGGGCAACCTGAGCGATCTATTCTGGAATCCCAGAATGTGTCTTCTTGCGTCTCCGGCTGACGTCATGGGAAGAAACCAGTTCAAAGATCCCCCAACGGGATGCGGAATTTGTCGCAGATCGAATGGTGTTGCTGCTCTAAATCCAACTTTCGGATGGCCTATTATGGTTAAACGGTGTGTCAACTCAAGCTGCCGCGAAGAGTTCAAGCTGCTCAATGGGGGCGATCTGTATGCGCTTGAGCGGCGGTCCGCCAACACAGAGTTCTTCTGGCTCTGTCCCGCGTGCGCCTGTGAGTACGAGTTGTATCTCGACCCGACGGGTACCGTTTCAGTGCGAGACGGGAGTGTCATCCATCGCGTGCCACCGCCGCATCCCGAGGCCAATCTGCGGCTCATCTCTCGCATGATGAGGCCGCGGCCAGACACGATGCCCTCCGGCGAACGAGCATCTAACTTTGTGTCGATCGACGAGCCGTTTTCCGTGGCATTCCGCATGCGGGGCGGCCTGGCAAGCTGAATTGCGCGAGGGGGTCCTGTTCTTCCCTGGATCGGTCCCCTGGCGCTGAAACCAACGAGAGGAGGCAATATGGAAGACCAGTCAGTTTCCGAACCGAAGATGCGAAGCAATGGCGCGAACAGCGATCCGGCGCCCATGGCATGTCTCTCGTATGGCACCCACCTGAAGAAGGCGGCGCGGTCCGTCGAGCAGGACGTATCTCATCTCTGCTCCGCCTTTCTTGCGGAGCGGGGTTGCCTCAGTCCGGGTAAGTCGCAGAAACAGACCGCTGCCTGAGCGCGATTCTCTCGAATCGCCCGGGTCCAGTCCTCCCATCCGGCGCTTGGTCCTCCGATCCGGCGGTCGCACACGTCGGCAATGCGGCGAGTTGCGGGATTTCCACAGTGTCTGGGGAAGGATTCCCAGCGATGCGGCGGTTTGCGGCGCAAACGGGGTAGGGGCTGCTATCATCATTTTCGGCGGAGCGAACGCCGCAAACAGACTATGAGCGAATCTACGGAAGCGACTACAGGGACCGCGCCAGAGAAGTCGAGGCTGCGCGAGAAGGGCCGGCTGATGTCGGCGTCGGAGATTGAGCGGACACTGGTTCGGCTGGCGCACGAGATCGTCGAGAAGAACGACGGCAGCGCGAACCTGGGGCTGATCGGCATCAAGCGGCGCGGCGTGCCGCTGGCCGAACGGCTGGGCAAGCTGATCGCCGGCATCGAGAAGCGGCCGGTGGATACGGGCGTGCTGGACATCAACCTCTACCGCGACGACCTGACGACGACCGGGCTGCGGCCTACGGTGGTGCCGGGCGAGATCGGCTTCGACGTGAACGGGCGCGACATCGTTCTGACGGACGATGTGCTGTACACCGGGCGCACGGTGCGGGCGGCGATGGATGCGCTGTTCGACCACGGACGGCCGAAGAGCGTGCAACTGCTGGTACTGATCGACCGCGGACACCGCGAGCTGCCGATCCAGGCGACCTATACCGGGCGCACGGTGCCGACCTCGCGGCGCGAGATCATCGAAGTGAAGTTGAACGAGATCGACGGGCAGGAGCAGGTGCTGCTGGTCGAGTTGGTGGACTGAGGCAGAAGCGCGTGACCGAGCGGGCGAAGAGAGCTGCGACGAAGGGGGCCGGGGTGGGCCTGCTCTCTGTAACGCCGGCAGACAGTTCGGCGGTTGCGGCGGGATCGCTGCTGACGGTGGAGCATCTGTCGGTCGCGGACGTGGCCGGGATTCTGGCGATGACTGCGCGGCTGGAGCGGATGGATGCGGCCGAGCGGGCGCGCGTGCTGCTGGGGCGGACGGTTGCGCTGCTGTTCTACGAGTCGAGCACGCGGACGCGGACCTCGTTCGAGCTGGCGGCCAAGTCGCTGGGCGCGACCACCACGCTGGTCAGCGACAAGTCTTCGTCGATCGAGAAGGGCGAGAGCCTGAAGGACACCGGGCTGACGCTGCGCGCTCTGGGCGCGGAGGCGATCATTCTGCGGCATCCATCGTCGGGCGCGGCGTTTCTGCTGGCGCGGGTGACCGGGCTGCCGGTGCTGAACGCGGGCGATGGGATGCATCAGCATCCGTCGCAGGCGCTGCTGGACCTGCGGACGATCCTGCTGCGGCTTGGGCGCGACGCAAGTACGGTGGACGCGAAGACGCTGGATGGCATCACGGTGGTGATTACGGGAGACATCCTGCACAGCCGCGTGGCGCGGTCGAATGCGATGCTGCTGCCGCGGCTGGGCGCGCGCGTGGTGCTGTGCGGGCCGCCGGAGTTGCTGCCGGAGAGTGCGCTGGGGATCGGTGCCGGGGTTGAGATTGAGCGGGACTTCGATCGCGCGCTGCGGCGAGCGGACGTGGTGATGATGCTGCGCATTCAAAAGGAGCGGCTGGCGGGCTTCGACCTGGACCTGGCGGAGTTTATCGCGCGGTACCAACTGAGCGCGGAGAGGCTGAAGACTGTGTCTGCGAAGACGATCGTGATGCATCCTGGGCCGATCATTCGCGGGCTGGAGATTACCGGCGAGGTGGCGGATGGGCCGCAGTCGGCGATTGAGGATCAGGTGAGCCAGGGACTCGCGATACGGCGTGCGCTGCTGGTGCGGGCGCTCGGGGGGAAGGCATGAGCAAAGGCTTAACACCGATTTACACCGACGGGCACCGATTTTATTTCGGGATTAAAGGCCAGGACAATGAGTGAACTTCTGATTCTTGGCGGGCGCGTGGTCGATCCGGCGAGCGGGACCGACGGGCCGCGCGACGTGCTGCTGCGCGATGGGCGGGTTGCGGCGGTGGAGCTGCCGGGCGCGCTGGCGGACGTTGCGGTTGCGGAGCGGATCGATGCGGCGGGATGCGTGGTTGCGCCGGGGCTGATCGATATCCATGTGCATCTGCGCGAGCCGGGGCAGACGCACAAGGAGACGATTGCGACGGGAACGGCGGCGGCGGCGGCAGGCGGATTTACCACCGTGGTGGCGATGCCAAATACGACTCCGGTGAACGATTCGGTGAAGAGCCTGCGGTGGATGATGGACGCGGCGCGCGGGCCGGTGGTGAAGCTGCTGGCGATGCCGGCGGCAACCTTTGGCAGCCTGGGCAGCGAGATTACGGACTTCCACGAACTGGTGAAAGCGGGGGCCGTCGGGTTCACGGACGACGGCAAGCCGGTGTTGGAGGACGAAGTCATGCGGGCGGCGCTGGTGGCGGCGGCGGGGCTTGGCGTGCCAGTGTCGCAGCACGCGGAGGACACGCGGCTGACGACCGGGTGCAGCATGAATGCGGGGCGGGTGGCCTTCCGGCTGGGGCTGCGCGGAATGCCGGTGGAGGCGGAGGCGCGCATCGTCGAACGCGACCTGCGGCTTCTGCGGGAGATCGAAGCGGCGGACCGGGTGAGGCCGCATCTGCATGTGCAGCATGTGTCGACATCCCGTGCGTTGCACGCAATACAGCGCGCGAAGGCGGAGGGGCTGCATGTGACCTGCGAGGCCACGCCGCACCACTTCACGCTAACGGAAGAGGCCATCGGCGACTACGACACCAATGCGAAGATGAATCCGCCGCTGAGGGCGGAGGCGGACCGGCGCGCCGTTGTGGAGGCGCTGTTGGACGGCACGGTGGACTGCATTGCCACCGACCACGCGCCGCACGCCTCGTGGGAGAAAGAGGTGGAGTTCGAGCGCGCGGCGAATGGTATTACGGGCCTGGAGACTGCGCTGGGGCTGGCGTTGCGCGTGCTGCATCGCGAGCATGGGATGGAGTTGGCGCGGGTGATCTCGCTGATGAGCACGCGGCCGGCGGAGGTGATTGGGCTGAAGGAGCGTGGGAATCTGCGCGTGGGGAGCCACGCAGATGTGGTTGTATTCGACGCGGCGGCGGAGTGGAAGTTCGCGGCGAGCGAGTCGCGCTCGAAGTCGAAGAACACGCCGTTCGATGGCGCGGCGATGCTGGGGCGCGTACGGGCGACGGTGTGCGAGGGGCGCGTGGTGTACCGGGCGTAATTCCGCTCTATTCCTAATCCTGCTCGATTGCCAAATCCCACTCTATTGTTGGAGAAAGGCGAGGAGGTCGGCGTTGATTTGGTCTTTGTGGGTGGAACAGAGGCCGTGGGATGCGCCGGGGTAGATCTTGAGCGTGGCGGCGGGAATGAGCTTTGCGGTGGCGAGCGCGGAGGCGGCGATGGGGACCATCTGGTCGGCGTCGCCGTGCAGGATGAGGGTGGGGACGTTGAACTTTTTGAGGTCTTCAGTGAAGTCGGTCTCGGAGAAGGCCTGGACGCTGTCGAAGACGGCCTTGAGGCTGGCGGTCATTCCCTGGCGCCAGAAGCTGTCGCGCAGGCCCTGAGAGACTTTACTGCCGGGCTGGTCAACTCCGAAAAAGGGTGCGCTGACATCCTTGAAGAACTGGGAGCGGTCGGCGAGGATGGAGGCGCGGATCTGGTCGAAGACCTCGATGGGCAGGCCGCCGGGGTTGGCTGCGGTCTTGAGCATCAGCGGCGGCACTGCGCCGATGAGGACGGCCTTGGCGACGCGGCTGGTGCCGTGGCGGCCGATGGTGCGGGCGACTTCGCCGCCGCCCATGGAGTGGCCGACGAGGACGGCGTCCTTGAGATCGAGGAGGTCAATGAGCTGGGCCAGGTCGTCGGCGAAGGTGTCCATGTCGTTGCCCTGCCAGGGTTGGCTGGAGCGGCCGTGGCCGCGGCGGTCGTGGGCGATGCATCGATAGCCGCGCGAGGCGAGGAAGAGCATCTGGTCCTCGAAGGCGTCGGAGCTGAGCGGCCAGCCGTGGCTGAAGACGACGGGTTGGCCTGTGCCCCAGTCCTTGTAGTAGATCTGGGTGCCGTCTTTGGTGGTCATGGTGCTCATGGGTGGTCTCTCCTTATGTCCCGACCGTAGTGGCGATGGTCTGGCTACATCGTATGATGCCGAGGTTGCGGTGCGGGGATGGCGCGCCAGAGCGTCTCTGCTTTAGAGAAGGCCTGCATAAGTGTTCGAGATTCCCTCGGCGGCTAAAGCCGCATTGGAAATAGGCGGCTTGCGGCGGGACTAA
>PLOU01000152.1 GCA_003142235.1 Granulicella sp.
ACTCTCCCCCCTATGCCGATTTGTTCTACTGCTTCCATTATACGGGATGGAGCATAACTACTATGCCAAGTATTTTTTGTGGTTAAGTGGATGAATTTGCTTGGGTTGCGGGAGATTTGGAGGGTTGAGGGGCTTGACACGCCTTACGGACGGGCTGAAGCCCGTCCCCTTCAAAACAGATGCAAGCTGATCCTCTACCGGGCACTCAAGCTAACCCTCTACCATGCGCTAAGGACGTCTGCCGGGATTCAGGGTTGCGAGATGGCCTGCGCGGCGAGGGTGACGGTGTTCATGGACTTTGCGGGGACGTGGAGGAGGTAGAGCTTGCCGCCCGTCTGTAGGGTTGCGTCCAGCGATTGCTCGGAGTCGTTCTCGAATTCGAGGACATGGCTGCCGTTGGGGTTGGCGAAGGCGACGATCTGCGGGAAGGGGCCACCGGAGACGGCGATGCGGCGCGCGCCGGGTAGAACGCTGGCGGAGAAGTGCTTCATCGCGTAGAACTCGGGGTTGTAGCGGACCTGCTTCGTGCTGCGATCGACGGTGAGCAGGCTGTTCTGTCGCCAGCCCCACGAACTCGTCTCCTCGTCGTTGAGCACGGTGTTCCAGAAGAAGTAGCTGCCGGCGAAGTGGCTAGTGTCGTCGATGATCTTGCGGAAGGTGATGAGGCCCTGCTGCCAGAGGTTGTCGCCGTTGTAGCACTCGGTCTCGGACTGCATGAGTTTGATGCCGGGGTAGCGCTGGTGCGTGGTGGCGAGGGCCTGTTGGCCTCCGTACTGGTAGGCGACGCCGGTGATGGAGGGCGCGGTGCGGGGATCGTCGAGGACGGGGAGGATGTAGTCGGCGATGTTCTCGTTGACGATGGTTCCCTGCCAGAGCTGGATGGAGAGCTTGTCCTGCTGGAGGCGGGGGATGAGGTAGTCGCGCAGGAAGCGGTCCATGAGCGCGCCGGACCACGCGGCCTGCGGGTAGACGTTGTTGTTGTAGCGCGGCTCGTTCTGCGGCATGACGGCGAAGAGATGGATGCCTTCGGCGCGATAGGCCTGGATATACTTCGAAAAATAAAGCGCGTAGCTGGCGAGGACCTGCGGATCGTCCTTCATCTCGCCGCCCTTGTAGGCTCCGTTGGTCTTCATCCATGTGGGCGGCGACCAGGGGACGGCCCAGATGGCGAGCGTGGGCTGATAGCGCATGGCGGCGCGGATGAAGGGAATGAGGGTCTGGCGGTCGTGGTCGATGGAGAAGTGAGTGAGCGCGAAGTCGTTGGGGGTCTCGTCGTAGGAGTACCAGCCGAGGGCGAAGTCGTTGGCGCCGATGGGCGCGCGGCCGAGGGTGAAGTTGGCGCCGCTGGGAGCGAAGAGGGATTGGAGCGCTTGTTCGCGCGCGGGCGGGTCGAGGGCCTGAAGCGCCTGCCATCCGAGGTCGTTGAAGCAACTGCCAAAACCGTCGATGG
This sequence comes from Granulicella sp., assembly GCA_003142235.1. Taxonomy (GTDB): domain Bacteria; phylum Acidobacteriota; class Terriglobia; order Terriglobales; family Acidobacteriaceae; genus Edaphobacter. The sequence continues at coordinate 1,451 of PLOU01000152.1, forward strand.
TTTGGTACGCGGTGCGGCTGTCCAGTTGAATGGCTGTCGCGGCGGAGGTCTGCGCTGTGGAAATCTGCGCAGCCGAAGGTTGCGCGGAGGACGAAGCCGGTTCAACCGGCATCTGCTCCCATGGCGCGGACTGCGTGCTGGATATCCAGCGGAGCGATGCGGGGGCGGGCGCATCCTGTGCATGAACGGACGATGCGGCGAGAAGGAGGCAAGCGAGAAGAGCGTGCGGCCGAAAGTTCATCCTCTGCATTTGTTGCGACCTCGCGATGGAGTGGACTGGCGTTTGAGAGTCGAGCTCATGCGCAACCGGCAGCGGTTTCGCCCAACAATCATACGGGCTACGAGTATTTCATATGCGGGAGGGTTCGACACACGCGAGCGAGCGCGGAGATGCGCGGAGGGACGCGATTTGCGCGCGCGCGATGCGGTCGAGGGCGATGCTTCCGAGTGCCGCAGCGATTCATGGCGCGAACGTGCGCTTGAGTGAGCGCATCCAGATGGTTTCCTGTTGCAAAAATAATTTCGCGGAAGTAACGATTTTTCTTGACACTGAATTTCATCAAAACTATACATTCGTTAGCTGCATGTTAAGGTCTTGCAGCATCGTTGTCTTATCGATAGGGAGAATAGACACATGGCAACCAAGAAAGCAGCCAAGAAAGTCGTCAAGAAGGCAGCCAAGAAGCCAGCCAAGAAGAAGTAATCCAACGCAAAGGCAAATGCAGAACGGGGGACGCTCATCGCGTCCCCCGTTCTGCATTGGTGCGTTGCCTGCGCCACAAAAGCCGCGCCGGCATTGCCTATTGAGCTGTCTTGGGCATGGAGAGATAGCCGGAGACCTTGTTCTTGTCGATGCTGTTGACGACCAGTTCGAAGAGGACGGGGTCCTTGCCGGAGTAGAACTGCACGGGCTCATCGATGGTCTTGTCCTTCTTCTCGATGTCGCGGTCATCGGAGCTGACGACGAGGTTGAAGCGCGCGTGCTTGGTGTCCACCTTCTCGAGTTTCAGCTTGATGGGGGAGAGCAGGGTGGGCTTGGCGCCCTTCGTCAGGGTGAACTCGACGTAGGTGCGGTCGCCCTTGTGCTTCAGCACTTCGAGCTGATCGTGGTTGGTGGCGATCAGGCCGCTCATCTTGCCTTCGTCTCCCATCATGCTCTGCATCTGGGCCTTGGCGGCGTCGAGGTCGCTGCGCGTGGTGGCGACGTCGGTCTTGACTCCGCCGACATCGGTCTTGACGCTTGCGACGTCGCTGGAGACGGCGCCGATCTTCTGATCGGCGGCCTGCTGTTGCTGCGCCAGTTTGGCGGTCTCTGCGTTCTGTGACTTTTGCGCCGCGATGATGACCGCAGTTCGGGCGTCGATCTGTTTCTGGGTGGCGCCGACGTTCTGGCCGAGGGTATCGGCGGTGGCGCGCAGGCGGGCATTGGTGGCGTCAAGGCGGTCGGCCAGGTCAACGTTCTTCTTGTCGGCTGCGGCAAGACTCTGTTCGGCTGCGGTGATGCGGTTTTGCAGGCTGTAGCACCAACCCAGCGCGCCTATGCCCAATAGGGCTGCAATGATGATCGCTGCGATAAATGCTCCCGAGGCGGACCGCTCGGCTACGACGACTGGTTCTGTATCGCTCATGAATGTTTTCCTCTCGCTGATGCTTCCTAATGGGACGCTGGGGCGCTGCCGAAGGTTGCACAGCAAAATCGCACCGCGGGCGCGCAAGACCCCTATAAGGAACTATAGCTCACCGGACAGCGCCGCCCGAGGCGCAGAGAGAAAAGAGGCAGGAGGGTATCTATCTTCGCAAGCCGGAGCCGAGCGATCGTTTTGTGGCGGGCCGGGCGCGGCGAAGGCGGATGCCTGCCCGGCTTCGTGACAAGCGTTTCGCCACTGCGATATAACCATACTGATGCTCCATTCCGGTTCGCGAAGGGTCGCCTATGTCCACAGTTCTCCCGATCAAGGGTCTTGAAGGCATCATCGCCACGAAGTCGTCAATCTGCTGGATCGACGGAGACGCGGGCGTATTATCCTATCGCGGTATCGACATCCACCAACTGGCCGAGCACTCGAACTTCGAGGAGACCACCTATCTTCTATGGTTCGGCGTGCTTCCAACCGCGTCGCAGCTCGCCGACTTCAGCAAGGAGCTGGCTTTTGCGCGCGCGCTGAACTGGAGAATCTATGAGTTTCTGCGCAATGTGCCCACCGATGCCACGCCGATGGAGGTGCTGCGCACGGCGGTGAGCCTGCTGTCGCTCTACGACCCGGATGAGAAGGACTCGTCGCATGAGAGCAACGTGCGCAAGAGTTACCGACTGACCTCGCAGATCGCGATGATCGTGGCCATCTTCGACCGCATCCGCAAGGGCAAGACGATCATCGACCCGGACCGCTCGCTGTCGCACTCGGCAAACTTTCTGCGCATGTTGAATGGGGCGAACCCCACCGAGACTGCGACCCGCGCGCTGGATGTCGCGCTGATCCTGCAAGCTGACCACGAGTTGAATGCGAGCACGTTTGCGGCGCGTGTGATTGCTTCCACGTTCTCTGACATCCACTCGGCGATCGTGGGCGCCATCGGCGCGCTGAAGGGACCGCTGCATGGCGGAGCCAACGCGGAGACGATGAAGATACTGTATGCCATCGACGAGGCGGGGGCCGACCCTGTGGAGTATGTGAAACAGATGTTCGAGGAGAAGAAAAAGATCTCCGGCTTCGGCCACCGCGTGTACCGCACGGAAGACCCGCGCGCGACCCACCTGCGGCGGATGTCGGAGGACCTAGGCCGCTCGGCCGGCAATCCCAAGTGGTTCGACATGTCGCGCAAGATCGAGCTGTTTGTGAACGCGGAGAAGAAACTGAACGCCAACGTGGACTTCTATTCGGCCTCGACCTACACCGCGCTGGGGGTGGAGATCGATCTCTTCACGCCGATCTTCGCCATCAGCCGCATCGCCGGGTGGACCGCGCATGTGATCGAGCAACTGGACGACAACCGGCTGATTCGTCCGCGCGCGGACTACATCGGCCCGCCCTATCCGCAGCCGTACATCCCGATTGGGAAACGGTAGGGTACGTTGGCGCGGTGTTGGATGCTGGCCTTGTTCGTCTAGATTTGTTGTGTTCCTCAGAGGAGTGTCTCCTTGTTGATCTCGCGGGCCAGTCGCAACCTGCCCTCGCCGCTCTCCGCGGGACTCTTTTTCTTCGCGGCTCTTGTTTTCGTTGCCGCCCCGGTTCCCTCAGGCCGGGCGCAGGCAACCCAGGCGCAGTCGACCCAGACGCATGTGACCCAGGCGCAGGCGGGTCAGACGAGTCAGTCGAGCGATCTGGACGAGCTGGGCGGCCTCAGCGCGGCGGCGATGACCAACGACAGCGGACCGGCGGGCATCATTCCCGTGGCGAAGGGCTTCAATGTTTCACTGGGAACGACTTCACAGCATGATTCAAGCAGCGGCTGGTCTTCGCTGCTGACGCCGAACGTGGCCTATCGGCTGGACAGGTACTTCAGCATGGACGCAGGTGTATCGATGTACATGTACATCAACATCGACGCAAACGTCGGCACAAAGACCAAGCCGGTCTATGTCTATTCCGCAAAGAACGAGGTCTTCGGGGACACATCGCTCTCCTTCCACGGCGATGCGAGTTTCTTGTCGATCGACTACAACGGGATTGTCTCCATGGGCCTGCCTTCGGGCAATACGGATTACGGACTGGGCGCGGGGCAGGTGACGTACAACATCAACAATCATTTTGAGAAGAACTTCGACCTGTTCACGCCCGACATCGAGTTCGGGTTCGGCGACACCAGCACGCTGGTGAACCAGCGCGTTGTGAAGAACTACGTCGCGGTGGGGCCGATGGCGCACTTCCAGGCCGGGACGTCGGTCGATCTGCCGTGGCGAACGAGCTTCGAGGCGGATGCGTATGAGGAGCTGCCGCTGGACAAGAACCTGGTGTACTCGACCACCGGCAAGGGAAAGAAGAAGGTGACGACCTCGACCAATCTGGACCCAGGCGAGGACAATGGGTTCATCACATCGCTGGACATTCCGCTGAACCCACATGTGACAATGTCGGGGTTCTACAGCAGAAGCCTGCGCGACCATGAAGACACCGGCGGATTCTCGTTCACGTTTCTGCTGAAGGCCCCTCCGCGGCCGCCGGAGGTCGCGTTCTAGAGCGCTTGCGAGGGAATGCGGCCACATCCTGTGCATGCATTCGCTTGCAGAGTCGTGCCGGGTTGGTCAGAAGGCGAGGCTGCCAAGTAAACTTAGGTATGCGCCGCATTTATATGGACGCAAACGCCACCACGCCTCTGCTGCCCGAGGTGGTGGAGGCGATGCGTCCATTCTGGACGGAGACGTTCGGCAACGCCAGCTCCATCCACCAGCAGGGACAGCAGGCGCGGGCCGCGGTGGAGCGGGCGCGCGAGTCGGTGGCCGGGCTGATTGGGTGTCGCGCGGCAGAGGTGGTCTTCACCTCGGGTGGAACGGAGAGCGACAACCTGGCGCTGTTTGGAACTCTCGCGCCGGGCGACCACCTGATCGCCAGCAGCATGGAGCACTCGGCGGTGATGCAGGCAGCCGAGGCGCTGGCCGGGCGCGGCGTCGAGGTTAGCTTCCTCCCCGCCACGGGGCAAGGATTGGTCGAGCCGAGTGCGCTGGAGGCCGCGCTGCGTCCCAACACGCGGCTGGTGAGCGTGATGCTGGCCAACAATGAGACGGGCGTGATTCAGCCGGTTCGGGAGCTTGCGGAGCTGAGTCATGCGGCCGGCGCACTCTTCCACAGCGATGCGGTGCAGGCGGCGGGCAAGCTGGCGATCGATGTCAAGGCGCTGGGCTGCGATCTGCTGAGCATCTCCGGGCACAAGATGTACGCGCCGCAGGGCGTGGGCGCGCTGTTTGTGCGGCGCAACGTGCGCCTGCGGCCGATCTTCTTTGGCGGCAACCACGAGCGCGGTCGGCGCGCCGGCACGGAGAACGTCGCGGGGATCGTCGGCCTGGGCAGAGCGGCGGAGCTGGCACGGACGTGGCTTGCGAACGGCGAGCAGCAGGCGCTTGCGGCGTTGCGCGACCGGCTGGAGCAGGGAATCCTGGCGCAGGTGGAGGAGGCGGGCGTCAACGGCGTGGGAGCGGAGCGCGTGGCCAACACCAGCAATCTCTACTTCGACCACGTGGAGGCGGAGGCGCTGGTGATCGCGCTCGACCTGAAGGGGCTGGCGGTGTCGGGCGGATCGGCATGCCAGTCGGGCTCGACTGAGCCGTCGCATGTATTGCGGGCGATGGGGCTGAGCGTGGCGCGCGCGCGGGCCAGCCTGCGTATCTCGCTGAGCCGGATGACGACCGGGGATGAGGTGGACTGCGCGCTGGCGCTGGTCCCTGCCGCCGTAGCGCGGCTGCGCAAGCTGGCACCAGGTTCTGTGTGTACCCCCCCGGGTGAATAGCGTAAAGTATTCAAAATACGCCAGTTAAGCTCGCGCTAAGCGCGTGGGACGTATTTAAGGCGAAGATCCGGCTGGTTTCGGTTGTGCCGGTGCTGCGCGTTCTCGTTTTGTGTGCGAAAAGTCTTAAAGTCTTCAAAAAAGGCATGTTAAGTCTGGACTCCGGTCTGGACAAGTCTGGACATGTCTGGACTAGCCATGTAAAGTCTTGATTCCAGGGCTTTTATTTTGTAAAGTCTCTGGAATCATGTGTTTGTGGCGAATTGCGGCGTCTCTGGAGTGGACGCGGTCTCGCCTGGCAACTTTCCCCCTGCTTCTATTGTATGAGATTGGGGGAAACTACTATGCCAACTATTTTTTGCAGCTAAGTGGTTGATGTGGATGCGGTTATTTGGATTTTCGAGGGTCGAGGGGCTTGACACGGCGATTTTACGGGGAAATTCGGGGGAAAAATCTTCGGGAGCGGGAGGGGTTGGAGGTAGACCCACCCTTCGCTAGGCTGTATCGACATATAGTTCAACAAGACGTATCAATTGAATGAAGGTTATAGCGCGGGTCTTCAGCCCGCAGAGGCAGGTTGGGACGCGTACCTGGGGCTTCCTGCCCCAGCGAGCAAGCTCGCCGGGGACCCCGTTCGCCCCAGGCTAAATATAGGACGGGCCGTTGGCCCTTGCCAGACAACGGCAAGAACAACAGCAAAACAACAACGGCAGATACGATCTATATGTCGATACGGCCTAGAAAAAAGCGAAGGATGGGGCACCCGGCCAATACGGAGATTCTGGCTACGCCAGAATGACGGCAGGGGAAGAGGAAGGTTGAGGGCTATCCTCGTTACTCGTCGCCGGAGAGGTTGAGGGAGAGGTTTTGGGCGGGGGTGGGGCGGGAGCGGGGGGCTTTGCGGAAGGTGGTGTCGCGGACGTGGAGGGGGCGCTGGACGGACTTGGTGCCTTCGAGGAGGTCGCGGATGGTGAGGAGCTGGATGCGGGGGAACTTGCCGCCGGCTGCGCCGGATGAGCCGACTGAGGTGTAGAAGCCGGCTTCGGCGGCCTCGCGCTGCATGGGTTTGGTGGGCTCCTCGAAGGAGATGTAGACGCCTATCTCGGCGCGCTCGCGCTGGAGGACGCCGATGAGGTCGCGGACCTCGGAGACGCCGATGTTGTGGCCGCCCTTGACGGAGAAGATTATCTGGCGCGAGTCGCCGGAGTTGTCGTCGTGGAAGTAGAGGCGGCCGTCGATGCCGCGGTCGGCCCCCTTCTTGATGGCTTCGTTGGGACGCGCTCCGCAGAGGCCGAGCGCCCAGTACTGGAACTGGTACTTGTTCTCTTCGGCGAGCTGGGCGGCCCCGGCTACGTCGGTGGGTTCGCCGATGACCTGGTAGGTGCTGCGGACTTCGGGGCCGTAGGCGTCGTCGAGGCGGGTCTTGATGAGGCCGATGGCGAGGTGGGTGATGTCGATGCCGATCCAACGACGGTTGAGCTTCTGCGCGACCTGCACGGTGGTTCCGCAGCCGCAGAAGGGATCGAGGACTACGTCGCCCTCGTTGGAGCTTGCTTTGATGATGCGTTCGAGGAGGGCTTCGGGCTTTTGGGTGGGGTAGCCGAGGCGCTCTTGGGCTTGAGAGTTGATGGGCGGGATGTCTGTCCAAAGGGCTTGAACAGACGCGCCAAGGTTCTCGTCTAGATACCTTTTGATTCTGATACCGTCTTTATTGGTGAAGTGAAGACGGCCCTTCTCGTCCAACTCTTTCATCGTTTCAACAGGGCATCGCCAGTAGCCAGGAATGCCTTTATATGTGTATTTGTATCCTCCACCAGATAGTCCCTTGGCCGATAGATTGTCGTCTTGCCAGAGTCTTCCGTCAGAATCACTGTTACGAAATCTGTCTTTGTACTTCTGTTCATGCTCAATGTGGATCGGATTCCATGTCCACTTGTCGCCCTTTGTGTAAAAGAAAATGGTGTCTGTGTTGGCCCCGTAGCGTCCCGAGTCGCTGTGCGCGGTTGTTCTCTTCCATGTGATTTCGTTGCGAAACATTTGTGCGCCGAAGACGTCGTCCATGAGGAGTTTGAGGTAGTGGCTGGCGGTGGGGTCGCAGTGGAGGTAGATGGAGCCGGACTCCTTGAGGACGCGGCGGAGTTCGACGAGGCGCGGGGCCATCATGGCGAGGTAGGCGAGCATGTCTGTGCCGCCGAGGAGGGTTCGGAAGGCGCGCATGGCTTCGGCGACGCGGCCACC
>PLOU01000006.1 GCA_003142235.1 Granulicella sp.
TTAAGGGCACGGCTTCCCTCGTTGCACAAAAGCCCCGTTTTGCTTAAGGGCACGGCTTCAGCCGTGCCGTAAGTCGCACCAAGATAGAAAGGGGCTTTAGCCCCTGAGGTCGCAATTCCCGCCCACGCCTCACTCCGGAACAGCCGGCGCAGCCGGAGCAGCCACGCTGGGACGCCTCTCCGGCGGCGGAGGTGGTGGCCCCACCCTCGTCGCCTCGTAGTTCGTGATCTGCCACGCCCCGGAGGCCACCCGCAAATAGACCCTGGTGTAGCGAAACGTCCCATGCATCGCCACGCCTTCGTTCGCGCCCTCGACGTTGGCCAGCGAGGTGACGATCGCGGTCCTCCCTATCAGCTTCACATGGACGTCGTCCAGATCGAGCCTGGTCAGCACCGTTCTCCGTCTCCGCATCCGGTCCAGAAGTTGCATCTTGGTCACCACCTGGCCGCTCATGTTGATGCCGACGAAGTCGTCACTGAGCAGCTTGCCCATGGCATCCACGTCGCCGTTCAGCTCGGCGCTGCGCCACGCCTGCTCCAACTGCTCCACCTGGTGCTTGAACTGGTCGTTCCGCCGCGGATGCTGCCCCCTGGCCGGCGCGGCCGAAACAAGCAGAATCGCCGCCAGAGACGCCAGTGCCGCAAAACCTGCGCCGGGCCGGAATACGCGATGCTGAGAGTCAAGTTGCGCCATGGGTCTATCCGTCTCGCAATCCGTCGTGACGGATACTAGTCCGCTTCTCCCTGTGGAGTCAAAACAATCTCTCGCTAACGCGTCTTTCCCCGCCCAACAGCGATCTTCGGCAGCGGGTCAGTTTGCATTGTTTTGCAGGGCGCGGATTTACAGTCTGCGGAAAAACCCCCGTGTTTGCCTACAGGCTGCGGAAAAACTCCCGCTTTTGCCTTTCGGAGGGAGCAGGGGGCTTCAGCCCCTGAATAAAGCCAATCGAATCTATGGGCTTTAGCCCCGGGCCTTTTGCTCGTAGCGCCAAAACAGCCTTTTTCCGCAGCCTTTTTAGCCGCGACGATACAGCGGATCAATCAAGGGGACTTTAGTCCCCGAGGGTTTGCCGGCATGGCAAGCTAACCCACTCCGCGCTTCTCACACAATGGCGTCGAGATACTTGATCTGCTGCGCGCGCATCAGCCGGGAGAACCCCTCCGCCCCGTACTCCCGGAAGTGGGCCGAGTTCTGGTGCGCGTCCAGCGCCGCCTCGTCCACATACTGCTCGTAGATAAACACCGTCGCCGGGTCGCCCGCCAGAAAGTGCGCAACGTACGTGACGCATCCCGCCTCCTCGCGCGATGCCAGCGTCAGCTTGCGCAGCATCTCCGCCACCGCATCGTGGTCCGCCTCTGCAAACTTCATCCGTACCGTAAAACTGATCATCGCTCCTCCGCTCTACGCCTTCAGTTCCGCATCGAATCCCGGCAGCAGCATTGTCTGGTCGCGCTCCGGCCCGGTCGAAACCATCCCGATCTTCGCCCCCGACTCCCGCTCCACAAACCTGAGATAATCCTGCGCCAGCTTGGGCAGCTTGTCGAACTCCGTAATCCCCTCCGTCGAAGCGTTCCATCCCTTCAGCGTCGTATACACCGGCTGAATTGCCTCAAACCCCCTCATGTCCGCCGGAATCGTGTCGATCTGTTTACCGCCAATCTTGTACCTCGTGCACACGGGAATCTCCGCGCACTGGTCCATCACGTCCATCTTGGTCACCACCAGCCACTCGGTCCCATTAATCATGTTCGAGTAGCGCAGCAGCGGCAGGTCGAGCCATCCGCATCGCCGCGGTCTTCCCGTCACCGCCCCGTACTCCTGCCCGCGCGCCCGCAGCAGCGTAGCCGAGTCGTCATGGATCTCGGTCGGGAACGGTCCCTCGCCCACCCGCGTCACATACGCCTTGGTCACCGCGATCACCGTCCCAATCCGCGTCGGCCCTACGCCCGTCCCCGTCACCGCGCCGCCCGCCGTCGAGCTCGAGCTGGTCACAAACGGATACGTCCCGTGGTCGATGTCCAGCAGCGCTCCCTGCGCCCCCTCGAACATCACCTTCTCGCCGTTCTCGATCGCCTCGTTCAGCAGCACCGCCGTATCGGTCACAAACGGCGCAATCTGCTCCGCCGCCCGCGCGTACTCCTCGTACATCGCCTTCGGGTCCAACGGTGCCGTGCCAAACAGCGCCGCCGCAATCGTGTTCTTCTCGTCGCACGCATTTTTGATGTGCGTCCGCAGCAGCGCCGTGTTCAGCAGATCGACAACCCGCAGCCCATTGCGATGGATCTTGTCCTCGTACGCCGGCCCGATCCCCCGCCGAGTCGTCCCAATCTTGGTCCGCCCCGGAGCCGTCTCCGCCGCCAGCTCGATCATCCGGTGGTACGGCAGAATCACCTGCGCCCGGTTCGACACAAAAAGCTGCCCATCGATCTTCAGCCCCGCGTCCTTCAGCCGCTTCACCTCATTCAGGAAGGCCATCGGGTCCAGCACCACGCCGTTGCCGATCACCCCCCGGCAATTCGGCCTCAGCACGCCGCACGGAATCAGTTGCAGCACAAATTTTTTCCCCGCAATAATGACGGTGTGTCCCGCGTTGTGCCCGCCCGCGTAGCGAGTCACAACCGAGAACCGCTCGCTCAGCACATCCACGATCTTGCCCTTGCCCTCATCGCCCCACTGCGCGCCAAGAACCACTGCTGATTTACGCTGACTCACGAAAAGTTTTGCTCCAGAAGGGGTAGGTCCGCGCGGCCAGCTTCGCCGCACGCCCATAACCGATTCTATACCGCCGCATCGCAGACACGCCGCGCCGCCAGACGCAGTACTCTAATCCCTATGCCCGAGCTTCCCGAGGTCGAGACCATCGCCGCAGGCGTTCACGCCCGTGTCCACGGTGCGCGCATCGTACGCGTCTGGACCAGCGGCAAGCCGCAGACCTTCAAGTCTCCCGAAGACGAGATCGCCCGCGCCCTCACCGGCTCCCGCATCGACAGCGTTCGCCGCGTCGGCAAGACCATCGTGATGACAGTTCACCGAGGAAAAACTCCGGACAGAAAGGATGTGGGTGCCCCATCCATCGCGCCGGGTGCCCCATCCTTTCCGGCTTTATCGGAAAGGGTGGGTTACGGTTCCACCGAACTCCTCACCCACAAAACTCCGGGTGCCCCATCCATCGCGGCTTCATCGCGATGGGTGGGTTCCACCGAACTCCTCATCCACCTCGGAATGACGGGCCGTCTGCTGGTCTCCGCGCCCGAGATTCCCATCGCTCCTCACACTCACGCCGTCCTCACCCTGAGCGGTGCGCCCGGGGAAACAGCCGCGCGCGAAATTCGCTTCATCGATCCCCGCCGCTTCGGCCGCATCTCCCTCCACACTCCCCCACCAACAACCAGCAACCAGCAACCAACAACCTTCTCCGGCCCCGGACGCGAACCCCTCACCATCTCGCTGGCCGACTTCATCGCTCTCTTCCATCCGCGCCGCACGCCCATCAAGGCCGCGCTGCTCAACCAATCTCTCCTGCACGGCATCGGCAACATCTACGCCGACGAATCCCTCTTCCGCGCCGGCCTTCGCCCCACCCGCCAGGCCGCCCGCCTCACCCACGCCGAACTGGCCCGCCTGCGCACCTCGCTCGTCCAGGTCCTCCGCCACGCCATCCGCCTCGGCGGCTCGTCCGTCTCCGACTACGTCGATGCCGAAGGCGCGCGCGGCTTCTTCCAGCTNNGCCGCATCACCCTCGCCGGCCGCGGCACCCACTTCTGCCCGCACTGCCAGAGATAATCAGTCTTCATTTCTTCGACGAAAGCGCATAGAATTTTGGTAACGAGGTCGTCCGATGCCAGCCAAATCCACCATCCCCATCGACACCGAAGTCGCCCAGGCAGACGCTGCCGCTGCCCACGATGCGTGGTTTCGCTCAGAGGTCGAGGCCGGTCTCCGAGAGGCCGACGACCCCAACTGCGTATGGATTCCGCACGAAGAGGTTAATCGACGGTGTGCTGTCCTGCGCGCTGAGCTGGAAAAGCATCTGCCCGACGAACAAGAAGCAGCCAGTTGAGAGTAGTTTGGACCAGTCCCGCGGCCGAGGACCGTCTCGCTCAACTCAGGTACGTTGAGGCGGACAATGCAAGAGCTGCTCTGAGGCTCGATATGGAGATCGAGCGGCAGATAGGGTGCCTGTGCGACTTTCCTGAGATTGGCCGCCTCGGAAGGCTCGCCGGAACCCGCGAGCTGGTTATCAATCGAACCCCCTTCATCGCCATCTACAGAACTCGCCCAGACTCGATCCAAATTCTCCGTCTGCTGCATGGTGCACAACTTTGGCCCTGATCCGAACCCGCCAATCCTGCGCCTACACTGAACCCATACCCATGCTCCGCTACGCCATCACCGACCGCGCCCGCTTCGTCGCCGAATCCGGGCAGCAAGCCGAGCCTCACCTACAATCCGCCCTCCTCGCCCAGGCCGCGCGCCTCACCGCCGACGGCATCGACTTTATCCAGCTCCGCGAGCGGGACCTCTCCGCCGCAGCCCTCGCCTCGCTCGCCCACCGCCTGCTCGCAACCCTCCGCGCCGACCTCACGCACCCCGCCCCCAGGCTCCTCATCAACTCCCGCGCCGACATCGCCATCGCCACCTGCGCCGACGGAGTACACCTGACTTCTTCGCCCAATGAACTCACCCCCGCGCAGGTCCGCGCGCTCTACGCCGCAGCCGCACTCCCCGCCCCCATCGTCAGCCTCTCCTGCCACACCCTCGCCGAGGTCGCCAACGCCGCATCCTTCGCCCCAAACGACCGCCCCACCCTCATTCTCTTCGGCCCCGTCTTCGAAAAAGTCATCGCCAAAAATGTAGTTGCTGAACAGGCGCTCAACCTGAATGGTGACGCCGAAGATCGCGCGCCTGAGAATTCCCTCGGCGACAAAAAAATCGCCAAAGGTGCCGGCCTCGATCTCCTCCGAGCCGCCAGTCTCGCCGCCGCCCCCATCCCTGTCCTGGCCCTCGGCGGCATCACCCGCACCAACGCCGCCGCCACGCTCGCCGCCGGGGCCGCCGGCATCGCCGCCATCCGCTTCTTCCAATCAGAATCCGCACAGAACCCCCCGCAATCCTCCCATTGACCGCGACCGCGCATCGCCCTACGCTTAACCACGTGCTCATCACTCCCCTTCAGCTCGAACAAGAGCCGCTTCTCTTCGACGAATCCATCCCCGCCGGCGCGCTGGACTACGCCCCCGACGTCACGCAGACCGGTCCGCTGCCCGTCGCCGGCCGCGCCGACCTCATCGTCGAGGGCCGCGGCCACGGCGAGCACGTCGCCGACATTCGCCTGCGCGCCGCCTACCACGGCAGCTTCGAGCTTCTCTGTGCGCGCTGCGTCGAGCCTGTCCCCACCCAGCTCGCCGGCGACTTCGACCTCATCTTCCGCCCGCAGTCCGCGGACGCCGACCCAGGCGAACGCTCCATCACACCCGACGAGACCGAAATCGGTTACTATGAGGAGAGCGGCCTCTCGCTTGAGGATGTCGTGCGCGAACAGGTGCTTCTCTCCCTGCCCTCCCGCACGCTCTGCAAGGAAGACTGCAAGGGACTTTGTCCGCGCTGTGGCCAGAACCTGAACCTCGCACCCTGCAACTGCACCTCCTCCGAACTGAAACAGAATCCTTCGGGGTGGAATGCGCTTGCGGGCCTGGCCGGCACGATCAAACCCGGTTAGCACGGAATCTCAGCCTCACCGGGCCTTCCAATCGCCGCCGCAATCCGTACTGCGGCAGGCGCGGGCCAATCGAAAGGGAACAGAAATGCCGAATCCGAAACGCCGCCACTCCAAGCAACGCACCTCCAAACGCCGCAGCCACGACTTCCTCACTCCCACCAGCACCTCGGAGTGTCCCAACTGCCACGAGCGCAAGCTGCCCCACCGCATCTGCCAGAAGTGCGGACAATATAAGGGCCGCGAAGTCCTCGCCGTAAAGGAAGCCAGCTAAACCCGTTCCGCGCACTTAATCTCCCAGATGCCGATCGACATTGTTGTAGATGCAATGGGTTCCGACAAGTCCCCCGAATCCGAGATTCGCGGGGCCATCCTTGCGTCTCGCCATCTTGACGTCCGGGTCCACCTGGTCGGCCCCCAGGAGGTCCTCCGCCCCGCCCTCGACCGCGCCCTGCGCAGCCGCTTCCCCGTGCACTACGGACGCAGGCGTCCGCAGATCGAGATCGTCCACTCCTCCGAGTGGATCAGCATGGACGATCATGCCGCCCAGTCCGTCCGCGCCAAGCGAGACTCCTCCATGCGCGTCGGCCTGCGCATGGTTCGCGATGGCGCCGCCGCCGGCTTCTTCACCGCCGGCAACACCGGCGCGGCCATGGCCACCGCCAAGATGGTCCTGGGAATGCTCGCCGGCGTCCATCGCCCCGGCCTCTCCACCATTCTGCCCACCGCGCTGGGCACCCCCTCCATCCTGCTCGATGTCGGTGCCAACGTCGATTGCGACCCAGACAACCTTCTCCAGTTCGCCGTCATGGGCCACATCTACGCCCGCAATGTTCTGCACATCGCCCATCCCCGCGTCGGCCTGCTCAGTATCGGCGAGGAGGACAGCAAGGGCAACTCCCTCACCCACGACACCTTCCCCCTTCTCCAGGCCCGCCCCGGCATGAACTTCGTCGGCAACGTCGAAGGCCGCGACCTCTTCAACGGCCGCGCCGATGTCATCGTCTGCGACGGCTTCGTCGGCAACGTCGCCATCAAGACCTGCGAGGGCACGGCACGGCTGGTCAGCGTCCTGCTGCGCGAGTCCCTCAAGTCCACCATCACCTCGCAGTTCGGGGCCCTGCTCTCCCGCCGCGCCTTCAACGACTTCAAGAAGCGCCTCGACTACTCCGAGTTCGGCGGCGCGCCGCTGCTGGGCGTCCGCGGCGTCTGCATCATCGGCCACGGCGCATCCAACGAGCGCGCCATCATGAACGGCATCCGCGTCGCCGCAGAGTTCGCCCAGGCCGAAGTCAACTCCGGCATCGAAGCCACCCTCCGCTCCGCCTGACCACCCCCCCTCCACCATGAGTCGTTATTCTGCCCTGAGCGCAGTCGAAGGCCAGAATCTCAGTATTTGAGTAGGTGTGCCCGAGAATAAAAGCCGTCATCCCAACCGGACATATTGAATCCGTCATCCCGACCGGAGGCGGCGCGTTTGCCGCCGTAGTGGAGGGACCCCCGCATTTATTCTGGCCGTTGTCTGTTCTTGCTGTCATCCTGAGCGCGTCTTTCGAGCGCGAAGGACCCCGATGAACCTCATCCAGCCACAACCCTCCATCCCTTTCTCCCACAGAACTCCCTGCATTGTCAGCCATCCATCCCACATCCCAAAAAACGGCCATCCTCCCTGAATCATCATCTTTCGTGGCCGAATATGTTAGAACCAATGTACCCAGCAACTCGCTCCAACTGCCGTTGCCTTGGCTTCTCCAGGAGACAGTCCCATGCTGACCCCACAGAACCTCACCCTCCCCCACCCAGCCCTCGCTCCTCTCCCCTGCTTCGCCCCGCGGCAGGAGTCCAGCCTCTTTCCGCCGCTTGCCTGCCTCTCTAGCGTTGCCCTCCTCGCCGCGCCCATCGACGAGGACGAGGAACAAGACGAAGACGACCCTGAGGAAGACGAGGACAATCTCGACGAGAAAGAAGAAGAGGAAGACGTGGACGACGACGAAGACGAGGATGACGACGAAGAGGACGGCAGAATCATCGAGGACGAGGAAGAAGAAGAGGATGAGGACGATGACGACGAAGAGGAGGAGGAGGACGACCCCGACTCCGACTCCGTGACGTTCTTCCTGCAACGCTCCCGTTCCGCGCCTCGCAACCGGACAATCCAGTAGCCCGTGCGGATATTTCGGAAGGGCACGGCTTCAGCCGTGCCGAAATGCACGCTCATTTTGAAGTCTCGCGTTCCCTCGATCGCTTTGCGATCGAGGGAACGCGAGAGAGATGGACCGCCAAACAAACCGACTACCCCCGTCCCGTCTTGCATAAGCCGCTCTGTGGGGGCAGTATGGTTGGTGCCTTGGCGCGCTGCCATCAGTTCGCGCGTCCCCTGAAACGAGGAGGTCCCATGAACCGCAGAATCCTGCTTGTAGACGACGAAGTGGCCGTGCTGCTCACACTCAAGGCCGTGCTGGAAATTAACGGGTTCGATGTGGATACAGCCGCCTCCGGCCGCGAGGGCAGAATCAAGCTGCGCTCCCACCAATACAACATGATCATCACCGACATGCGCATGGAGAGCGACGCCGCGGGCATCGAGGTCATCGCAGCGGCCCGCTTGGCGAGCTATCGCCCCGCCATCGCCCTGCTCACCGCGTTTCCCGTCGCGGAGGAGGACTGGCAGGCGCTCGGCGCCCACAAGATGCTGGTCAAGCCCATGCACACCCGCGTCCTGCTCCAACAGATCGAAAAGTTGCTGGCCGTCCATGAGGCGGAGATGGGCATCCGAAGCGTCCCGCCGGCAACGCCAGGCAAAGCCGCAAAGCCTGCCTCGGCCAAGTCGTCCAAATCTTCCAGGTCAGCCGCAAAACAGCCAGCCGCAAAGAAACCACTCGCCCGGCGCACCGCGAAGAAAGTCACCGCAAAGAAATCCCACGCGAAAAAATCCTCCGCAAAGAAGTCCGCTGCGAAGCCGCCGGCCAAAGCCGCGAAGCGATAGCCGCGTGAGTCCCTAGCGTCCTGAGTCATTAATTCGCAGCACGAGACCAAGGGCCAACGGCCCGATCTATACCAGCCTGGGGCGCAGCCCCAGGTACACGGGCAGGCACAGAGTCGAGGGCTGAAGGCCCGACCTATTCTTCAACGAACTTCAGAATCAGAACCCTACCGCGGCGCGTGCGCCTTGATGTAGGTGCGCAGCGCCAGGTTGATCTCCAGCGCCCTGTTCACGCCGTTGTCCAGCATCCGCAGCCACTCGCTCGCCGGCCCCTTCATCTCCACCGTGCCCAGCAGGTAGTTGGTCTGCACGATGATCTCCAGCGCGTTGGAGAGGTCGTGGGCCAGTTTGCGTATCTCCAGGGCAAGCTCTTCGGGAATCTCCGCAGCGCCGGGCTGCGGCGCTGCCTGCGTTGGTTCGGTCATAATCGGACGAAAGCCTCCCGGAAGATGAGCAGTCTGAAGCCGTACCAGTGTAAGGTGTAAGGCGAGCGCCGCGCAATTGACAGCAGACACGGCGTTTGAAAGACTGAGTACTCACGACTGCCGTGTCCAACCGCAGGGCTAGAGACATACAGGCAGTGCCGTAGTGGCGGAATTGGCAGACGCGCATGGTTCAGGTCCATGTACTCGCAAGGGTGTGGGGGTTCGAGTCCCCCCTTCGGCACCAAAGTTTTTCCATCATCACACAGAATGCCCACGCAGCTTGAGCAGATTCTCGCGCATACTCAGCTCGAAGTGACGAATCGCCGCGCCGTGGCCGGCATCGCGCTTCTCCAGCAGAGGGCCGCCGCGCACACTCCGCGCGGATTCGAGGCCGCCCTGCGCAGCGCCGCAGCCTCTGGCCCGGCCATCATCGCAGAGCTGAAGAAGGCCTCGCCCTCGCGTGGCCTCATCCGTTCAGACTTCGATCCATCCGCGCTGGCCCGCTCGCTTGAATCAGCCGGAGCAGCGGCGCTCTCCGTCCTCACCAATGAAAAGTTTTTTCAAGGCTCGCTCGAAAATCTCACCCTCGCGTCCTCCGCCGTCTCGATTCCCTGCCTGCGCAAGGACTTCATCCTCGACCCCTTCCAGATTCTCGAAGCCCGCGCCGCCTGCGCCGACGCCATCCTGCTCATCGTCGCCGCGCTCACCGACGCCGAACTGAAGACCCTGCGCGACGAGGCCCGCCGCATGGAACTCGACGTCCTCTGCGAGGTACACGACCGCGGGGAGCTGGACCGCGCTGCCGCCCTCGGCTTCACCGTCATCGGCGTCAACAGCCGCAACCTGCACACCATGCAGGTCGTGCCGCGGACCCAGCTCGACCTCGCCGAGTGGCTTCCCCGCGAAGCCGTACATGTCGCCGAGAGCGGAATCCGCACCGCCTCCGACATATCTCAGATGCGCAAATCCGGCTATCACGCCTTCCTCATCGGCGAGTCGCTGATGGGCCAACCCGACCCCGCCGCCGCGCTCACCGGTCTGCTCGAGCAAGCGGAATGAGGCCGATGCCATGTGGGTAAAGATCTGCGGCAACACGAACCTCGAAGACGCCGAGCTCGCCGCCGAGCTTGGCGCGGACGCCGTCGGCTTCGTCTTTGCGCCCAGCCCGCGCCAGGTAATGGCGGCACAGGTGGCAGCAATTACGCCGCACCTTCCGTCCCACGTCGAGCGCGTCGGAGTCTTCCACTCGCGCGACGCCGGGCAGATCGCAGCCATCGCGCAGCAGGCAGGCCTGACCGCGGTCCAGCTCCACGGCGGTCTCGATGAGGCGCTGGCCCAGCAGCTCGCGGAAATATTCAATGGCTCTGTGCGCATCATCCAGACCCTGCACTGGCCGGTCGATCCCGCAACAGAATCCCCCGCCGCTCAGCTCGCAGCCCAGATCGAGCGCATCGCCCATCTGCATCTCGCCGGCCGCATCCTGATCGACTCGAAGGTCGGCGCGGCCCTGGGCGGCACCGGCGTGCCGTTCGACTGGACCGCCGCGCGCGCCCTCTTCGCCGCTGCGCCCGCTGGCGAGCATCTGATCGTCGCCGGCGGCCTCACGCCGGAGAACGTAGCCCACGCAATCGCCCAGCTCAAGCCCTGGGGCGTGGACCTCTCCAGCGGCATCGAATCGTCGCCCGGCCGCAAGGACCCCGCGCTCCTGGCCCGCTTCATCCAATCCGCCCGCGCCGCCGCCACCCCCTAACCCACCGCGCCGTCATCCCCCCACATCGTCATTCTGGCGCAGCCAGAATCTCTGTATTGGCCCGTGCCGTTGCCTGTTCTTTCGTCGTTGTCTGTTCTTGCCGTCATT
>PLOU01000227.1 GCA_003142235.1 Granulicella sp.
TAGGCGCGCAGGGGGTGGTCGTCCAGCGCGGGGCAGCAGCCGGTGCGGAGGTTGGAGGTGACGCAGACCTCGACGGGGAGCTGGCGGGTGGCGAGGACCTGCATGAGTTCGGGGTCGTGATGGGCGGCGAGGGCGTGGCCGATGCGCTCGGCGCCGATGTTGATGGCGGACCAGATGCTGGCGGGGCCTTCGATGAGGCCACCGGTTTCGCCGGCGTGGGCGGTGAGGCGGAGGCCGGCTTCGCGCGCCTCGGCGTAGAGGGCCTTGAACTGGGATGCGGGGCCACGAGACTCGTCTCCGCCGATGCCGATGCCGACGATGGAGGGGTATTGCGCGTGGAGTTCGGCGGCCTTGCGGAAGACGCGGGCGGCCTCTTCGGGGCCGAAGTTGCGTACGGCGTCGATGAGCCAGTAGATGGTGGTGCCGAACTCGCGCTCGGCGCGGATGCGGCCGCGCTCGATGGCGGCGACGAAGGGTTCGACTTCCGCGTGCTTCCAGTGGTAGAGGATGCCGAAGGAGATGTAGACCTCGGCGTGGACGACGCCCTGGGCGGCGAGGGCGCGGACCATGTTGTAGGTNNCGTAGGTGTAGAGGCCGCGGGCGTCGTCGAGGGTGAGTGGGGAGGGGTCGTGGCGGCGGGAGAGCGCGACCAGGGTCGCGGGCTCGATGGTGCCCTCGAGATGGAGATGCAGCTCGACCTTGGGGAGATTGCGCAGCCAGGTTGTGAGGTCGAACTCGGGGGTGGGCGGCTTGCGGCTGGTCGTCATCTACCTGGTTGCCTTGGCCTTGAGGCGCTGCATGACCAGCGGGGGGACGAGGCCGCTGACATCTCCGCCCAGCATGAAGACTCCCTTGATGAGGCGCGAGCTGACGTAGGTGTACTGCTCGGTGGGCATCATGAAGAGGGTTTCGAGGTTGGGGTCGAGCTTGCGGTTCATCATGGCCATGGGGAACTCGTACTCGTAGTCGGAGATGGCGCGAATGCCGCGCAGGACGGCCTTGGCGTTCTGGGCGTGACAGAAGTCGACGAGCAGGCCGTTGAAGGTGGTGACGGAGACGTTCTGGAAGCCGGAGGCGGCGATGGCTTCGGCGATCATCTCCATGCGCTCTTCGACGGAGAAGAGAGGGGCGCCTTTGTCGGAGTTGCGCAGGATGGCGACGACCAGCTCGTCGACGATCCGGGAGCCGCGCTCGATGAGGTCGAGATGGCCGTTGGTGAGGGGATCGAATGTGCCGGGATAGATTGCCTTGACGAATTTCATGGCTAGAAGCAGGATACCTCAGGCCAGCGGAATCGGGCCTGCCGCAAAATATTCCGATGCGGGCGTAGACTTCCACGGTACTGCTTCCGTCTGTCCTAGTAGCCGCTCAAAATGAGCAGGCGGTGCGCCGACTGGGGCCGTGGAAACCTTGCAGCCCCGGCGGGAGCCGTCCAGCGAATACGGCCGCGGGAACGCTTATGGGGCATGAAGGGGTCCGGATGTTTCCATCGACGAGCCTGTCGCTTGGTGCCGAAGCGCGCAGTACGCCGCTCGACGACCTGGAGAACGTGGTGGCGATGTACCAACCGCGGGTCTTCCGATTCCTGCTGGCGACGCTGCGCGACCGCGACGCCGCCGAGACCCTGACGCAGGAGACGTTTCTGCGCGCATGGAGCGCGCGCGCGAGCTTCCGCGAGGACTGTTCGCTGGCGACCTGGCTGATCCGGATCGCGCTGAACCTGGCGCGCGACCACACGCGGACGGGACGGTTCCGCTTCTGGAAGCGCGTGTCGGCCAGCGCGGTGGATGTGGCGGATGTGGCGGCGTTCGTTCCCACGCGCGAAGGCTCCGCCGAGGCACACCTGATCGCGCAGCAGCAGGTGGCAGGGATATGGGAGTCGGTGGCAAGACTTTCCAGCCGGCAGCGGTCGATCTTTCTGCTGCGGTTTATGGAGGAGATGGAGATCCCCGAGATTGCCGCTGTTACGGGCCTGCCGCTGGGGACGGTGAAGAGCCACCTGTACCGCGCGCTGGCCGTGGTCCGCGCGCAACACAACACCCACGGCGCTACGCCGCGCAACCCAACACCGCGCAGTGCAGTACGGCGCGACGCAACAACGCGCAACGCAACAACGAAGGAGACGCAATGACTCCTCAACCGAGGACAGAAGAACTGGCAGGGCAACCCGGCGGCGGCTGTGCATCGCTGGGCGAGAGCCACCTGACGGGTGAGCAGTTCGGCGAGCTAATGGCCGGGACGACGGAGGCCGCGGGAGGTGAGAGCACATCCGCCGAGGCGCATCTGAAGGCGTGCAAGCAGTGCGCTGAGGAGCTTGCCAGCATGAAGGAGGCGATCACGCTCTTCCGCGAGGCAAGCAATGCCTACGCCAACGAAGAGCTGCGGCGCAGGCCGCGATGGATCCTTCCGGAGCGGCGTTCAACCTCGCTCTCTCTTGTACCGGCGTACTGGGTCGCCGCCGCGGCAATGTTTCTGACCGCGCTGTTTCCCTTGCAGTTGCTGCGCCGGCACAATGTTGCTCCGCCGCCTGCGGTGGCGACCAGTAATGCCGACCGCTCCGCGCAGTCCGACGAGGCACTGTTGGAAGACGTCAACAGCGAGATCTCCGCCACGGTTCCAACTCCCATGCAGGCGCTGGCCGATCCAGGCGATGACGAGACCGCGGCCAACAGCGAAACATCCGTTCCGACTTCAAACCAAAGGAAGGACTAACCATGACTCCTCGATTGACTCTCAGCCCACTGTTTGCCCTCGCCGCATTTGCACTGTGCGGCACGATCACGCTGGCGCAGCAGACACCAGCGCAGCAGACCCCCGCAGTGCCGGCGGCAACCGCACCGGCGGCTCCCGCTGCGGCTCCCGCAGCCGCACCTATCGAACGGCAGACGCCGCCAGGCCCCGGAATGGGCCAAGGAATGGGCCAAGGAATGCACCAGGGAATGCGGCCTGGGATGGACCAAGGAATGCGGCCTGGGATGCGGCCCGGCATGCAGGGCAACTTCCGCGCCAACATGATGCGTAACCGCGGCAACGCGCGCGGCGGCTTCCGTGGGGCGCAAGGCGGTGGCCTGGGCGCGGGATTCCACATCGCCCCCGGCGGAATGTGGTGGAAGAGACCCATGGTGGTGCAGCGGCTCGCGCTTACGCCCGAGCAGACCAAGAAGATGGACGGCATCTTTGAGCAGAGCCGGCTGCAACTGATCGACCTGAAGGCGAACCTCGAGAAGCAGAATACGATGCTGGAACCGCTGCTGAGCGCCAACCCGCCGGACACGGCCAAGGCCTTGGCGCAGATCGACAAGGTGGCCGAGGCGCGCGCGGAGTTGGAGAAGGCCGACGCAAGAATGCTGCTTGGCATTCGCGGGGTGCTTACTCCCGAGCAGTGGACCAAGCTGCATGAGGGGCGCGGTGCGGGCGGATTCNNCGGCCCGGGCGGGCCCGGCGGGAACCATTTGGTAGCGCCCGTTGCGCAGCCCTGATTCCGCATCCGACGACTCCCAGGTCAAAGTCGCGCGGTGGAGGGGTTGTATGAGCGAAGCAAAAGCCCGCCAGTTCGGCGGGCTTTGCTTTTGGGTTCTGGCGCGGCATGTGCACCTTGCTCGCGCTGCCTTGATAGCGAAGCGATCAAGGGAACGCGAGTCTTCAAAAAGAGTGGACCCTTCGGCATCCATTCGACTGCGCTCAGGACAGGCCTTGAAGCCGTGCCCTTGCGAATCGCCTGTCCCGGCGGCGGTGTGCCATAGTCGCTACTATCCGCCGTCGAAAAGCGTGGGTATAAGGGGGTATGGGCCGGTTGCGTCGGCGGCCCTTTGCGGATTGAGAGGAGGCCAGACAATCGAAGGCAATCCCAGCTTCATGCGGCGGGCGATCGCGCTGGCCACGGGAAACGTTCTCTCCCGCGGCGGAGGCCCGTTTGGCGCGGTGGTGGTGCGCGACGGCAAGATCATTGCGATGGGCACCAACCTGGTGACGTCGACCAACGATCCGACGGCGCACGCCGAGGTGGTCGCGATCCGCGCGGCGTGCAAGGCGCTGGGCGACTTTCAACTGACCGGATGCGAGGTGTACTGCAGTTGCGAGCCGTGCCCAATGTGCTTGGCCGCGCTCTACTGGTCGCGCTGCGAGGCGATCTTCTATGGCAACTCCGCCGCCGACGCCACGGATGCGGGCTTCGATGACGCAGTTCTGTATGAGGAAGTAGGCCGCCCGCCGGGCCAGCGCAGAATCCCCATGACGCGCCTGCTGGCTGGCGAGGCGAAGGAGAGCTTCGACGCATGGCGCACTCTTCCCGGTAGAATCGAATACTGACCATGGCAATCAAGCGCAAGACCTCACGCACGAAGACCGCAACCACCTCCAGGAAGACAACGCTTGTCTGCGCTGCTGCGAGTGCCTGCGCAGCCGCGCCGGTGAAGATCGCGCTGCTCGGATTTGGAACCGT
>PLOU01000087.1:0-3172 GCA_003142235.1 Granulicella sp.
AATCGAAACGAATCCCGAGCGAAATGCCATCCCACCATTATCCCCCGCCGCGCGCACCAGTAGCCTGCCAAACAAAAACGGCCCAGCTTCTTACTCCGCTGCGGAGTCGACCAAACCTACCCGCACCCGCTCCACCTTGCGGTCGGTCGACGCGATCACCTCGAACCGCAACAGCTTGCCCTCCACCACCTCGCCCGGCAGAGGAATGTGCCCCGCGATCTCCGACACCAGCCCACCCAGAGTCGTCGCCTCATAGTTCTGCGGAAAGAGCCAGGGCAACCGCGGCTGCGCGTCCCGTCCCTCCAGCGCCTCGTCGTCGTCCGCGCCTTCGCCGCGCCCGCCCTCGTGTTCCTCCGCTTCCGCAAACAGTTCCCGCAGCCGCGACACATCGAAGCTACCCGGCACCACAAAGCTCCCATCCGCCTCGCGCACCGGCTCGTCCACCTCCTCGGCCTCGTCGTGCTCATCGGCGATCGACCCGACGATCGCCTCCAGCAGGTCCTCGATCGTCACCAGCCCGGCCACGCCGCCGTACTCGTCGATGACGATGCGCATATGCTGTTTCTCCTGCTGCATCTCGCGCAGCAGCTCGGCCACATTCTTCGTCTCCGGCACAAACGCCGTCGGCTTCTGCAACTGCGCCACCGTCCGGCTGGCCAGGTCCGCGTCCAGCACATGCAGCAGGTCGCGCGCAAAGACGATCCCCGTCACATGGTCGAGCGTGCCCGCGAACACCGGCACGCGAGAGAACGCATTCTCCTTCAGCTTCTCCAGCAGCCCCGCCAGGCTCGACCCCTCCGGCACGGCGAAGATCGCGGGCCGCGGCGTCATCACCTCGCGCACCACCTTGTCGCCGAACTCCACCGCAGACCGCACCAGTTCGCGGTCGCTCTCCTCCAGGATGCCCTCCTCCTCGCCCGCCTCCAGCAGCGCCTCCATCGCCTCCGACGGATGCTCCTCCTCCGAAGCGTCCTCCGGCTCGGCCAGCGCAACGATCGACAGCAGTAGACCCAGCGTCAGCGTCACCGGCAGAACCAGGTAGAAGAGCGCCTCCAGCAGATAGCGAATGCGCGCAATCCACTGCCCGCGCGTGCGCGCAAACAGAACCTGCGGAACCAGCCGGTCGAAGAACAAAATCAGCAGCACCAGAAAAAACGCCGTCACCGCAATGTCTTCGATGCTCGGCGCCCGCGCCAGCAGCGGATTCGCCTTCACGTTCACATACAGCCGCAGCCCCGCGATCAGCGCTACCGCCGCCAGCGCAAGCTGCCGCAGCACCGACGCCGACAGCGCCAGGCTCTCCCGTCCCAGGTGCAGCCTCGGCTCCACCGCACGCGTCCACGCGTCGATGTTGTCCTGAGACTCGCGCGCCAGAAACTTCCCCATCTCGCTGTACACGCGATCCACATACGCGGCCAGAGCAAGCACCGCCAGCAGCGCCGCCAGCGTCAATCCATACGCCCCGCTCACGCCTTCACCCCTTTGCGTTTGCCCGCTAATCCTTTACGGTTGTCATCCTGTGCGAATATTTTTTGTTTGTCATTCTGAGCGCAGCGAACGGGGCCCCCGGCCAGCTTACTGGCTGGGGCAGGAAGAATCCCCGCATTTCGCTTTTGCTTGTTCTTGTACTTCTTCGCACTCCCGCTCACCCTTGCAATCAGACTCGTCTCCACCCCCAGCTCCCGCCGCAGCTCCGCCTCGCGCGCCGCCATCTCGCCCGCGTCCGCCTCATGGTCGAAGCCCGCCAGGTGCAGTACCCCATGCAGCAGCAGCACCCGCACCTCGTCCCTCAGCGAGTGCCCAAACTGCGCCGCCTGCCGCGCCGCCGTCTCCAGCGAGATCGCCAGATCGCCCGCCACGCCCGAGCCGTTCCCATCCTCCGCGTCGGCCGCCGGAAACGAAAGCACATCCGTCGCCTCATTCTTCCCGCGAAAGCTTTTGTTCAGCCGCCGCAGGGTCGCATCGCCGGCCAGCAGCACATGCACCTCACCCTCGATCCCCACCGCCGCCCGCGCGCGATTCAAAAAGCGCGCCAGCCCAGAGGCCGACAGCCCCAGCTCCTGCCAGGGCTTCGCCTCGCCAGCCAACCTTCGCGGAGCTTCCAACGTAATCATCTGTTCTTTGATGCTACCTGAGCCTGCCCGAGCGCACCTTGCCGAAGACCATGGCGAGCTGGATCGACATCAGCAGCACTCCCAGCCCCACCGCGACCCATCCCGCCGCAGCCGCACAGCCCCGCGGCCAGAAGAAGTGCAGCAGAAGCGCTCCGGCCAATAGGTTCCCAAATCCCCACAAAACATTGCTCAGCGGCGAAGACTCGCCCTTTCCCGGCGGCTTGGCGAACGGCGACTGAAAGGGGTTCCCGCTCATCCCCTGCACAAAGTGCGGCACTCCGTTGGCCAGAAGCGCCCCGCCCAGAAATTCCAGCAGATAAAAATACCAGTGCATCGATAAGCTCCCCATCACTCCCTACTGCGGCTTGCTACTTACTGTTTCCTGTTCCCTGGTCCCTGTTCCCTGCTCCACCGCATCGGCAAGCCCGGCGTCGCCCAGCTCCAGCGCCAATTGCTGCGCCCGCCCGTAGCTGTCGTAGGCGCGCACAATCCGCTGCACCAGGCTATGCCGAACCACATCCACATCTTCAAAGTGGCAGAAGCGGATCCCCTCCACGCCCTCCAGCACGCGCAGCGCGTCAAACAGCCCCGACCGCTTCGGATTGGGCAGATCGATCTGCGTCAGGTCGCCCGTAATCACCGCCTTCGAGCCGTTGCCCATGCGCGTCACAAACATCTTCATCTGCTCGATCGTCGTGTTCTGCGCCTCGTCCAGGATGATGAACGCGTCCGACAGCGTCCTGCCGCGCATGAACGCCAGCGGCGCCACCTCGATCACATTCCGCTCCAGCATGTTGTCCACCTTGCCCAGGTCCAGCAGGTCGTAGAGCGCGTCGTACAGCGGCCGCAGNNCGCACCAGGATGATCCGGCTCACCCGCCTGGCCATCAGTGCCGCGACCGCCATCGCCACCGCCAGGTACGTCTTGCCCGTTCCGGCCGGCCCCAGCCCGAAGGTCATGTCGCCCTGCTCCATCGCCTCCATATATTTTCTTTGGTTGGGAGAGCGCGGCTGAACCATCCGCTTCACCCCCGCCGACCGCTGCCTGCCCGACTCCAC
>PLOU01000087.1:3207-5059 GCA_003142235.1 Granulicella sp.
AATCTCGATCGCGTCCGAGCGCAGATCGATCGTCACCTGAAGCCCATCCTCCATCAGCCGTAGGTTCTCGTCGCGGGTCCCGTACAGGGGCTCAATGCCAGGCGTGATCTCGAGAGATTTTTTTATCAAGTGGCTTTCTGACCTCCGTCAGGACGTGCGAAGTTTTGCATCGGTTTGGGGAACAACTCTATCGGCGCAGGCGGACCGGAAGGGCATGCGTTCACCCATGCCAATAAGCTCCTCCAAAATGCCGCTTCTGCGAGTGGGTTCTAGAATGACTGTTCTGCGATTGGGTTCCGGCGAATGGCGCAGGCTCCGGGCAGCACGGCGGATCGTCAGCGGGCTTGCGATCGGATTGGCGTGGGTTGCCAATAATTTGCCGAAGTTGCGCACAGACTAGATCGCGCCCCGCGCCCAGTCAAGTCAATTTTAGATGCACCCCGTATCCCCCGTGATACACCCTTTTCGTTGCCGTATCGCTTGCCCTTTTGTTTGTCATTCCGCACCCTGAGCGAAGTCGAAGGGGGAGGAATCTGCTTTTGTTCTGGTCGTTGCTTGTTCTTGCTCGTCATTCTGGCGCAGCCAGAATCTCAGTATTTCGCCGTTGCTTGTTTTACGCCGTTGTCTGTTCTTGCCGTCATCCTGAGCCCGTCTTTCGAGCGCGAAGAGCCTGTCCTGAGCTTGTCGAAGGAACCCCGACGCTCTCCATCCCACCACAACCGCCAGGACCTTTCTCCCACAAAACTCCATATCGCGCGTCTCTCCTATAGGATTCTCACTCAGAAGGATTTGCCCCCACCATGACGACGCGTACACCGCACCATCCACTCTCCCAACGCTTCAGCTTTTCATTGACACTCGCCGCGCTCCTCGCAATTCCCCTCGCCGCAATCCCCGCTCCCTGCCAATCCACTCCACAACCCGCAGCCGCGTCACAAGCGGAAACCACATCAACACCACCGCAGTCCTTCGAGGTCGCCTCAGTCCGCCTCAACACATCCACCGAATGCTGTACGACGTGGACCATGACCTACCCAGCCAACCGATTCACAGCAAGCAGAATCTCTCTGGAACTTCTGACATCCATCGCATACGAAGGGATCAGCAATAGGAACATCTCAGGCGGACCGAGTTGGTTCGACTCGCAGCTCTACGACATCTCCGCCAAGGTCGAAGGAGACGGCGGCCTCACGCGCGAGCAGATGCAGCCGCTGCTGCAAAATCTATTGAAAGATCGCTTCCACCTCGTCGCTCATCGGGAGCAGAAACTCGTCTCTGGCTACGCCTTGGTCGTCGCCAAGGGTGGGCTCAAGATGCATCCAGACGCGCTTCAACCAAGCAAGAAGGTAGATTCCGCAGACACGAAAGCAGAACAGCCGGGCGGCCAGATTCTCCAAAACGAACTCCGGGGTTGGAAGATGGATTTTGGCTTTCTCGCATCGTTGCTGGAGATTCCCGCCGGTGGCCATGTCATCGACAAGACCGGCATCGCTGGAGACTACGACATCAAGCTCTCCTACGCCACAGCCCGCTTCCCCGACTCCAACCTCCCCGACCTCTTCACCGCACTACAGGAGCAGCTCGGCCTCAAGCTCGTCCCGCAGAAAGTCCCCGTCGACATCCTCGTCATCGACCACGTCGACAAGGTCCCCACGGAGAATTGAACTCAGCGCGGTTGACCCCGCCACTCGCCTTCCGTAGACTAAATAGTTGCAGGGATGTGGTGTGTCTGCCTCCGCCTGCATCCCAATTTCCCCGGCGTCGATCGCACCCAAGATCGCGTGGGCCCAGAAAAGAGTTCCGTTTCCATGGCAAATCATGTCTCCTCATTGAAGCGCGCACGTCAGACCAT
>PLOU01000209.1:0-2644 GCA_003142235.1 Granulicella sp.
CATGACGCTGGTGAGGCCGGCCAACGCGCCCATGGTGATGATGTCGCTGGCCCAGGGAAGTCCGCGGTCGAGGAAGGCGCGCGCGATGGGGGCCTCGATGTTGATCTGCTGCCACGGGACCATTCCGGTGAGCACGGCGGCCACACCGATGTAGAGCACGGTGCAGATAATCAGGGAAAGGATGATTCCGATGGGCAGATCGCGCTGCGGG
Source organism: Granulicella sp. (assembly GCA_003142235.1). GTDB lineage: Bacteria > Acidobacteriota > Terriglobia > Terriglobales > Acidobacteriaceae > Edaphobacter. The sequence continues at coordinate 212 of PLOU01000209.1, forward strand.
TTTTTGGCCTCCTGCGCGGTTGTCGATACCGCGTCGAAGCCGATGTAGGCGAAGAAAATATAGGCCGCGCCCGCGCCGATTCCGGAAAAACCGAACGGCGCAAAGGTGTGCCACGAGCTTCCCCAGTTTGCCGGATGCACATAGTGCGAGCCCAGGCCGAGCACCAGAAGCACCACCGCGACCTTGACGGCCACGATGCCGGTGTTGAACTTTGCTGATTCCTGAATGCCGATGGCCAGCACGGTGGTGACCGCCAGCGCGATGAGGAACGCGGGGAGATTGATGCCGATCTCATGGCCGAAGAGGACAGGCGCGGCAAGCACAACGTGGGCCTGCGCCATCATGGCGACGGTGGGCGCGGCCTTGAGGAGGCCGAGTTGGGCAATGTACTCCTGCGTGCCTGGGATGAGGGAGGGATAGCTGACAGCCATCACCTGACGGCTGACTGTTTCGACCGCTTTGCTCAGCGCGGTCCAGTGGTCGTAGGCCAGCCACAGGGGAAATTTGATATGGAAGATGTCGAGCATCTCGACGAAGTAGTTGGACCAGCCGGAGCTGACGGTGCTGGCTCCCATGGCGTACTCCAGCGTGAGGTCCCAGCCGATGATCCAGGCAATCAGCTCGCCCAGCGTGGCATAGGCGTAGGTGTAGGCGGAGCCAGCGAGCGGGATCATGGCGGCGAACTCCGCGTAGCAGAGGCCGGCGAAGGCGCAGCCCAGGCCGCTGAGAACGAAAGAGAGCATGAGGCCCGGACCGGCGTAGTGCGCGCCCAGGCCCGCCATGACGAAGATGCCCGCGCCGATGACCGCGCCGATTCCCAGCGCCGTCAGTTGGAAGGGGCCGAGGGAGCGCTTCAGCGTACCCACGCCGGTGGCGTTCGCCTCCGCCATCAGCACGTCCATCGACTTCCTCGCAAACAGATTCGCCATGCGGGCTTCGATCTCCTGGTTCTACTTTAAGGGAGGTCGGAACAAATGTTCGACATTCCCTCGGGGGCTAAAGCCCCGTTCCTGTTGCGGCCCATACGGCGGGACTGAAGTCCCGCCCTTTCAAAACACATCTTACGGTGGGACTGAAGTCCCGCCCTTTGAAAACAAATCTAGTGTCCCTTCAAAACGATTCCTGCTCTGGAACTGAAGTGTGGCCGAGGCGCTTCCACAGCAGATACACCGGTATCCCAAGCAGCACGAGGACGAGTCCAGGCCATGTGTACTGGGGTTTATATCGCAAGAGTACAACACAGATCCATGCAGCCATCAGGATATAGAGCGCGGGAAGGATTGGGTAGCCAAAGGCGCGATACGGACGCGGAGCATCGGGCTGGGTGCGGCGCAGGACGAAGAGGCCGGCGATGGTGAGGATGTAGAAGACGAGCACGGCGAAGATTACATAATCCAATAGCTGGCCGTAGCTGCCGGAGAGGCAGAGCAGGGAGGTCCACGCCCACTGCACCCAGAGGGAGTTGACCGGGACGCCGCCCTCGGAGTGGCTGGACGGCTTGCTGAGTTTGCCGACGGATTGGAAGAAGAGGCCGTCGCGGCCCATGGCGTAGTAGACGCGCGCGCCGGCGAGAAGCATTCCGTTGACGCAGCCGAAGGTGGAGATGAGGATTGCGGCGGCCATGAGCTTGGCACCGATTGCGCCAAAGGCAGATTCCATGACGGCTGTGGCGACGCGGTCCTGCGTGGCGAACTGAATGCCGCGACCGGCGATGGTAGCCGCTTCGGGCGAGCCGGCCAGCGGGAGAACGCTGAGGTAGACGAAGTTGCAGAAGATGTAGAGAAGCAGGACGACGCCGGTGCCGAGTGCGAGACTCAGCGGGATGTTGCGGCGCGGGTTCTCAATCTCGCTGGCGGTGAAGGTGACGTTGTTCCACGCGTCGGCGCTGAAGAGGCTGCCGACCTGCACGACTGCGACGACGGTGAGCAGACCAACGAAGGCGGTTGGGCCGCCGACGCCGACTTGCACGGCGTGGGTGGTGTGCCAGCTTGCTCCAGCCCAGAAGCTGTGCCAGCCGGGGCCGAAATTCGCGGCGATGGCGGTTGCATTCTTAGCTACGAGACCGACGAGGACGACGGCGGCGAGGGCGAGAACTTTTGCGGAGGTGAAGACGTTCTGCACCGACGCGCCGAGCTTGACGCCGAAGGTGTTCAGCAGCGTGAGCAGGGTGATGATGACGATTGCGGCGAGATTCGCGGTGTTGAGGCCGATGTCCATGTTGCCGAGGACCATGGGGCCGATGGGGATTGCCGGGACGTGCGCGATGTGCCAGAGCCAGTGGCTGGCGCTGACGGAGGGGAAGAAGACGCCGAGAAACTTGCCGAAGGCGACGCCGACCGCGGCGATGGTCCCGGTCTGGATGACGAGGAAGAGCGTCCAGCCGTAGAGGAAGCCGCAGAGCGGGCCGAGCGACTCGCGCAGGTAGACGTACTG
>PLOU01000209.1:2750-5882 GCA_003142235.1 Granulicella sp.
CTCAGTTCTACCGCAGACGGGCGAGAAAGTCGCGTGCGACCTGCGCGGGGCTTTCGTCGGCGGCGAAGAGGGAAGAGATAACGGCGATGGAGTCCGCGCCGGCCTCGATGACGCTGCGGGCGTTGGCGCGGGTGATGCCGCCGATGGCGACCAGCGGCTTGCGGGTGAGCGTGCGGGCGCGGCGGACGCCTTCGAGACCGACGACGGGCTCGGGGTTGAGCTTGGTTCCGGTGGCGAAGACGGGGCCGATGGCGATGTAGTCGGCGGAGGATTGGTCGGCGATGCGGGCCTGCTCGGGGGTGTGGGTGGAGACGCCGACGATGCGGGCGGGGCCGACGACGCGGCGCGCGTCGGTGGGCGATAGATCGCCCTGGCCGACGTGGACGCCATCGAAGTTGGCGAGAAGGGCGAGGTCTGCGCGGTCGTTCATGATGAGACGGCATTTGCTGCCGGACATTGTTTCGCGCAGGATTGCGGTGGCTCGGAGGATTTCTTGCGGCGAGCCATTCTTATCGCGATATTGCAACAGAGTGACGCCGGCGGCGCAGAATTCGCGGGCGAATGCGGCCAGCGAGATGTTGCGGGTCGCGAGGGCTTCGGCATCGACAATGGCGTAGAGGCGCGGGAGCATGAATTGGTTTTGCATGGCAATTGGATCAGCGGCATTTCCGTTGGGTGAAACAATCAACGACGAAATACGGAGATTCTGGCTTCGCCAGAATGACGAACAGGAACAAACAACGGCGAAATGCGGGATTCTTCGCTTCGCTCAGAATGACAACTCAAAAGATGATCGACGCTAGGCCTTTGCGTCTGCTTCTGCCTTTGCCTTTTCCGCCTGGCGGTCGAAGAAGCGTTCCATGAACTTGGTGTCGAAGTGGCCGGCGCGGAACTCGGGGTCGTCGAAGATGCGCTGGTGGAGGGGGATGGAGGTATAGATTCCCTGGACGACGAACTGGGAGAGGGCGCGCTGCATCTTGTTCATGGCCTCTTCGCGATTGGTTCCCTGGCAGACGAGCTTGGCGATGAGCGAGTCGTAGTAGGGCGGGACGACGCCCTCGGCGTACTGGGCGGTGTCGACGCGGACTCCGTTGCCGCCGGGCAGGTTGAAGGCGGTGATGGTACCGGCGCTGGGGGTGAATTTTTCGGGATGCTCGGCGTTGATGCGGCACTCGATGGCGTGGCCGGAGATGGTGACCGGGGAGGGGATAATTTCCGAGAGGCGATCGCCGGCGGCGATGCGGATCTGGGCCTTGACGAGGTCGATGCCGGTGACCATCTCGGTGACGCAGTGCTCGACCTGGATGCGCGTGTTCATCTCGATGAAGTAGAGCTTGCCGTCCTCGTCCATGAGGAACTCGATGGTCCCTGCGTTCCAGTAGCCGACGTCCTTCATGCAGCGCTCAATGGTCCTGCCGAGGTCGGCGCGCATTTTGGGCGAGACCATGAGGCTGGGGGCCTCTTCGATGAGCTTCTGGTGGCGGCGCTGGATGGAGCACTCGCGCTCGCCGAGGCTGAGCACGTTGCCGTGCTCGTCGGCGAGAATCTGGAACTCGATGTGGCGGGGGCGCTCGATGAATTTTTCGAGGTAGAGGTCGCCGTTGCCGAAGGCGCCCGCGGCCTCGCCGGAGGCCTGCTGGAAGAGCGCGGGCAGCTCTTCGGCGGAACGCACGATGCGCATTCCGCGGCCACCGCCGCCGGCGGCTGCCTTGAGCATGACGGGGTAGCCGATGGAGCGGGCGCACTCCAGGGCCTCGGACTCGCCGGCGAGCACGCCGTCGGAGCCGGGAAGGATGGGGACGCGGGCCTTCTTCATGGTCTGGCGCGCGGTGCATTTTTCGCCCATGATGCGGGTGACCTCGGGCGGCGGGCCGATGAACTTGATGTTGGAGGCGCGGCAGACCTCGGCGAAGTTGGCGTTCTCGCTGAGCAGGCCGTAGCCGGGATGGATGGCGTCGACGCCGGCGATCTCGGCGGCGGAGATGACGGCGGGAACGTTGAGGTAGCTCTCGGCGGCGCGGGGCGGCCCGATGCAGATGGCTTCGTCGGCGAACTTGACATGCAGACTGTGCCGGTCCGCCTCGCTGTAGACGGCGACGGTGCGGATGCCCATCTCGCGGCAGGCGGAGACCACCCGCAGCGCGATCTCACCCCGATTTGCAATTAAAATCTTACGAAACATATAAACTCAGCCTGCTTTCATCCTTGAACCGGCACATCTTCATCGAGTGAAATCTGAACCTATCTTCAAGATTCCCTCGGGGGCTAAAGCCCTGTTGATGTCGCGGCACTTACGGCGGGACTAAAGTCCCGCCCCTTCAAAGCAATTCTTGCAGCGGGACTGTATCCCGTCCCTATCAAAACAAATACTGACTCTTAGATTCTCTATCGTGGGCGGATGGCGAAGAGGGGCTGGCCGAACTCGACCGGCTGGCCGGTTGCGGCGATGCGCCTGACGATCTCGCCGGCAAGGTCGCACTCGATCTCGTTCATCAGCTTCATGGCCTCGACGATGCAGAGTACCTGGCCGATCTCGACCTGGTCGCCGACCTTGACGAAGGTTGGCGCGCCGGGCGAGGGCGAGTCGTAAAAGGTGCCCACGATGGGCGACGTGACCTCGTGTAGCTTCTCGGAGTCCGCCGCAGCGGGCTGCTCCGCGGTAGCCGCGCCTGGGCTTGAGACGCTGCCGGTTGCGCTTGCGGCCAGTTGCTGCGCCTGTGCCAGATCGGCCGCGCTTGCTCCGGCGGCGCCGGCAAACTTGATGCGCACCTTCAGGTCCGTGCGTTCCATGTCGAACTCGGCGATGCCGTTTTCCTTCAGGAAATCGACCAGCTCGCGCAACTCCTTCAGCTTATTGCTGTCCATCGATCCTCTTCCTCGCGCCACTTGCGGCGCTACTCCATCTAGTCTTTCCTCGAATCTCGAACCTCGAACCTGTCCTCACAACTCGATCCAGGCCTTGGGGCTTGGAGTTAGAATCTCGCAGCCGGAGCGTGTGACCAGCACCGTATCCTCGATGCGCAGGCCGAACCTGCCCGGCATATAGATCCCGGGTTCAATTGTAACGATCATTCCGGCTTTGAGCTTCTCCGTTCTCTTTGCGGCGAGGCGCGGCTCCTCGTGGATCTCCAG
>PLOU01000160.1 GCA_003142235.1 Granulicella sp.
ATGATTGAGAATATGCAGAGGTAAGGCAAAGGCCTAACACCGATTGACACCGATTGGACCGATAAAACAGGCAACGAACAAATCCGGGTAAAAACAAGCAACGGCATTTTTTAGACAGGGAGTTTGCGCGATGCGGAAGAAGGTAACGATTGTGGGGTCGGGGAATGTGGGAGCGACGACGGCGCACTGGATCGCGGCCAAAGAGCTGGCGGACGTGGTGCTGCTGGATGTGATCGAGGGCGTGCCGCAGGGCAAGGGGCTGGACCTGGCGGAGGCGATGCCGATCGAGAAGCGCGACGTGTCGATTGTGGGGACGAACGACTACGCGGAAACGGCGGGGTCTGATGTGGTGGTGATTACGGCGGGGATCGCGCGCAAGCCGGGGATGAGCCGCGACGACCTGCTGAACACCAACTACAAGATTATGAGCGATGTGGTGTCGAAGGTGGTGGCGGCGTCGCCGGGGACGATTCTGATTGTGGTGTCGAACCCGCTGGATGCGATGGCGCAGACGGCGTACAAGCAGGCGGGGCTGCCGCGGGAACGCGTGATTGGGATGGCGGGCGTGCTGGATTCGGCACGGTTCAGGACGTTTATTGCGCAGGAACTGAATGTGTCGGTGGAGAACGTGACGGCGTTTGTGCTGGGCGGGCACGGGGACACGATGGTGCCGCTGGCGCGCTACTCGACCGTGGCGGGGATTCCGATTACAGAGCTGATTGCGCCGGAGCGGCTGGAGGAGCTGGTGCAGCGGACGCGCGACGGCGGGGCGGAGATTGTGAAGTATCTGAAGACGGGCAGCGCGTACTATGCGCCATCGGCGGCGGCGACCGAGATGGTGGAGGCGATTCTGAAGGACAAGAAGAAGATCCTGCCGTGCGCGGCTTATCTGGAGGGCGAATACGGGATTCACGGGCTGTTTATCGGGGTGCCGTGCAAGCTGGGCGCGGGCGGCATCGAGCAGATCGTCGAGATCAAGCTGACGGCGGAGGAGCAGGCTGCGTTGCAGAAGAGCGCGGATTCGGTGAAGGAGCTTTGCACGGTGATTGGGGTGGCGTAGGGGGGGGCGAGGGCTCTCTGCGCTCAGAATGACAAGCAAGAACAGGCAACGGCGGGAGTTCGTGGGAGAAAGGTTCGGGCTGCTGCGGTTGGATGGAGTTTATCGTGGTTCTTCGCGCTCGAAAGACGCNNGCAAGAACAGGCAACGGCGGGGGTTCGTGGGAGAAAGGTTCGGGCTGCTGCGGTGGGCGTGAGTTCGTCGGGATTCTTCGCGCTCGAAAGACGCGCTCAGAATGACAAGCAAGAACAGGCAAAAGAAAATGCGGGGATCCTTCGACTACGTTTGGCGCAGGTGCGCGCCAAACTCCGCTCAGGATGACGGTGCAAGATGGTGTGATGCGCGGCACAGGGGGCGCGTGGAGGACGGGGTATACTGCGGATTAAGCCAATACCTGCTCTAGATATGGAGCCGTAGTTTGTCCGGAGCGGTTGGTTGTGCGCGATTGTGCCGCACTCAATTTTGAAGAGAGAAAGAAGATTCAATGTCCTCCAGTTCGACAGGCCAAGCAGGCAACAGAGTTCAGAATTCAGTGTTAGCGCAGCGCGTGATGAGTGGGGAAGAGGCGGCCGCGCTGATCCAACCCGGCGCACAGATTGGGATGAGCGGGTTTACCGGATCGGGCTACCCGAAGGCGGTGCCGATGGCGCTGGCGCGACGCATTACGGACGCGCACCTGCGGGGGCAGAAGTTCAAGGTGAACGTGTTTACCGGGGCCTCGACGGGGCCGGAGCTGGACGGCGCGCTGGCCATGGTGGGCGGGATGCAGATGCGGTTGCCGTACCAGTCGGACCCGATCACGCGCAAGCTGATCAACGCCGGCGAGATGCAGTACACGGACATGCANNTCGGCGCAGCCGATGGAGCTGGAGGGGATGCACGACCTGTACTACGGGCTGGGAAGGCCGCCGCATCGGGACCCGATTCCATTGACCTCGGTGTGCCAGCGGATCGGCGAGCCGTATCTGAGGATTCCCCCGGAGAAGGTGATTGCGGTGGTGCGCACCGACTCGACGGACAGATCCAGTCCGTTCAAGGCCCCGGATGAGAGTTCGAAGAAGATTGCGGGACACATTCTGGAGTTTTTGGACAATGAGGTGAAGAAGGGCCGGCTTCCGGCTTCGCTGCTGCCGCTGCAATCGGGCGTGGGGAACATTGCCAATGCGGTGCTGTACGGGCTGGAAGAGGGGCCGTTCAACGACCTGACGGCGTATACGGAGGTGATCCAGGACGGGCTGGTGAGCCTGCTGCGGTCTGGCAAGATGACCTGCGCCTCGGCCACGGCGTTTTCGCTGAGCCCGGAGGGGACGGCGGACTTTATCCCGAAGATCGGCGAGTTCCGCGACCGGATTGTGCTGCGCTCGCAGGAGATCTCGAACCATCCGGGGATCATTCGCCGGCTGGGCGTGATTGCCATGAACGCCATCATCGAGGCGGATATCTACGGCAACGTGAACTCGACGCACATCATGGGGTCGAGCATCATGAACGGGATCGGGGGGTCGGGCGACTTCGCGCGCAACGGGTTCCTGTCGATCTTCATGGCACCGTCGACGGCGCAGAAGGGGACGATCTCGACGATTGTTCCCATGGTGTCGCATGTGGACCACACGGAGCACGATGTGTGTGTGGTGGTGACGGAGCAGGGGCTGGCCGACCTGCGCGGGCTGTCGCCGACGCAGCGGGCCAAGCTGGTGATTGAGAAATGCTCGCACCCGGACTATCGCGGGGCGCTGCTGGATTACTACAACCGCTCGTACAGACTGGCGAGCGGCAAGCANNGCGGATTAGAGCAAACAGTTTCATTGAGTCAAATAAAAATCCCTCCCCACAACTTCGCAGCGGGGAGGGATTTTTGTTGATTGAAACAATGGGCTGAATGAAGGGACTACTCAGAACTCGACATTCCCTCAGGGGCTAAAGCCCCGTCAATTCTGCGGCATTTACGGCACGGCTGAAGCCGTGCCCTTCCGATCAATCTGAACTCACAGAGGAGTACCCAGATTGACTCATTACCGAAGCTAACTAGGCTTTGACGACGGCACCGTCGACGACCTTGACGGGATCGAGGAAGGGCATGGAGGCGCGGAGCTTTGCGCCGATGACCTCGATGGGCTGAAGGGCTTCGGCGGCGCGGATGCGGGTGAACTCCTTGCGACCGGACTCGTTTTCGGCGATGAAGCGCTTGGCGAAGCTGCCGTCCTGAATCTCGTCGAGCAGCTTGCGCATGGCGGCCTTGGTTTCGGCGGTGATGACGCGCGGGCCGGCGACGTAGTCACCCCACTCGGCGGTGTCGGAGACGGAGTGGCGCATGTAGGCGAGGCCGCCGCGGTAGATGAGATCGACGATGAGTTTGAGCTCATGGCAGACCTCGAAGTAGGCGAGCTCGGGCTGATAGCCGGCCTCGGTGAGGACTTCGAAGCCGGTCTTGATGAGGGCGGAGACGCCGCCGCAGAGGACGGCCTGCTCGCCGAAGAGGTCGGTTTCGGTCTCCTCGGTGAAGGTGGTTTGCAGGACCCCGGCGCGGGTTGCGCCGATGCCCTTGGCGTAGCTGAGGGCGAGGGCGAGCGCGTGGCCGCTGGCGTCCTGCTCCACGGCAACGAGGGCCGGCGTGCCGCCGCCTTCGGTGAAGACCTCGCGGACGCGATGGCCGGGGGCCTTGGGCGCGACCATCGAGACATCGACGGTGGCGGGGGGCTGGATGGTGCGGAAGCGGATGTTGAAGCCGTGCGCGAACATGAGGGTGACGTTGGGCTTCATGTTGGGCGCGATCTCGGCGTGGTAGACCTTGGCGGCGGTCTGGTCGGGGGTGAGGTTCATGATGACGTCGGCCCACTTGGAGACCTCGGCGACGGTGCCGACGATGAGGCCGGCGGCGCGCGCGCGGGCTACGTTGGGCGAGTCGGCGCGCAGGCCGACGCGGACATCGACGCCCGAGTCCTTGAGGTTGAGCGCGTGGGCGTGGCCCTGCGAGCCATAGCCGATGATGGCGACTTTTTTGGATTGGATGAGAGAGAGGTCTGCGTCTGCGTCGTGATAGGTCTTAGCCATGGTGAATGATTTTCCTCTAGATGCAATGGTAATTGAGATGAAGGCTTAGCACCGATTTGCACCGATGACACCGATCAAGAACGAAGGATTTAATACGGATTAAAGACGGTGTGCGGCTTCATTTGTCTTCGTTCTCGTCGGGGAGGGTCTTGGCGGCGGGCTTGGGTTTGGGCTTGGCGGCGGGGCTGCCGTTGGGCTGGCCGAGGGCCTTGAGGACGCGGCTGGTGTGGTGGCCGCGGCGCATGGCCATGCGACCGGTGCGGGAGACCTCGATGATGGTGTAGCCGGACTCGCGCAGGACCTGGATGAGGCCCTCGATCTTGCTGGAGGAGCCGGTCATCTCCAGCATGATGGACTCGGGTGCGAGATCGACGACGCGGGCGCGGAAGACGTTGGCCAGCTCGAAGACTTGTGAGCGCGAGCCGATGCCGGCGGGGGCGTCTTCCCGATGGTCGCCGACGCTGGGCCCGGCGGCGACCTTGATGAGGCAGAGCTCGCGGATGACGGCTTCGGAGCGGCCGACCTCGTCGACGTCGATGGTGATTTCGAGCTTGTAGAGCGAGGCGCGGATGCGGTCGGCGGCGGTCTCGGGTGCCTCGCAGACGATGGTCATGCGCGAGGTGTCTGGCTGCTCGCTCTCGCCGACGGTGAGCGAGACGATGTTGATGCTGAGACGGAGGAAGAGCGAGGCGACACGGGTGAGGACGCCGGGTTTGTCTTG
>PLOU01000223.1 GCA_003142235.1 Granulicella sp.
GCAAGCCTACGTTCCAAGTAGGGTAGAAGTTGCTCTGGCGCCTCCGCGCCTCCAAAAATTGATGATGCGCACAAAAGCCCTCGTAGCTGCCGTAATGGCGCTGGCCTGCCTGCAACTCTGCGCTGTGCCGCTACAGGCCAGGCCGACGCGCTCGCTTGGCCGCCCCGCTGCCGGCAGGCTGATCGTCGCCCAGCCCACGCAGCGTCTCGCCCGCGAACAGAATGCGCGCAGGCCCGCAGGCCCGCGTTCCGACGCGCGCGGGCGGTCGCACGCCGCCACCAGTGGGCCACGCACTGTCGCGAATCTTTCGCGTTACGGCGGCCCAACCGCGCCGCACAGCGTCATTTCTCGCCGCAACGCCTCCGCGCTCGCTCCCGCCCCAAATCCTGAAGCAAACAGCGTCCATGCCTGGATGCACATGCGCGAGCGGCAGCGCTCGCTGGCCGCGCATGCCGCCATCGCCGCCGCAGACCGTGGCATTCGCGCGCTCCGCACGGACCGCGCGTCCCGGGTGGATCGCATGGAAGCTCGCACCGCCCGGCCCGCGCCCATTCTTGCCGAGCAGCGCAGGCCCGCCGCGTCGCGTCTTCCCGCCGACAGCAGTGCTACCGGCGACGATCCGGTGGCAGACAATGCCACCGCGCTCATCAACGTCGGCGGCGTCCTCCGCCCCACAACCGGAAGCGCGCCCGATCAGTTGCGCCTGCGCTCCATTGAAGAGGAAGCTGCGACGCCCGTCCTGCTTCCCGCGCTGCGCGTCTCCTCGCTCTACGACAGCCGCGGCCACCTCATGGTTCCGCCGCCCCTCTTCGGCTCGCACGAAAACCTGCTCCACCAGAACCAGATGGCCGACCGCGACGGCCTCAACCGCGTGCGCGACGAGGCCGACCTGCTCGACCTGCGCCGCCAGCACATGCTGGTCGCCCTGCCGGAAAACGAGGCCCTGCGCGTCGACGAGCGCCTGCCGGAGGACCGCCGCTTCTCGCGTCCCTGGACCGCCGCCTTCCTCAGCGTCCTCGCGCGCGACCACTACGCCGCCTTCCAACAGCCCTTGCAGGTGGACTCGGCTGTGCGCACCGTCAAGTTCCAGCAGCGCCTGACGCACAGCAATGGCAACGCCGCGCCCTCCACCGGAGACACCGCCTCGCCGCACCTCACCGGCCAGGCCGTCGACATCGCCAAGCGCGGCCTCACTATCACCGAGATCGCATGGATGCGCGCCTACCTGCAACCCCTTATCGACCAGGGCAAGATCGACGTCGAGGAGGAGTTCCAGCAGGCCTGCTTCCACATCAGCGTCTACCGCAGTTACGACCCCGTCACGTCCTCCCGCATCACCCTCGCTGCCGCCCGCTAGCTCCGGCAGCGGTTCCATGACAGCCGCAAGCCGCAGCAAGTAGCATTGCACTCGCACTGCGACCGCGCAAAGCCCCGCGGCGAAGACGACTCAGAGTCAGGGGACAGCGATGCGAGCAATACCAACGATGCGAGCGATGCGTGTTTTGGCGGTTCTTTTTTTCTGTGCAGCATGGAGTGCCGTTGGCGGACTAGCGCAGACCGCTGCGCCTGGGCACCCCCTGAACGCGAGCAGCAGATCGGCGCACTCCGCCGCCACTGACGCCCCCATCGATCGCCACGCCCTCGTCACTCGCCACAACATCGTCGTCCACTCGCTCGACCCCAACGGCGCAATGGCCGTCGGCAACGGCGACTTCGCCTTCAACTTCGACGTCACCGGCCTCCAGTCCTTTCCCGAGTACTACGCGAAGACCATGCCCATCGGCATCCTCAGCGACTGGGGATGGCACAGCTTTCCCAATCCCAACGGCTACACCCTCGACAAATTCCCGATGACTTCGATCCCGAAGTACGATCGCCAGTTCATCTTTCCCTCGGCCAGCACCAGCCATCCCACGCCCGACGCGGCCTACCTGCGCGCCAACCCCAACCGCTTCGGCCTCGGACGCATCGGCCTAGAGATGACCCACCCCGACGGCTCGCCGGTTCTCATCACCGACCTCAAGGATCTCACCCAGACCCTCGACCTCTGGGCCGGAATCCTCACCAGCTCGTTCACCGTCGATGGCGTCCCCGTCCGCATCGTCACCATCGCCCACCCCACGCGCGACGAGGTCGCTACCCGCGTCACCTCCCCGCTCATCGCCGCCGGCCGCCTCAAAATCCGCATCGCATTCCCCTACGCATCGGACTCCTTCGGCCCCGACTATCAGGACTGGACGCACCCCGAATCCCACACCACCGTCCTCACTCGCCTCAGCCCCACCTCTGCCGGCTTCGCCCGCACCCTCGACGCCACGCACTATTTCGTCCGCGCCCGCTGGTCGTCCGGCACATCCCTCGCCGAGACCGCGCCCCATCAATTCCTCCTCACCAGCTCCGCCGACAGCATCGAACTGACCACCTGCTTCTCCCCCAAAAAGATCCTCACCGAACCCGAACCCGTCTCCGCCGTCGAATCCGCCTCGCGCGCCCAGTGGCGGCACTACTGGCTCACTGGAGGAGTCATCGACCTCTCCGGCAACACCGACCCGCGCGCCGCCGAGCTGGAGCGCCGCATCGTCCTCTCGCAGTACCTCATGGCCGTCCACGACTCCGGCCCGCTCCCCCCGCAGGAGACCGGCCTCGGCGTCAACTCCTGGTTCGGCAAGTTCCACATGGAGATGTACTGGTGGCACGCCGCGCACTGGGCGCTCTGGGGCCATCCTGAGATCCTCGAACGCTCCCTCGACAGCCTCAACCGCATGATGCCGCCCGGCGAGGCGATGGCGAAACTCGAAGGCGCCAAAGGCGTCAAGTGGTCCAAGATGACCGACCCCTCCGGCATCGAAAGCCCCTCCGGCGTTGGCCCCGCGCTGGTCTGGCAGCAGCCCCATCCCATCTACCTCGCGGAACTCGTCTACCGCGCGCGCAAAGATAAAGCCACCCTCGACCGCTACAGATCCATCGTCTTCGCCACCGCCGACTACATGGCCACCTTCGTCGACTACGACCCCACGCGCAAAGAGTACGTCCTCGGCCCCGGCCTCAACTCCGCCGACGAGAAGCACACCGACCTCGCCCACAATCTGAATCCCACCATGGAGCTCGCCTACTGGAAGTGGGCGCTCCAGACCGCCCAGCAATGGCGCATCCGCCTCGGCCTCGCGCCCGATCCGCTCTGGCAGGCCGTCATCGACCACATCGCCCCGCCCACCGTGCGCAACGGCATCTACCCCGCCATGGAGCTCCCCGTCGAAACCACCCCCTCCGGCATGACCACCTTCATGTTCGGCGTGCTCCCCGGCCGCGGCATCGACAAGGAAGCCATGCGCAACACGCTGCACCGCGTCGCCCACACGGATGCCCCGCAGAACGCCGTCACCTGGGGCACCGCCATGATGGCCATGACCGCCGCGCGCCTCAACGAGCCCGACCTCGCCATCCAGCTCCTCGTCGGCCGCTACGACCAGAACCCCTTCCGCGCCTCCGGCTACACCGTCCGCCGCCCCGACCAGACGCCCATGTACATGCCCGCCAACGGCGGCTGGCTCTCCGCCGTCGCCATGATGGCCGCCGGCTGGGACGGTGCCGTGGACAAGGACGGCAAGCCCACCCACGCCCCCGGCTTTCCCAAGTCCTGGCACCTCCGCTACGAAAACCTCCAACCCCTCCCCTAGCNNCTTGCACCACGGGCTGCTAGCCACCCTCTTGCCGCTGCCTGTTTTTTGTTTGTCATTCCCGAAGCCGGGGTCCCCAACGAGCGAATTTGCTCGTTGGGGTGGGAAGCCGGGGGCCCCAACGAGTGAATTTGCTCGTTGGGGTGGGAAGGGAATCTGCTTCTGTCTTTGCCGTTGCCAGTTCTCCCCACACGCGGCAGCTTCACATCCGCTTAAGGTTGGCGAGCCTATACTTGGTCTCCAGCATCGCCGCACGCACCATCCCGACGCCGGACCGGCGTTGCCGTAAAGTTTAGAGTCACCAGGAGACGCACCTTTATGTCACGCAATCTGCTCGTACTCGCCGCCCTCGCCGTTCTGCTTCCACTCGCCGCAGTCGCGCATGCCCAAGCCCCAAGCCAGTCCGGCCCCTACAAGGTCCTCCAGACCGTCAAGGTCGGTGGCGATGGCGGTATGGACTACGTCGGCGCCGACTCCGCCAACCGCACCCTNNCAGGTCGGCGACATCCCCGGCACCAGCGCGCACGGTGCGGTCGTCGACGACGTCACAGGCCACGGCTTCGCCACGTCGAGGGCCATCACCATGTTCGACGCCAAGACCTTCGCCATCATCAAGACGATTCCGGTCCAGGGCAATCCCGATGGCTACCTCAACGATACGGTGAACCACCGCTTCTATGATCTCTCCCACTCCGCACCCAACATCACCGTGATCGACGATAAGGACGGCTCCATCCTCACCACCATCGACATCGGCGGCGCGCCCGAGCAGGGCCAGTTCGACGGCAAGGGCAAGATCTACGTCGACATCGAAGACAAGGGCGCCATCGCCGTCATCGACTCCAACACCATGAAACTCGACCACACCATTGACATCAAGGCCAGTGGCGACGGTTGCGCAGGACTCGCCCTCGACGCCAAGAACGGCATCCTCTTCGCCGCCTGCCGCACGCCCCAGGTCATGGTCATCGTCAACGCTGCCTCCGGCAAGGTCATCACCACCCTGCCCATCGGCCAGGGCTGCGACGGCGCCACCTTCAATCCAGCCACCATGGAGACCTTCAGCTCCCAGGGCGACGGCACCCTCACCGTCATCAAGGAGAACTCGCCCACCGACTTCGTCGTCGAGCAGAGCGTCAAGACGCCGGTACGCGCCAAGACCATCACCCTCGACACCAAGACCGGCCACCTGCTGCTGATCACTGCGGAGTACGGCCCAGCGCCCGCGCCTCCCGCGCCCGAGGCTGCGCCTGCACCGCCAACACCCGGCTCGCCGGCCCCACCCACCGCTGGTGGCCCCGGCGCTGCTGGCCGTCCCGGCGGTCCTGGTGGTCCCGGAGGTTCCGGCGGATTCCGTGGCCCGCGCGCGCCAATGATTCCCGGCTCGTTCGAAATCGTCGTCGTCGGCAAATAGCCGCCAGCAATTCCGGGTGCCCCATCTCTTCGCAAACGTTGCGAATCGGTGGGGCATTCGCGCATCTGCGCGAACCACACGATTAACCAGTAACCTGCAACCAGCAACCAGCAACCAGCTACTATCAAGCTATATGTCCGATCTTGCGGCCCTCACCACCGAAGCGCGCAACCCACGCACCACGCGCATCGACCAGCTCTCCACGTTGGAGATGCTCACTCTGATCCATCAGGAGGACGCAGCCGTCGCCACGGCGGTCGAGTCTCAGTTGCCCGCCATTGCGCGCGCCGTCGACGCCATCGCCGAGCGCTTCACCCGCGGCGGCCGCCTCTTCTACATCGGAGCGGGGACCAGCGGCCGCCTCGGCGTCCTCGACGCCTCCGAGTGTCCACCGACGTTTTCCGTCCCGCCCACGCTGGTTCAGGGCCTCATCGCAGGCGGAGACGCTGCTCTGCGCAGGTCCTCCGAGCAATGCGAAGACTCCACCGAAGAGGGCGCCCGCGACCTCGCCGCCGCCGGCTTTGCCACCTCCGACACCCTGGTCGGAATCGCCGCCAGCGGACGCACGCCCTACGTCCTGGGCGCGATGATCCATGCCCGCTCGTTGGGCGCGCTCACCATCGGCCTCTCCTGCGTCGCCGGTTCGCCCGTCGCCCGCAACTCCGACATTGCCATCACGCCGGTCACCGGCCCCGAGGTCCTCACCGGCTCCACGCGCATGAAGGCCGGGACCGCAACCAAGCTGGTGTTGAACATGATCTCCACCGGCGTCATGATTCGCACCGGCGCGGTCTACGGCAACCTCATGGTCAACGTCAAACCCACCAACGACAAGCTGATCGACCGCGCTCATCGCATCCTGATGGCCGCCATCGGATGCGATCGCCCCACCGCCTCGCGCCTGCTCTTTGAAGCAGGCTCCGTCAAGGTCGCCATCGCCATGCATGTGCTCTCGCTGCCCCGCGCCGCCGCTGAGGCCCGCCTCGCCCGCGCCAACGGAAGCCTCGCCAAAGCCCTCGTCCCCAACGCGTAGCGAACAAATCGCATCTAACTCCACAGCACATGCGCATCTTCCGTTCGTTCCGTCTTCCGCTGGCCACTCTCCTGCTCGTTCTCGTTGCGATCCCGCAGCCCATCCACGCCTACTCCGTCCTCACCCACGAGCAGCTCATCGACCTCACTTGGGCCGACTCCATCCAGCCGCTGCTGCTCAAGCGCTACCCCAATCTCACTCCCGCCCAGCTCCGCGAGGCCCGCGCCTATGCCTACGGCGGATGCGTCATCCAGGACCTCGGCTACTATCCCCTGGGCAAACCCCTCTTCTCCGACCTGCTGCACTACGTCCGCACCGGAGACTTCATCCGAGCCCTCTTCCGCGACGCCAAATCCCCCGACGACGTAGCCTTCGCCATCGGCGCGCTCTCCCATTACATGGGCGACACCATCGGCCACGCCGAATCCATCAACCTCGCCGTCGGCCAGGAGTTCCCCGCCCTCGCCGCCAAGTACGGCCCCAACGTCAACTTCGCCGAGGGAGAGCACCAGCACGTTCGCGCAGAGTTCGCCTTCGACATCAACGAGATCGCCAAGCGCCGCCTCGCCCCCGAGAAATACCTCAACCACATCGGCTTCGCCATTCCCGTCCCTCTGCTCGCCCGCGCCTTCTATGACACCTATGGCCTCGACATCGCGGTCATCCTCGGACATCCCCGCCCCACGCTCCAGGGCTACCGCTACTCCGTCCGAACCCTGCTGCCGCGCGTGGCCTACGCCGAAACCCTCCTCCACCGCAAACATATGCCGCCCGACACGCCTAGCCCTGCGCTCGATAACCTCAACCAGCAGATCGCAACCCTCGCCACCCAGGACCACTGGGACAGCTATCGCCGCCACGCCGGAATCGGGACCCACCTGCTCGCCGGCTTCATCTTCATCCTGCCCAAGGTCGGCACGCTCTCCGTCCTCTCGCTGCGCGGCCCCACCCCCGCCACCGAACAGGACTACGTCAACTCCCTCGTCCACACCGTCGACGTCCTCCGCCAGACGCTCGCCCACGCCACCACCGCCGCCAACATTCCCAACAAGGACCTCGACACCGGAGACATCATCCGCCCCGGCACCTACCGCCTCTGCGACGAGACATACGCGAACCTGCTACACGAGATCGCCCGCAACCCCGCCACGCCCATCCCCTTCGGCCTCAAGCGCGATCTGCTGGCCTACTTCGCCGACCCGGAGAAGGCGATCTATCTCCAGCGCGACCCCAAAATGTTCGCCCGCATGCAGGCCGAGCTCCCCATCCTGGTCAACATCTCCACCAACGCCGCCTACCCAGACACCGCCTTCCTCCCCGAACCCGCCAAAGACGCCGCCCCCGTGCCCGCCCCAGCTCCCGTCCCGCAACCCCCAACCCAGCCCCAGCCCTAGAAGATCTCGAAGTTCACCTCGACGTTCAGATACACCGACACCGGCCTGCCATTCTCCATCGCCGGCTTGAACTTGTACTGCTTCACCGCATCGACCGCACTCTGGTTCATCCCATCCGCAGCCTTTCGCGCAGCCTTCTTCAGCTTCGGGTCCGGCCTCCCATCTGTCCCGATTCCCATTCCGCGCACGATATGCACGTTTTGCGGCTGGCCGTGCTCGTCCACTACCAGGCTGACAGTTACAACGCCCTGCACCTTGGCCTTCCTACCTTCCTTCGTGAACTCCGGATCCGGCTGGTAGATCACCACAGGCCCCGTCACGCCACCGCCAATCTGCTTCACTCCGGCACTCGCCTCATCGGCTGGCGGGACCGGCCCCACCACGTTCGTCGGACCGCCAAACGTGTAGTTCACCGTAATGCTCGTCTCCACCTCCACCGGCTGGCCATTCAGCAGATACGGCTTGTACGTCCACTGCTTCACCGCATCCATCGCGCTCGCAACCAGCATCGTTGGCCCGCTGATGACCTGTAGATTCTCCACCGTCCCCGTCTTCGAAATAATTGCGTGCAGGATCACCGCCCCCTGCACATGCGCCGCCTTGGCCTCCGCCGGATAGACAGGGTCGGGCTTTGAAAGTGCCATCCCCGCCACCACCGCCGCGGAGACACGCACCTGTCCGCCCGGAGAAGCCTGGAGCAGCCTGTACGCTGGAGCAGCCGGCACGAGCTGCGCGCCCGACCCCTGGTCAACCGTTAGTTTCAAATTCAAGCCAACCGTTTTTCCCGAATCAACATGCACGTTCTCCTGCAACATCCTCTGAAAGCCCTTCGCCACAACCTCGACGTTGTACGGGCCAGTTTGCAAAGGTGAGATGGAATACGTGCCCGAGTTATCAGTTTCGCTGCTCACCTGAGTCCCATTGTCCGTATTGACTGAGGTCACCTTGGCACCGGGAACGACAGCCCCCGTCTGATCGACGATGCTTCCTGCTATTGCGCCGTCGACCTGCGCTGCTCCTGCCGCCGGAGCCTCTGCTTGCGCCATCAGGACCGGCTCCTTCAATTGGAACTGGCGCACAGCTGGCGAAGCGATCAGCGTATTCAATGGGGCCGCCGGTTCCAGATCCATTGGCGACGCCGCGCGCGCCGCATGACTCACCGCGCCGGACTCCGCCCGCGCCACCGTCAACCCATACGATCCAGCCAGCGCCACAATCAAAGCCAGAACCGTGAAAGCCGCAAACTGCGAGACTGCCGCATCTTCCTTGCATCCCAGCAACCGTTTGATCCTCATCTTGAGTACTCCTCCATTCGCTCCCAGTGCCACTTCTGGATAAAAGCTTCGCCGCTCTTCCAGCACCGACAGCGCCCTTGCATAGGCCAGCCGGTCGCCGCCCACCGCAACCGCAAGCTCGTCGCAGCAGCACTCCCGCTCGCGGCGAATCTGCTTCGAGACCCACCACACCGCCGGGTGGTAGAACAGCAATGTTTCCACCATCGACTGCAACACGCTGACCAGATAGTCGTGCCGCCGTATGTGCGCCAACTCGTGCGCCAGAATCGCCTCAATCTGCATCGTCGAGAGCCCGGTCAGGCAGCTTGCCGGAATCAGCACCACAGGCCGCAGCCAGCCAATCACCGTCGGCGCCTGCACCAACGCGGAGTGCATCAGCCGCACCGCGCGCGCTATTCCAAGCCGCCGCCGTACCGCCTCAAAAACCTGCTGCAACTCAGCGGGCGCAGCCGTTGTACCGGCGGACCTCATCCTCCGCGCAACCAGCAGCCCCACATTCAGCCGGCCCACAAACAGGATCACGCCCGCGAACCACGCCAGCAGAATCCACGGCAGCGCGTGGTCCAGCGCCACGGCCATCTGCACCGGCCAGGGCGCGCTCAGTTCCCCCGCCCTCACCCGCAGAACCATCCCCGACTCGATCGCCACCGCCGGGCCGTCGAACGCGGCCCGCAACTGGTACTCGACCGATGCCAGGTGCGCAAACGTCACCAGCGGCAGCGCAATCATCAGCCCCAGCGCAAGGCACGCGGCCACATAGCGCGCCCGCGAAGACCGCCCGCCGAGCAGCCCCAGCACGCACCACAGCACCACCGCAACCACCGTCCCCTGCCAGCAGAGATGAAGCAGCGTCCAGCCCAGAGCGTGTACCAACGGCAGCCCGCAAATTTCAACCAGCGTTGTCATAGCGGCCTCTTCTCGTACTCGTCCAGCATCCTGCGAATCTCCGCCAGGTCCGCCGCCGTCACCTTCTGCGACGAGAGCGCGCCCAGCACCAGGTTCTTGGCCGAACCATCGAAGGCCCGCCGCACCAGGTTCCGCGCCAACTGCCGCTGCGTCTGTTCCTTCGCAATGCGCGCCTCGTACACATGCGACCGGTACCGCTCGCTGCGCTTCAGCAACCCCTTCTCCGCCATCACCTGCATCTGCTTCAGTACCGTGGTATAGCCGGTCTCCTTCTCGCTCGCCGTATGCACGTCGCGCACCGTGCTCGGACCCAGCGCCCAAAGAATATTCAGGATCTCCAACTCAGCCTCGGTGGGAAGCTGCATCGCATCGCGGGTTTGAACTCTTCGCCTCATCATGCATGACACATTAGTACGACAATCGTCGTATGTCAACGATTATTTTCGTACTTTTTTATCCTCACTTTACGCACCCAATGGGCAAGAGCCTCTCCCCCCCCCGTTCCACGTCACGCCGTGCTCAGGCCTCAAAGCTCATACGTCGTCGCCGAGCCAGAACCCCACTAACCACTTACCGCTCACCCCTGCTTCTCGCCGGCCAGCGGCTTGCGGGCGAAGTAGTACAGGCTGAACGCGAGCAGCGCGAACATCACCACGCTCACCCAGTCATGGTGCATCGGGTTGGCATCGCTGAACCGGAAGAGCTGCCAGTGGCCGCCGTGCTGCTCGGAGAGTCCCTCCAACAGACGCGCGCAGACACCCAGCAGCCCGACGATTCCGCCGGCGGCGATCAGCCCCGACGCGTACAGGCTTCCCGGCGAGATCTCGCTCTCGCTGTCGAGGTCGGGAGTTACGCTGCCGGGGATGGGCAGGCCGGTTTCGGGATCGATGATGTCGGGATTGGCTTCTATGCGTGCTCGCTCGCGATGCTGGATCATCGCGCGATCAACCATCCAGCGCATTACTCCGCCGACGAAGATCGCAAGCGTGGTAGCGATGGAGAGATACGCGCCGACCGCGAAGGTCAACGAACGAACGCCCAGCAGCTCGACGACGATCACCAGTGCCACGCCCAGCAGCACCAGAGTCCACGGCAGCTTGCGCGACAGAATCCCGTTGATGACGGTGGCCATCAGGCGTCCCTGCGGCGCGGCGGCCCGCTCGCTGCCGATGCCCTGAATCCACTGCACCTCGATCTGCCCAGTGGCGGGATTGTAGAGGTACTTTCCGTCGTCCAGCGTGGTCGAGCCGATGGCGTTCAGCAGAATGTACTGCCGGGTTCCTTTAAGCTGCTCCTTGGCGTGGTTGTCCGCATTGTGCGAAGAAAGCGAGACGCTGTCGCGTGTGAAGTAGCCCTTGTTCTGTACGCCGTCCGGCAGGTGGGCGAGCGAGAGGGCGACCGGCTTCTGCATCCGCTGGAACTGCTCCAGCCCGACGTTCATCGCGTTCAGCGTGGCTCCAATGGAGAAGATGCAGACGACAACGCCGAAGATCAACGCGAGTTGTTGCTTCCATGGGGTCGATCCAACGAGGTAGCCAGTCTTCAGATCCTGGCTGGTATCGCCAGCGTTCGACGCCGCAATGCACACCACTCCGCCGATGGTGATGGCAAGCGCGCCAAACGCCGGCGCGGTCCACCCCTTCACCAGGAAGATTGCGGAGGTGGCCATCAGCGTCGCAATCGTCATCCCCGAAACGGGAGACGCGGACGAGCCGACGATGCCGACGATTCGCGCCGAGACAGTGACGAAGAGGAAGCCGAAGACAACGATCAGCAGCGCGGCGGCGAGGTTCGCAATAGGGCCAACGTACGCGCCTGGGATCGGCTTGAACTGGAGGAAGAGGAACATGAGCACGATCAGCAAGCCGCTGCCGCCGAAGACCACGATCGGAGGCAGATCATGCTCCGTGCGCGAAGGCCGCGCCGCAGCCAGCTTTGCTCCACCTTTCTTCAGCCCCTGCGTCAGCGCGCTGAAGATCGTCGGCAATGTGCGAACCAGCGTGATGAGTCCCGCCGCCGCAACC
Source organism: Granulicella sp. (assembly GCA_003142235.1). Lineage (GTDB taxonomy): Bacteria > Acidobacteriota > Terriglobia > Terriglobales > Acidobacteriaceae > Edaphobacter. The sequence continues at coordinate 11,744 of PLOU01000223.1, forward strand.
GCGCCCGCGCCCATCGGCCGCACATAAGTTCGCCACAGATCGGAGGGCAACATATCTTTCACCGGGACGGTGCCAGGATAGAGCGGGCCGGAGAGGTGCGAGCCGAAGAAGTAGATCGCCGGCATCAGAACCAGCCAGGAGAAGATGCCGCCGGCCAGCATGATCGCCGCGACACGCGCTCCGATGATGTATCCCACGCCGAGATACTCCGCTGTACAGTCGGCACGGATGGAGGCGCCTTTGAGCAGATGCTGCGGGCCAAGGTCGGGATCGAACTTCGGCGTGTCGGGCCACAGGCCGAAGAGCCCGTCGTTCTGGAAGAGCGTGTAGACGCCGCCGAGTCCGAGACCGAGAAAGACGCGCGAGGCGAAGCTGCCACCGCGTTCGCCCGCGATCAGAACGTCGGCGCAGGCCGTGCCTTCGGGATAGAGCAGCGTGCCGTGCTCCTCGACGATGAGTTGGCGGCGCAGTGGGATCATGAACAGAACGCCGAGCCAGCCGCCAAAGAGCGCTAGCGCAAAGATGCGGCTCGCCTCCAGATCGAAGCCGAGAAAGATGAGCGCGGGCAGGGTGAAAATGACTCCCGAAGCGATGGACTGGCCCGCGTTGCCCGTCGTCTGCACAATGTTGTTCTCCAGAATGCTGGCGCGACCGAAGGCCCGCAGGATGGAGATCGATAGCACCGAGATGGGAATGCTGGCCGCAACCGTTAGCCCTGCGCGCAGCCCGACGTAAACGGTCACCGCACCGAAGAGCACGCCGAAGACCGCGCCCAGAATGAGCGCCCTGGCCGTCAACTCCGGTCGCGACTCGGTCGCGGGAACGAAGGGCTTGAAGGCTGGCTTGATGGGTGTCGATGCGGCCATGTGGTTGGAATCTCCCGTGAAAAAACAGTGTTACATGCTTCGATGGGAGTGTATCAGCGGCAGCGGACTTTCGCGCGGTCTTGCGCTTTGGCACAGACGCGAATAGGCGTTACTGTTGGCGAATCGAGCAGCCAGGATTTATACTTCGACCATCGGCGCGGCCCAAGCGGCCTGGAGCGCTGTGCGAGCGAGGTGCATCTTCAGCGAATGCCTGAATGAGAGTACGCTCCATGTTCTTCCCGGCGCGCCGCTTGGCTTAAGCTCCGGACCGGAAGACGGTCGCGCTCGAATGTGCCTGCTGCAAAGCCTGGCTGGTCGTGCAACCGCGGCGTTTCGTTCTGTTCTCGACGATCTGGTTACGACAGCATTTCCATCGGACTGCCGCGTGTGCAGTGGTCCGCTGCTGCGTTTCACAATCCTTCCCATCTGCGAGAACTGCCGGACTTCTGTACCGCCGCAAACTCTGGCCATGTGCCGCATATGTGGCGAGGCTCTCGACATCGACATGGAGAGCGCTCGCTTCGCCAGCCAGTTCATGGACGAGGGCCTGCTGTGCGACGACTGCCGCAATCGTCCGCCGAAGTTCGAGCGCGCCGTTGCGTACGCGGTCTACCGGAAAGAACTGCGCGAGATGATTCACCTGCTCAAGTACGAGCGGATGAGCGGCGTCGCCAAGCTGCTTGGCCCAATGCTGGCCGAAGCAATCCTGTCGATCGAGAGCGTGGCCGCCCAGGATCTCATCGTCGTTCCTGTGCCGCTGTTTCCCAGCAAGCTGCGCCAGCGGGGCTACAACCAGTCCGAGCTGCTTGCCAAGACCGCTCTGGCCGAAGTGCAACGGACTCGTCCAGATTGGCGGCTTAGTCTGGAGCCCGCAATCATGCGCCGCCGCCGCGACACGCGAAGCCAGTTTGCACTCAACCCGACCAGCCGCTACTGGAACGTCAAAGGCGCCTTTGCGGTGGATCGGAACTCCATTCGGCCCGGATGCGAGGTGCTTCTGATCGACGATATCTACACCACAGGCGCGACCGCTCGCGAGTGTTCGCGAGCACTGCGCCGCGCCGGAGCAAGCAAGGTCTGGGTCGCCACGCTGGCCCGCGCCCAGACCCCGCGCGTTCCGGTTGCCATGTGGGACGAAACTCGGACGATCTCTCCGCAAGGATTCGGATAGAGACAGCGCGGATGGGCAGGCGAGTTCAGTAGTTTTGAGTGTTCAACGGCATCAATGCAGCGTATTCGGATGAGGATCGGAAGCGGAGGGTTTGAGCAATGCAAGCGTCCCACGGTTCGTCGAAGGTGCGGCAGCAACGGGCGAGCGGAAACCGGCACGCAAGCGGCCACAGCTCGCCGCGGCTGACCACGGAGCTGGATGTCCGCATCGGCGTTTTTCGCCAGCCGGCGATGCAGACTCCGGTGCTGGTGCTGAACGCCTCCTACGAGCCGATCAACATCTGCGGAGCGCGGCGCGCGCTGGTACTGGTGCTGAAGGGCGTCGCGCGCACCGAGGAGGAGCAGGGAGCGGTGCTGCACGCGGCGCGCATGAATGTGGCCATGCCGAGCGTGATCCGGCTGCTGGAATACCGCAGGATCCCGCACCAGACGCGCGCTCTCTCGCGCAAGAACATCCTGCTGCGCGACCGGAATTCCTGCCAGTACTGCGGCATCGTTCTGACCGCCGGTGAACTGACGCTCGACCATGTGGTTCCGCGTTCTCGCGGCGGGCTTTCGACGTGGGAGAACCTGGTCGCCTGCTGCCACGAGTGCAATCGGCGCAAGGGAAATCAGTTGCTGCACGAGCTAATCGGGATGAAGCTGCAACGCCAGCCGCAACCGTTCACCCTGCATACATCGCGCCACATCATGCGCATGATCGGCTCGGCCGACCCAAGCTGGAGGCGCTATTTGTACTTTGAATCCCAGCAGGAGTTGCAGTTCGTCGCGTGACACGCGCATCCATTCGCATCACTTTGGCGGCACGGCTGGAGCTGGCGATTGACCGGAGTTCTGCTGCTTCTGATCGTCCGTGTCCTTGTTGTTGGTGATGTCCTGGCCGTTGTAGATGATTCGGCTGGTGGCGCGGAAGCGCTTGTAGTCGGTGTAGCGGACGGTTGAGCGGATGTGGACGTCCTCGCTGAGCGCGCCGTTCTGCGCGGCGAAGTGCAGCTCTCCCTCGGCCTTGGTGTAGGTGGGAAACCAGTATTTTCCGTCAACCTGCTCGTAGTAGGTGGTAAACGGCGGCTGTAGGTCTTCGTGGCCGGGGCGCATGTCCTGCGGCACGGTTTTGCCGTTGATGAGGACGATCTGCAGGTCCTGCTGATCGACCCACACCTTGCCCTGGAAGTAGTGGTGGTTCTTGACCAGCGTCTTGGGGCCGGCCTCGAAGACGTAGGTGTCGATCTCATCGACCTTCTGGCGGCCGAGGTACTTAACGTCGTACTGGGGCAGGTCGTCGGTGGTGAGGATGAAGGGCAGGCGATGCTCGATCTCGTCGAAGTCGGCGGGCGTCATCATGATGCGCTCGAGGGTGTTCTGGGGGGCGAAGATGACGTGCTCCTCGCGGCGGCCTTCGGGCGAGAAGGTGATGTCGGTGACCTGCTGGTACTCGCCGTCGATCTTGCCGGAGTCTTCGTCCAGGGTGTCGATCTTGACGGACTGGCGGAAGACGTAGTCTTCGCGGGCCTGGGCGAACTCGCTCTCGCGCGCGGCGAATTTTGTAATGATCTGATCGACGGCAAGGCCGGCGGGCGGCGTGGTGTCGAGCTTGCCAAAGCCGGAGGCGCCCTGCGCGGCGGCGAGATGCAGCGGCGCCGCGAGAGCGAGGGCGAGGAGGACGGCGGCTTTGGCGGGCAGATTCATCGGTGTGGAACTCCGTCTTCCGGTTGCGGTGCGATCGACTCCTACACGATGTTAGACGCTGAAAGTTGGATTTGATATTCATCCCACGGAGTTCTGGGCCTCAGCCGGGACCGGGAGCACGGATTCTTGCGGCATGGCAGCGGCGGTTGGATGTAGACTGGCGCGATGAAGATGATGCGTGCGGTAGCGATTGCGTTGGTGAGTTTAGGGGTGCTGGCGGCCCAGGGGCAGGTTGGGCAGACGGCCAGCCAGACAACTGCGAAGGCTGCGGAGCAGGTCGCGGCGAAGAGGCCGATGACGTTTGCGGATTTGATGGCGATGAAACGGGTGAGCGATCCGCAGATTTCGCCGAGTGGGAAGTGGGTGCTGTTCTCGGTGACGGATGTGTCGCTGGAGAAGAACACCAAGGTGAACCATCTTTGGGTGGTGGCGCTTGGTGGTGGCGCGACAGAAGCAGATTCCTCCGCTGCGCTGCGGAATGACAAACAAAAAACTGCGGATGACAAACAAAAAGAGAAGCAGGTGACGTTTGGGGAGGGGGAGTCGTTTGGGCGCTTCTCGCCAGATGGCAAATGGGTCTCGATGACCATGAAGGAACAGATCTATCAGGCTCCGTGGGATGAGGGTACGGGCAGGCTGGGCGCATGGGCCAAGATGACAAATGTGGCGGGCGGTGCGGATGGGGCGATCTGGTCGCCGGACTCGAAGCGGTTGATGTTTGTGGCGGATGTGTATCCGGAGTGTTCGGATCAGCATATGTGGCCGCAGGAGAATGCCTGCGATAAGGCGAAGGATGAGGCCGCGGCGGCGAGTTCGAAAGGGCAGGTGTGGGATGCGCTGCTCTATCGGCACTGGGACCAGTACACGGGGCTGAAGAGGAGCCATATCCTGGTGGTGGATTTTGTTGGAAATGTGCGCGACCTGACTCCGGCCAGCGCGGTGGGAGATGCCGAGACGCCGACGTGGATGCTGGGCGGGCCGCTGGAGTATGCGTGGGCTCCCGACTCGAAGGAGATCGCGTATGTGACGAACCTCGATAAGGTTCCGGCGGCTTCGACGAACAACGACGTGTTTACGCTGCGGCTGGACGAGCCGGGGGCGAAGGCCGTGAAGGTCTCGACCTCGCCGGGGAGCGACGATGAGCCGGAGTACTCGCCGGATGGGAAGTGGCTGGCGTTCCGTTCGCAGAAGCAGGCGGGGTTTGAGTCGGATCGTTTTCGGCTGATGCTCTTCGACCGGGAGAAGAAGACGATCAAAGAGTTGATGCCGAAGTTTGATTACTGGGTCGATGAGTTTGTGTGGGTTCCTGACAGCGCAGCCGTCGTGTTCACAAGTGGCGAAGAGGGGATGGAGTCAATTTCAAGCTACAACGTTCTGCCGGATGAGAAACCAGGAGACCATCCGGTCTTCGCGGGGATTACAGCGCAAGGCGAGTACGGCGATCTCCGTGTCTGGCAAAAGGAAGTCGGAAGCGGAGATGTGCAGATTGTCGCCAGTAAAATGACGGTCGCGTCGCCCGCAGAAATCGTGACCATCAATGCAGGGATGCTTGGACACACGTTCTACGACATAACTGAGATGGACCCGACCATGATGAAAAGAATGGGCATCAGTTACGTCGATCCTAAGGTCTCGGGAAAACTTATCGAGGAGGAGCAGGTAAGTCCAGAAGGGGAGAGGCAACTTACCCACTTGAATCAGTCGCTTCTAGGCAGCTTGGCATTAGCTCCGCTTGACTACTTCTGGTTCACGGGCGCAGAAGGTACCAAGGTCCAGGCGTTTCTGATCAAGCCGCCGGGGTTTGATCCGGCGAAGAAGTATCCGGTGAAGTTTGTGATGCATGGGGGGCCGCAGACGGCGTTGGGAGATTCGTGGAGCTATCGCTGGAACTGGGAGCTGCTGGCGGCGGATGGATATGTGGTGGTGGGGATCAATCGGCGCGGGTCTACGGGGTATGGGCAGAAGTTTGTCGACGAGGTGAGCGGCGACTGGGGCGGGCGGGCCTATGAGGACCTGATGAAGGGGCTGGACTATGCCGAGGCGACGTATCCCTTCCTCGACAAGACGCGGGAGTGCGCGCTGGGGGCGAGCTATGGCGGATTTATGGCGGACTGGGTGCTGACCCATACCAACCGCTTCCAGTGCATTGTGACGCACGACGGGATGGTGGACCCGGTGAGCGCGTATGGGACGACCGAGGAGATGTGGTTCAACGAGTGGGAGTTCAGACGGCCGGAGGACTTTCCGAAGGGGTGGGACGGGTTCAGTGCTAGTTACAATCCGATGGCTGGGATAAAAGCAGATTCCTCCGCTGCGCTACGGAATGACAAACAGAAGAGTGAAGTTTCGCAGGGAGGTGGACATGCGGCGGAGCCTTGGCGGTATCAGTCGCTGCCGGCGGACCAGGACCCGTTCCGCAAGTGGTCGCCGATGCGGTTTATCGAGAATGCCAAGACGCCAACGCTCATTATCCATTCGCAGAGGGACTATCGGCTGGATGTGTCGCAGGGGTTTGAGCTGTATACATCGTTGCAGCGGCGGGGCGTGCCTGCGCGGTTTCTCTACTTCCCGGACGAGGGACACTGGGTGCTGAAGCCGCAGAACTCGCAGCTCTGGTACGAGACGGTGGCGGACTGGTGCGATCGGTGGACGAAGACGGGGAAGTACGCGGAGACGGTGAAGTAGAAGAGGCAACAGCAAAGACAAATACGGAGATTCTGGCTACGCCAGAATGACGAGCGTTGTGACGACGAGCGTTTGAGGTTGAGTGATGGCGTTCAAGCGGGCGAAGCGGCGGGAGCCAGTGGGCGAGGCTGGGCTGATGGAGTACGCCGTGCGCATGCTGGCGTCGCAGATGCGCANNGAGCGCGCGATGGACGCAGTGGTCGCGAGGCTGAAGGAGCTGAATTATCTGAGCGACGCGCGCTTTGCGGCGGATTACACGCGGCTGCGCAAGGAGGGCGAGAAGTTCGGGCGGAGGAGGGTGCAGCAGGACCTGGCGGCCAAGGGAGTGGCGGCGGAGACGGTGGGCGCGGCGGTGGGCGCGGCGTATGAGGGCGTCGACGAGGTCATGCTGGCGCGGGAGTACATCGCGCGCAAGAGGATGAAGCAGCCCGCGGGCGAGAAGGTCAAACAGGAGGCGGCGAGGGTGATGGGGCGGTTGCTGCGCGCTGGATTTTCGGCGGGGACGGTCTTCAAGGTGCTGAAGGAGTGGGGGGTGGAGGTGGAGGAGGTGGATGTCGTCGGCGACGCGGAGTAGCAGGGCGACCGCTAGAAGCAGATTCCTCCGCTGCGCTACGGAATGACAGACAAATCAGACGGAGCGCAGGACGCGGACGGGGAAGAGGAAGATGGCGGTGACAAGCGCGAAGACTCCGGTGACCGCGATGCCGACGATGCGGAAAGGGAGGCAGACGAGCCAGATGAACGGATAGAGTATGAGCGCCAGCAGGGCGAGTGGCCAGCAGAGAACGAGGAGGATGCAGAAGAGGAGGAGTTTGAGCATGGGGAGGCGCTCCTTTCGCGGGCAGGAATTTGCCGTCGGAGTTAGATACGGATGAGGAGCGGGAGAAGTTCCCGAAGTGTGAGGGGTGCGGATGGGGCGAGTGAACGTCGAACGAGCGGTTGCGGTGGACTGGTCGGGCGACCGCAGCGCGGCTGGGCAGCGACGGAAGATCTGGGCTGGGGTTTGGACGGCGGGTGCGGGAAAGGTTGACGGTGGGCGCGTCACGCTGGAGGGTGGGCGGACGCGGGCGGAGGTTGGCGAGTGGCTGATCGGGATGGCGCGGGAGACGCCGCGGATGGTGGNNTGGTGGCCGGCGGGCAGGGCGAGCAGTGGTTGGCGGCGGGGTGTGCGGATGGGCGGTTCTGGGGGAAGCATCCAAAGCCGGAGGAGTTCCGCGGCGATGGGCTGCACCGGATGCTGCGCGCCACCGACATCGACTGCAAGCTGGCCGCGCGGATTCCCGAGGCCGAGCGCGCGGAGAGGGTGAGAGGGATTGGGCCGAAGAGCGTCTTCCAGATCGGCGGGGCGGGCAGCGTGGGAACGGCGTCGCTGCGCGGAATGCCGGTGCTGAAGCGGCTGCGAGAGGCGGGGTTTGCGGTGTGGCCGTTCGACCGGGCTGGATTAAATGATGCGCGGCCGATGGTGGTGGAGATGTATACGCGGCTGAATACCGGGCCGGTGCGCAAGTCGAATGCGGGGGCGCGTGCGGCCTATCTGCGGAGGAAGCGCAAGGAGGACGCGGCCTATGCGGCGCTGTCGCGCGGCGTGATGGAGAGGGCGCGCGGCAGCGAGGACGCCTTCGACGCGCTGGTGAGCTGCATGGCGATGACGGCGCGGCGCGCGGAGTTTGCGGGGCTGGGGATGCCGTTGGACCCGGAGTATAGGGTGGAAGGGTGGACGTGGGCTCCGGGAGTGCAGGAGATTTTTCAGCTTTCAGCAGCGAGATGAAAGGCGGAGACCGATGAAGGCGAATGTGATTACGCTGGTGGTTATTGTGGTGATGACGGTATGGCTGGCGGCGCATGTGGGGAGTGTTGCGTGGACGCCGGTGAAGGTGGTGGGCGGAGTGATGGCAGCGGCGGGGGTGGTGTTGCTGATTGTGGCGCGGCTACAGTTGGGGGCTGCGTTTTCGGTGCGCGCGAAGGCAAAGAAGCTGGTGACGACGGGGCTGTACTCGCGGATTCGCAATCCGATCTATGTGTTCAGCGCGATGTTCCTGGTGGGGATCGTGATCGTGTCGGAGCGCTGGCTGCTGCTGTTGCCGATTGCGTTGCTGATCCCGATGCAGGTTGTTCGCGCGCGGAGGGAGGCGCGGGTTCTCTCAGAGGCGTTTGGGGAGGAGTACGAGCGGTACAAGGCGGGGACATGGTTTTAGGGGATGGTCGCGGCTAAGCAGAGGATGGAGCACCCGCTGGTATTTCTCAACCGTCCGTGGTTTCGCCGATATACTAACGCTATCAGCGGCAATGGGTTGATGGGATCGGCATGAGAGAGATGGCAAAGACGAAGGTGAGTTTCTCGCGGCGGTTGCGGGCGCATCTGGCGATTGCGCGGCTGGACCACTCGATCAAGAACCTGTTTGTGCTGCCGGGGATAATTGTTCCGCTAAGCATCTATCCAGGGCTGCTGAGCTGGCGTCTGGCGGGGACACTGGTGTTGGCATTTGTGGCGATCACGCTGGTGGCGTGCAGCAACTATGTGCTGAACGAGGTTCTGGATGCACCGTTCGACCGGCTGCATCCGACGAAGAAGGACCGGCCGGCGGCGCTTGGGCTGGTCAACATTCCCGCGGCTTACGCGCAGTGGATTTTGATGATGGCGGCGGGCGTGGCGATTGGCTGGACGATCTCGCGACCGTTTGCGGCGACGGCGCTGGCGCTGTGGTTGATGGGCTGCGTGTACAACATCCGGCCGCTGCGGACCAAAGATGTGCCGTACCTGGATGTGCTGACCGAGAGCGTGAACAATCCGCTGCGCATGCTGCTGGGGTGGTATGCGGTGGCTGCGTGGCTGGTGCCGCCGCTGAGCCTGCTGATGTGCTACTGGATGATCGGCTGCTACTTCATGGCGCTGAAGCGCTTCAGCGAGCTGCGGGAGATCGGCGACCGCGGCGTGGCGGGGGCGTATCGCGCGAGCTTCAAGCGGTATACGCCGGAGTCGCTGCTGGTGAGCGTGATCTTCTATGCGTCGGCGGCCATGCTATTCTTCGGGGCGTTTGTGATTCGCTACCGGATTGAACTGCTGCTGGGATTCCCGCTGGTGGCGCTGGTGATGGCGATCTACTTCAAGCTCGCATTCAAAGAGCACAGCGCGGTGCAGAATCCCGAGAAGCTGTATCGCGAACCGGGGTTGATGCTGTGGTTTACCGCGACCGTGGTGGTGATGGTGCTGCTGCTGTTTGTGCGCCTACCGTGGCTGGAGAATCTTTTTATGCCGACGATTCCGGTGGTGCAGCCGACCGGTGGCACGGGGGTTTNNGTTTTGAGGTGCAGGCTAGCACGGGCGATGGTGGTGCTGTTTGTGCTGGTGACGGCGGCCCTGTCGCTGGCGTGGTCGCACGCGAAGCTTATGTCGCAGGATGAGATGTACGCCTTCCAGACGTATAGCGTGCGGTCGGTGGCGAAGCTGGTGCAGGTGCAGCGGACGGAACCGATCTCGCTGGATCCGCTGCTCTATCCACTGCTCGCTCATGCGGGGATGAAGGCGTTTGGGGATGGCGCGTTCGCGCTGCGCTTGCCTGCCCTGCTGGGATTTCTGCTGATGCAGGTTTGCCTGTTCTTCTTCGTGCGGAGGCTGGCGGGGGAGCGCGCTGGGGTGGTGGCGGTCGCGTTTCCGGCGCTGACAGCTACGCTTTTCTACTCTGCCGAGGGACGGCCGTATGGGTTGATGNNGAGGGAACAGGCGGCGGGGATGGGCGCTGATGGGTCTGGCTGCGGCGATCGCGCTTACGATCAATGCGCACTACTTCGGAATTCTGCTGCTGGTTCCGTTGTGCGCGGCGGAGGGGTTTCGCAGCTTGCAGCGGCGGCGGACGGATTGGCCAGTGGTGGTGGCGATCTATGCGGGAATGGCAGGGTTCGCGGCGACGTGGCCGTTTCTCAAGGCGGCCGGCGAGTTCCGCAGGAATTACTACAACGCGGGATCGGTGGGGCCACACGATATTACGCGGGCCTATCGGTCGATCTTCGTGGACTACACGCAGATGTCGATGCCGGCGCAGCATCTGTGGATGGTTGTGCTGGTGGCGTTTGCGGCGGCGCTGGCGTGGGGGTGCGCACGGCAGATCTTCGGGCGAGAGATGCGTTGGCGCGGGCCGCGGATTCCAGCGGCGGAATGGGTGCTGCTGCTCGTGCTGGCGGCGCTTCCCATCTGCGGCTACCTGCTGGCGCGGTATGTGACCCACTCCATCGAGGTGCGCTATGTGCTGGGCGCGGCGGTGGCAATCAGCGCAATGGTCGCTGTAGTCATCGGTCCGTGGCTGCGGCGCGATAGGGTCTTTGCGGCGGTGATGGTGGTGCTGGGCGTGGGGATTATGGGTGCGGGCGCGGCGCGGATTCATGCTGAGCAAAAGAAGACGGAGGCGCGGCTGGCGAGTTTGGCGCTGCCGGCGGAGGTGAAGGCTGCGCTCGACGCAAACCCGGATGGACGGCTGTACATGCAGGACATGGGCGCGTTCGAGGAGGACTGCTATTACGAGCCGGATGCCGATGTGCGCGCGCGCATGACGCTGGTCTACTCCCGCGCGGAGGAGTTGCGCTGGAACCGGCATGACACCATGGCGCTGACGGCGATGCACATCGAGCGCTTCACCGGGCTGCCGGTGGTGCCGTACGAGGAACTGCGCGCGCGGCCGGGGGAGCACCTGTTCGTGCTCTATCACACGGGATGGGACTGGACGGACCAGGCCTTCGCAGAGGATGGCGCGAGGGTACGACCGGTGGGGCGGACAATGGGTGGGGATGTGGCGGCGGTGGAATTCAAGTAAAGCTGAGGTCTTCCATCCCACTCACCCCACCCCGACGAGCAAAGTTCGCTCGCCGGGGGCCCCGGATCGCGATAAAGCCGCGATGAATGGGGCACCCGCTGATAGACTTAAAGCCTATGGGATTCAGGTCGGGAAGCCAGATTCGCGAAGATTATCTGCGTTTTTTTGAGGGCAAGGTCTCGCCTGCCACGGGGCAGGGACACAGGCGCGTTCACTCGTCGTCGCTGGTTCCGGCCAACGATCCGACGCTGCTGTTTACCAACGCCGGGATGAACCAGTTCAAGGACGTATTTCTGGGCGCGGAGCGGCGCGAGTACTCGCGGGCGACGACTACGCAGAAGTGCGTAAGAGCTGGCGGGAAACACAACGATCTCGAAAATGTCGGCTTCACGCGCCGCCATCACACATTCTTCGAGATGCTGGGCAACTTTTCTTTTGGGGATTATTTCAAGAAGGACGCGATTGCGTATGCGTGGGAGCTGCTGACGAGCAAGGAGTGGTTCGGGATCGATCCGGCAAAGCTCTACATCACCATCTTCAAAGGCGAGAAAGGCGTAACGCGCGACGACGAGGCGTACAACCTGTGGCTGGGCCAGGGAGTGCCCGCGGAACGAATCTTCGAGTTTGGGATGAAGGACAACTTCTGGCAGATGGGCGATACCGGGCCGTGCGGGCCGTGCTCCGAAATCTTTTATGACTTCGGCGTTGCCGCAAGCGAGACCGGAGAGGACAAGCCGTTTCCGCTGGACGAGCAACGCTACGTCGAGATATGGAACCTGGTCTTCATGCAGTTCGACCGCGCCAGCGATGGCATCCTGACGCCGCTGCCCAAGCCCTCGATCGATACGGGAATGGGGCTGGAGCGCGTAGCGGCAGTGATGCAGGGCGTCCTGTCGAACTTCGAGACAGATTTGTTTGTGCCGCTGATCAAGCGCGCGGCGGAGTTGACGGGATTCAACGGATCAGCGAAGGGCGAGGAGAAGGGTGCGGCTTCGCTGCGAATTATTGCGGACCATGCGCGGGCGGCGACGTTTCTGATCAGTGACGGGGTGGTCCCGGCGAACGAGGGGCGCGGGTATGTGCTGCGTAAGATTCTGCGGCGAGGGATTCGGCATGGACGGCTGCTGGGTCAGGAGAAGCCCTTTATGCACGAGATGGTCTTCGCCGTACGCGATGAGATGCAGGTGGCGTATCCCGAGCTGAAGGAGACTGCGGAGCGGGTTTCGAAGACAGTGCTGGCAGAGGAGTTGCAGTTTGCGCGAACAGTGCAGTTGGGCTCGCAGCGATTCCAAACTCTTATTGATGAAGCAGTCGAGACGCAGCATGGGCATGGCGCAATTATCGAATCGATAGCAGCCTCAGCGGAAAAACAAAATGCTCATGGTTGGGAACTACTCGCCAAAGGAACGCCTACTATTGCTGGCGATAAAGCATTTGCAATCTATGAAACGTATGGCTTGCCGCTTGATTTCATGATCGACGCTGCTAGAGATCTTGGTGTCAACTTCGATCAACTTGGATTTGACCGCAAGATGAGCGAAGAGCAGAACCGCGCACGGGCATCTTGGAAGGGCGGTTCACAAAAAACAGCAAGTCCCCTTTGGTCAGAGCTGGCGAAGACGGAGTTTGCGGGCTACTCGGCGCTGCGCGTGGATGGGGCGCGGGTGTTGGCGCTGGTGAAGGACGGCGTGGGCGTGGCCGAGCTGCGCGCGGGCGAGGCGGGCGAGGTGGTGCTGGACTCAACGAGCTTCTATGCCGACTCCGGCGGGCAGGTGGGCGATGTGGGTTGGCTGATGGGCGCGGGCCACTCGACGACGGTTGCCGATGTCAGCGGGGCGTCGAAGCCGGTGCAGGGCGTGTGGGCGCATCGCGTGGTGGCGCGCGAACGCATCGCCATCGGCGACACGGTTGACACCGTCGTTGACGCCGAGATCCGTGCGGCCATCACGCGCAATCATACGGGGACGCATCTGCTCCATGCGGCGCTGAGGGAGGTTCTGGGGCGGCATGTGAAGCAGGCGGGATCGTCGGTGGACCGCGCGCGGCTGAGGTTCGACTTCTCGCACTTTGCCGGCGTGGCCGACGAGGAGCTGGCGCAGGTGGAGGAGATTGTGAATCGGCAGGTGCTGGCCAACACGGCGGTGGAGACGATGGTGGATGTGCCCATCGATATCGCAGTGCAAGAACTAGGCGCGATGGCACTGTTCGGCGAGAAGTACGGCGACAAGGTGCGCGTGGTGAGGATTGGGGATTTCTCGACCGAGCTGTGCGGCGGGACGCACACGCGGGCGACGGGCGAGATCGGGCTGATCAAGCTGGTGGGCGAGGGCAGCGTGTCGTCCGGCGTGCGGCGCGTGGAGGCGGTGAGCGGATGGGGCGCGCTGGGCGAGTTCCGGCGGGACTATGAGGTTGCGCGGGTCGTCGGGCAAATCGTTGGAGGAGCGGAGACATCGGCCCCGGCGGATGCGTTGCGCGCGCGGATTGCGGCGACCGAAGAGGAGATGAAGAAGCTGCGGCGCGAGCTGGATGCTGCGCGCATGAAGTCTGCGGCGAGCGCTGCCGGAGATGCTACGGCTGTGGACGTCAAGGGCGTGAAGCTGTTGGTGCAGCGCGTCGATGGGCTGGAACGCGGGCCGATGCGCGATCTGGTGGACCAGATGCGGAGCAGGCTGGGCAGTGGCGTGGTGGTGCTGGGCGCGGCGTCGGATGGGAAGGTCTCGCTGATCGTGGGCGTGACCAAAGATTTGACCGGCAAAATCCACGCAGGGAAGGTTGTGGGCGCGCTGGCCGGGCTCGTCGGCGGCAAGGGCGGCGGACGGCCGGATCTGGCGGAGGCTGGCGGCAGCGATGCGGGTGCGCTCGATGGCGCGCTGGCCAAGGCGGCCGAGGTTGTGGGGGGATTGCTTTGACGCGCGGGGGTATCGGGGGGAGTACCGGGCGGTTTTTGCGTGGGGCGGTGGTGCGGCGCGACTTAAACTGAGGGAGAGATGTCTCTCGGGAAACAGATGCGGTGGGTGCGGTGCGCGGCGTGCGTGGCCGCGCTGAGTTGCGTTGTAGCGATGTGCTGCGGCGCGGCCTGGGTGCGCGCGGATACACCGCCCGCGACGCGGACCCATGCGGCGAAGAAAGTGGTGCCGCTGACGCCGTGGGAGCAGGCGGAGCGCGGCCGGCAGACGCTGGAGGCAATTCCGGAGGAGATGCGCACGCAGGCCGATTACACGCGGGCGATGGACGCGTATCGCGCGATCTACCATGCGGACCCGGCGGACGTTCATGCTCCGGCGGCGGTGAATGCGGTGGCCGAGCTGCTGGCCGAACAGGGACGCACGCTGCACGATGAGAAGAGCCTGCGCGCGGCGGTGGGGCAGTACGAGTTTTTGCGGACGCAGTATCCGGCAAGTTCGCTGGGGGTGCAGGCGCTGCTGTCCGAGGGGCAGATTGCGCAGAACGACCTGAAGGATGCGGCGATGGCGCGCGAGAGGTACAAGCTGCTGCTGAAGGAGCACGCGAAGAGCGAGCAGGCGGAGGAGGCGCGCGCGGGGCTGGCGTCGATCGAGGTTCAAGGAAAGACGGTCGGGGCGAAGGCTTCGGCGGAGCAACCCACTCATCCAACCCCACCGGCAAAGCTGACGGGGAGCGCGAATCGCAACACTGCTGCGAAGAATGGGGCAGCCGGTGGGGTCTCGTCGCTGCCGGCCATGGCGCAGACGGCGGGAACCGCTGATCCCACTCATCGCGATAAGACTGCGATGAATGGGGCACCCGAAGTTTTGGCTCAAGCGAACGAAGTTGGAGGGGCGGAAACCCACGTCTCCGATTCGAGACCCGTCAACAAGCTCAGAGCAGGCAGTGGAGCACCTGTTGCGCTGGCGAACCAATCCGATTCGATGGCGGGCGAAGATGCGCAGAGCGGGAAGCCGGCGCTGGTGACGGGGATTCGCCATTGGTCGACGGCGACGTATACGCGGGTGGCCATCGACCTGGGCGACAACGTGACGTATGAGGCGGCGCGGGTGCCGAACCCGGACCGGATTTATTTCGACCTGCATGGAACGCGGCTGGCGCCGGAGCTGGTGGGCAAGAGCTTCGCGGTGACAGATGACGGTTTCCTGAAGAAGGTGCGTGCGGCGCAATACTCGGACGACGTGACGCGCGTGGTGCTGGATGTGAACGACGTGACTGAGTACTCAGCGTTTTTGCTGCCGAACCCTTACCGACTGATCATCGACATTCATGGAGGCAAAAAACAGGGAACAGTCACCCCAGCGAGTCAAGACCGCTCGCCGGGGACCCCGACAGGGAACAGGAACCAGGGAACAGGGAACGATGAGACTCCTGTTGCCACCGAGGCTCCGGCTCCGCGCGCGGCGGTTACGGTGAAGCCGACGGCGGCGCGGCCTGTTCCCAACAGCGTGGCGACGAAGAGCGCGACCAGCGATGTTACGGAGTTGAGCGATTCTCCGGGGAAGGTGGAGGCGACGCGCAGGCCTACGTCGAAGCCGATCTCGGCGGTGGTGGCAACAGGGACAGGTTCGAGGTTCGAGGTTCAAGGTTCGAGGGACGATACGGAGGACACGAATGCTGCTGTTGTGACGCCGACGGATGCGGATGCTTCGGCGAGTTCCGTCAAGAAGACGCGCAGGAGCAAGGCGAAGGCGGCGGGCAGTTCGACCGCGTCTGTGGCGGATGCGACGCCGGCGCGGGCGGCAGTGCCAACGGCCGATGGCGAAACCTCACTGGTGCGCGCGCTGGGGCTGAAGATCGGGCGCATCGTCATCGACCCGGGGCACGGCGGCCACGACTCGGGCACTCTTGGCGCGGACGGGATCGAGGAGAAGGACGTGGTGCTGGACGTTTCGCTGCGTCTAGGCAAGCTGCTGCACGACCGGCTGGGCGCGGAGATNNCTGTCGATCCACGCCAACTCGTCGCCGGATGAGAGCGCGCGCGGAGTGGAGACATACTACCTGAACTTCACGTCGGACCCGACGGCGCTGGATGTGGCGGCGCGAGAGAACGCGGTGAGCGACCAATCGATCCACCAGTTGAGCGACCTGGTGAAGAAGATCGCGCTGAAAGACAAGATCGCCGAGAGCCGCGAGTTTGCCGGCGACGTGGAAGGTTCGCTCTACGCGGGGCTACAGCGGGGCAATGCGGGGCTGAAGGACCGCGGCGTGAAAAAGGCGCCGTTCGTGGTGCTGATTGGGGCGAATATGCCGTCGATTCTGGCGGAGATCTCGTTTGTGACCAACCCAAAGGACGCGGAGCAGTTGCAGCAGCCGGAGTATCGTGAGCGCGTGGCGGAGAGCCTGTACAAGGGTATTGCGCGCTACGAGGGCGGGCTGAGTGGCGCGCGCGTGGCGACCGAGCGGGCCGCGGTGGGGCGGTAAAGCAGCTGAAAAGTGGTGGCCCGGGCCGGAGTCCAACCGGCGACCTTCGCGTTAGGAGTGCG
>PLOU01000211.1 GCA_003142235.1 Granulicella sp.
GCTTCCTTCAGACCCCGCCTCGCGGCAACGCCCTTGCGCTTCGCTATCACTTCTCCTCCATCAGGATGTGAAGGGGACTTCCACCCCCAAGATGTCATTCATGCACGGCGTACAACAAGAGAAGCCCGGACTGGTTGCCGGGCTTCTTCTTTGCCCATTGCGTCAATGTAAACTGCTTGTTTTGTTATATTTGATCTATAACGTGTTTTGAATGAATACTTTACAATGGAATTCGTGTATCCCTATGGATCCGGCTACTTTAGTAGGGGGGAGGAGGGGGGTACCCCCACCCACGGATTCACACCAAAAGGAGGTGGATCACGGCAGCGATCCCCTACTGCTTGTTGAGGTCGTAGTTCATGTAGACGACGTGGGTCTGCAAGTACTCCTCCAGACCGTGTTTGCCGTCCGCGCCGCCGATGCCGGACTTCCTCCATCCGGCGTGAAAGCCCTGCATGGCCTCGAAGTTCTCGCGGTTCACATAGGTCTCGCCGAACTTCAGCTCGTTCGCGGCCCGCATGGCCACATCCAGGCTGCGCGTGTAGATGGACGAGGTCAACCCGTACTCGCAGTCGTTGGCGTACGCGATGGCCTGGTCGAGCGTCTCGAAGGTGGCAATGGGCAACACCGGCCCGAATATCTCCTGCTGCATGATCGCGGTCTCCTGGCGGCATCCGGTCAGCACCGTGGGCTGGTAGTAGTATCCAGTCCCGCTTGCGAAGTTGCCTCCGCATTCGAGCTTTGCGCCGTCCTTCAGCGCCTGCTGCACCGCCTCATGCACCAGCTCGCGCTGCCGCTTGCTCACCATCGGCCCCATCTCCGTGGCCGCAGCAAAGGGATCGCCAGTCACCGTCTGCTGCATGGCCGCAGTCATCTTCGCGATGAACTCCGCGGCCACAGACTGGTGAACATACACCCGTTCGGCGCAGTTGCACACCTGGCCGGTGTTGATGATGCGCGAGGCGCGAATGGCGCGCACCGCCAGGTCGAGGTCCGCGTCGCCCATCACGATGGCCGGTGCCTTGCCGCCCAGCTCCAGCGAGACCTTGGTGACGTTCTCCGCCGCAGCATGCATCACAGCGACGCCGCCCTCCACGCTGCCGGTCAGGCTCACCATCCCCACCTTGGGATGGCCGGCCAGCGCATTGCCCACAACCGATCCCGCGCCCGAGACGAGATTGAAGACGCCCTTGGGCAGCGACGACTGCGCCACCAGCCGCGCAAACTCGAAGGCGTTGTTGGGCGTCTCGCTGCTTGGCTTGATCACGATGGTATTGCCCGTCACCAGCGCGGGTGCCATCTTGCGCACGATCAGGAAGAAGGGAAAGTTCCACGGCAGAATGCCGGCAATCACGCCGATGGGCATCTTGTAGAGCAGGATGTTCTCGCCGGGGCGGTCACTTTGGATGATCTCGCCCTCGTAGCGCCGGGCAAACTCCGCCATGTAATCCAGGTAGTCGGCGGAGAAGTCCACCTCTACCTGCGCGAGGGAGAGAATCTTGCCCTGCTCCTGCGTGATCACGCGCGCCAGGGCTTCGCGGTTGGCGCGGACCAGCGTGGCGATCTCGCGCAGGTAGCCCGCACGCCGGATGGCCGGCAGTGCCGCCCAGCTCTTTTGGGCTTTTTCAGCCGCCAGCACGGCGCGGTCCACCTCCTCGACTGTGCCGGCCGGAAACTCCGAAATCACCTCTTCAGTCGCGGGGTTCACCACCTGCAGCATCTTGGAAGACGATACGAATTCACCGTCGATCAGCATCTCGTAGCGCTTGAGATTTTTTTCGGTTGCGCCCATGGCAGGAAGCCCCTCTCTTTGCATCGACCCGGCGGGAACCATGTCGCCGGAGGCTCCGGCGCGGATTTCATTTACCCCGGAGCCGGGTAGATCATAGTTGTTTTCCCGCGGGAATGGGAAGCGGAGCAGCGTTTCCAATCGCGAAACCGGCCCTGCGGCGAACGGGAAAGGGCCGATTGCCGCAATCGGCAGTGCTGCCCGCACCGGAAATTCAGGCTAGCGAATCGACCATCCTGCCTGTGCCGGCTATGGCATCTTCGACTTCAATTGGATCATCTCGCCATCCACAGCGAATCTGCCGTAGCCGCGATGGTGGATGGTCTTCGGATTCTTCTGCGCCGGATCGATCCATGCCTTGAGCACTTCAAGCAGAAAGAGGTTGTATTTGTTGACGAGACGAGTATCGGCCACCTTGCATTCGAGATTGGCAAAACACTCGGCCACCAGAGGCGGCGCCACGCGCTCGGCTGGCACCGGCGTCAGACCGAATCTCTCGAACTTCTCCACGTCCCGTCCCGAGCAGTTGCCGATTGCCACAACCTTGGGCGCCAACTCCAGTGCAGGAATGGCGATCACGCACTCCTTCGTCGCCCGCAGCGCGGCAAAACTGAAATCGGCATTGCTCACGACACACGCAACCAGCGGCGGTTCAAACTCGACCATCATGTGCCAGGACATCGCCATGACATTGGCGCGGCCCTTGCGGGCGGTCGTCAGCAGGACCACCGGACCCGGCTCGAGCAATTGGTAAACCTTCGACAGAGGCAGATCTTTCATCGCGTCCATCGCTCTAGCCCATGCGAAAATGTGCAAGTGATTGAAATATGGTAGGCACGAGGAGACTCGAACTCCTGACCTCTTCCGTGTCAAGGAAGCGCTCTAACCAACTGAGCTACGCGCCTCTGGTGCGTCTAGGTAGTGTAAATGGAACCCTTCGCGCAGGGCAAACGCAGAGGGCAACCGCGACCCAGCCGCTCTAACATTCTTGGTGCCGGCCAGGCGCTCTTCCGAGGCAATGCGCGCATCGCAGCCCGGCATAGGCCGCAACACCTTCACCGGCGGTGTCGAGCGGGGCGAAAGCGCCTGCGTGGGCTTCTGCCAAAGAAATCCGCACCGCACGTCCTTCCCGCACCACAGCAATCATCAAAATGCTCTACGATGGACTAGTTCCCCCAAGCGATGAATTTCCTGCGTCAGTTCCGCGCCGCTCCCAACCTGCTCACGCTGCTGCGTCTGTTCATCATCCCGTTTCTGGTGATCGCCATCCTGGACGGGCGGCACGGCGTGGCCTTTGCGCTCTTCGTGCTGGCCGGCTTCAGCGACGGCCTCGACGGGCTGGCTGCGCGCTGGACCAAGCAATACACGAAGCTTGGCCTCTATCTCGACCCCATCGCCGACAAGCTGCTGCTGAGCACGCTCTTCGTGGTGCTGACGCACATGAACCTGGTGCCGCGCTACGTCACCGTGCTGGTCCTCAGCCGCGACCTGGGAATCCTGCTGATCGCGACCCTGCTCTTTGCCACCGGAACGCTGCGCGACTTCCGCCCCAGCCTGCTGGGCAAGTTCAACACCCTGGTGCAGATCTTCGGGCTCACCGTGGTGCTGGTAGAGCAGGTGTGGCCATCGCTGAACGCGGTGCCGCTGCGCCTGTGGCTGCTGCGCTCCATTGCCTGGCTGGCGCCCATCTCCGCCGCGCAGTATGCGTGGATCGTGGTGCAAAGAGTGAACGCAGCAGAGCCGCAAGCCGCGCAGTAAGCCGCAGAGATTAGGTGAGTCGCTAGTCCTTCACGCCGAAGGCCTTGCGTACGCCGTCGCCCAAGCACAAGTAGAAAAGAACGGTTCCATCGATCAGAAGAAGTGCGCATACGGCCTGACGCTTAGACCCCGTCGCAATGGCATACTTATGCAACACAGCCTGTAACATCGTCCACTCAACCGTAAAACCGTCCAGAACAAACCACAGCGCCAGCATCGATGTGGCTATGAGAGTCTTGTGTGCCCATTTCCTTACATGCCACAGCCCCCATCCAACGACTGCGGGATAGATAGCTAATGCTGGCACGAGAAGGACGAACGAATATGCGTCAGGATGTGCGTCGAAAACTGTCGCAATCAAGATCGCGGGCCAAAGAGCAAGCATTGGCAGACAGAAGCCGTCGGCGGCGATATATACCAGTGGTCCAACATCATTCGAGCCATGGAGCGTCGCGGGGGACCTCCATAGAAACATCGCGATGATCACGAGAAAAGCTGCCTTCGAAAATTGAAGGAGGGCGATCAGCGTGACTGACAATGGACGTTCAGGCCTACCAGTGGCCATCAGACCTTGTCGCCAGGTGCTTCGTGGCTGTCGGCAGCCGGGGCCTCTTCGTCTTCGTTGAGGATGTCGGCGAACTCAGCCGAATCGAAGACCTCGCCGCAGAGCTGGCACACAACAAACTCGGCGTCCTCCTCGCGGGCGACGACGCGGACCTTGGGATGTTTGCACGATGCCGGCATAAGGGGAAGAAGCTACGGGTTGATAAAAAGTTTGCCTTTGCCCAAACCGCTTGTCAATCCTGAATTCTAAACTCTGTCCCTCCGGCAATAGAATCCGCCCTCCCTTCCGGACGAGTTTGTGCGTCGATAGAGGGTTGATCTGCCTGGCGAACGAGATTGCCTTTTTTTCGCCGTTTGATCGCTGTTTCTTCTCCCCCTCCCCCTGCCATCCCCCTTGGCTGTGGATTGATGCGTAAGTGGATTGTTATGTGGTGGCCACAGGGAAAATTTACATAATAAACGATTTAGGAGTAAGTTGTTTTGAATCATTCGGTTGCGCGGGCTGCGGTTGGCTAAAATATTCATTCTCGGCGAGTTGCGGATAAAATATTCAGGGCATAAGGGTTATGGGTGAAAAAAGAGGCTCTGGCGCGGGCGGCGCCGGTAAAATATTCATTCGCGGAGAGATGCGGCTAAAATATTGATTCGGTGCGGTTTGCATCGGAATTCTGAAGGTGCAGCGGCGCAACAACGCCAATACGGAGATTCTGGCTGCGCCAGAATGACGACTTCAGCGGCGGCTTATTCGGTTGAGAAAGAACGGTTCAAGCGGGCGGCGG
>PLOU01000105.1 GCA_003142235.1 Granulicella sp.
CGGTTTCCGAATCGTGCATTGCGGCGCCGTGGGGCAAATACCGAGATTCTGGCTACGCCAGAATGACGACTCCTACGTTAGGCCAGAATGACGACGTGTTCGCACCGAGGCCCGGCCAACCAGCCGGGCTTCGCTGCGTTCGCGGGAGCTATATTCCCATCGGGTAGGGCTTCTCGTGCATCTCCTGCGAGCCGCTTGAGCCGCTGCTGGCGCGCTCGAAGAGCCCCTGAAAGAGGCTCAGCAGCCCGGTGTACCAGTAGCCCAGCACGAAGAGCAGCAGAAACGGCACGGTGAAGTAGTTCTCCGTGGTCATGGCGTACCACACGGTCCACGCGAAGTAGGTCCCGATCAGGAGCTCGATCCACGGGACGATGCCCAGCCGCTTGCGATAGACCTTGGCCTGGCTGGCCTCGCCCTTCTGCTTTACGCGATACTTTGGCGTGCGCGCGAACGGCGTCTTATAGCCGAAGAGCGCCTCCATCACCGCCTTGGTGTTGGTGATGGTCAGCCCCACGCCCAGCGCCATCAGGAAGGGCAGATAGAGAAACGTCTTGTGCCAGCTCTTGGGAAACAGCTCCTTCTGGCTGACCAGGTAGAAGGTGGAGACCGACATGGTGCTGGCGATGAAGAGCGGGAAATCGATCAGCAGCATCTGGATGTAGCCCTGCCAACTGCGGATAATCATCGCGGGCATCAGCAGCACGGAGAGCACAATCATCAGCGGGTAGCTGATGTTGGCCGTCAGGTGACACCACGCCTGGACCTTGGTCTCAAATGGCACGTCACTCTTCAGCACGCGGGGCAGGATCTTCTTGCCGGTCTGGATGAGGCCCTTGGCCCAGCGCGCCTGCTGGGTTTTGAAGGCGGTCATCTCGATGGGCAGCTCGGCCGGGCACTCGACATCCTGCAGGTACTTGAACTTCCAGCCGGCCATCTGCACGCGATAGCTGAGGTCGGTGTCCTCGGTGAGGGTGTCGTGCTGCCATCCGCCGCCGTCGGAGATGGCCACGCGCCGCCAGACGCCCGCCGTGCCGTTGAAGTTGAAGAAGACGCCGGAGCGCGAGCGGCCGCCGTGCTCCAGCACGAAGTGGCCGTCCAGCAGGATCGCCTCCACCTGGGTCATGAAGCTGTAGTTGCGGTTGAGGTGCGTCCAGCGGGTCTGCACCATGCCGATGCCCGGCTCGGCGAAGTGGTCGACTACCTTCATCAGCCAGTCCGGCGAGGGGACGAAGTCGGCGTCGAAGATGGCGACCAGTTCGCCGCGCGCGACCTTCAGGCCCTCGTCCAGCGCGCCCGCCTTGTATCCGTGGCGGTTGGTGCGATGCAGATGCACGATGGGCTGCGGCGCGAGGCCCGCAGTGCCGCGCGCGTAGCGCTCGACGATCTCGGCGGCCACCTGCACCGTCTCGTCGGTGGAGTCGTCGAGCAGTTGAATCTCGAAGCGGTCGCGCGGATACTCGATGCGGCAGACCGCGTCGATGAGCCGGTCGATGACGAACTGCTCGTTGAAGATGGGAAGCTGCACGGTGACAAACGGCAGCTCGCCGGGGGCGTAGTGCCCGCCCGGCTGGTCCCACAACGCCTTCTTCTTCTTGTTGTGGTAGTAGAGCCACACCAACTGGTAGCGATGGATTCCGTAGAACGCCAGAATCACCATGACGACGAAGTAGGGAATCAGGATCGCGGTATCGAATGCGTTCCAGCGGTAGAGCCCGTGGAAGGTACGGTCGCCATAGTGCGTGTGCAGATAGTGGCCAAGGCCCTTCGAGGCCAGAATCATGGCCGGAAGAGGGTGCAGATTGTTGAGAAATGCGAGCAGAACAGGACTCCACGGACAGGATGCCGTCCGAGACGATTCTACGCGAAGCGGCTATTCCGCTTCATACCGGCCCAGAAAATCGGTCGGCTTGACGAGCGCACATACAATGTATATACGTTATCTATGGACGTGCTCTATCAGTACGGCTCACTGGATTTCGTCTGGGATATACACAAGGCCGCTGCAAACATTGCCAAGCACGGCGTCCGATTCGAGCAGGCGTGTGAAGTGTTTTTCGATCCCTTGGTGCGGGTCGTGGATGCCAGCGCGATGGATGAGGCGCGAGACGGTCTCCTCGGCCAAACCGACCACGGAAGCCTGTTATTCGTTGTGCATATCGAACTCGAGGATGAATCGATCCGCATCATCTCCGCACGACCTGCGACGGCTATAGAAAGGAAAAACTATGAAGAGTATGCGTGAGCGATTGAAGACCCGACTGCGGAAAGACCGCCCCATGACGACCATCAGCATCCGCATGCCGGAAGACGTGATCGAAGACCTCAAGGAGATTGCGCCCGCGCTTGGATTGTCGGGCTATCAGCCTCTGATTCGTGCCTACATTGGGCAGGGTTTGCGCAGGGACCTGGAGCGCCTCGACAACTCGCAAATGCAGGCGATCACCGAGAGCTTGCGCAAACATGGCGTTGCCGATGAACTCATCTCCGCCGCCATCGCCGATGCGGGCCTCAAGTCGGCGTAGCAAGAAAAGCTAATTCAGGAACATGGTGCGGTAGGGGGTGTCTCGCTGGACGGGCTGGAAGCCGGCATCGCGGATGATGCGGCGGAGGTCTTCTTCGCTGACGCGGTTTGCCGCTGCGGCATTCTCGCCCCCAGCGGTACTTGCTCCGTTGCCAGCCTTCGCGCCGAGTGCCTGCGGCGCGACCGAGCCTGCGTCGTTGGCGCCGAAGCGAAGGCCCATCTGGAGGACCTTCAGGCCCTGCGCCGCTCCGTTCAACTGGATGTTCTCGATGTTGTCGAGGAAGACGCGCGCGATGGCCAGCGTCTTCAGTTGCTCGACCGCGGTAGGCCCGTCCCATCCGCCGGACGCGTTGCGCGATGGAAGGCTGCGCGGAATGAACGCTGTGAAGCCGCCCGTCTCCTGCTGGAGCTGGCGTACCGCAGCCAGAAGATCGACGCGCAACTCCAACGCCTGGCCAGCGCCGAAGTGCATCGTCGCCACGGTGGACATGCCAAGTCCATGCGCCGCGCGATGCACCGCAAGCCACTCCTCCGCGCCGCACTGTGCCTGCGCGTCGTCGCTGGCGATTGAATCCAGCCCTGCGTCGCGCAGGCGCGCGATCGTCTCGCGCAGGTCCAGCCCGGTACCTGCGGCCAGCGACAGAATCTCAGACGCCGACAGGCCCTCGATCCATAACGTGGGGAAGCGCTGCCGAATGCCACGCAGCACGCCTGCGGTCTTCTCGATCTCAATCCCGCCGCGCAGACGTACGCCGGTGCTTCCCCGCTCGACTGTCTCGCCAATCGCTGCGCAGAGTTCCTCGATAGAAGCCTCGCCAGTCGCATCCTGCTCGCGCAGGTTGATCGCAGTTTCGACGGCGTAGCTGACAACTCCCTCGGGATGCAGGCGGCGGCGCACGGCGTCGGCCTCCATGCCAATGCCGATCAGGTCGTTGCTGCGAAGACAATCCAGAGCCTCTTTGCGGCTGATTCCCATGGCTCTAGTCTACTTGTTCGCCGGCAGCGCGTCGGTCGACGCGCCGGTCGAGGCCGCTCGCTGCTTCCGCCACTCCAGCAGGAGGGCCAGCGCAGAGGCCAGAAAGATGGCCGCGATAATCCCCTGCGACCAGACGCAGTAGATGCACCACTTCTCCAGAATGTATGCCTCGATGTAGCTGAGAAACGCGGCGAAGAAGAAGCCCACCTGGGCCAGCTCGAAGACGAGCCATGTCCGTCCCATCAGCGCCAGCAGCGCGATCACCGCGTAGGCGGCAATGCCGAGGGCCGCCACCGGAACGTGCAGCTTGCTTGGGGGCACGTCGCCGACGATTTCGTCCATTGTCTTGGGCGGGAACCACGAGTAGCGGCTGTGGCCGACGGCGCCGCAGTCCCAGTGTTCGGAGACCGCGCAGGGCGGTGCCGCGTTCGGGTCCATGAGATGAACGTGCAGCGCCATGGAGCTGACCACAATGCCTGCCACTGCCAGAAGTGCAATCAGGTATTTCATGCACTCCATCTTAGAGCATCTCTCCTGTACTTATCCCCCGGAAGCGTTCCAGAAGGGCCGTTTTGGGGGGGGAAACGGCGCGCGCAGTTCGCCTTTTCGTAACCCAACAGGAGAGATGCTCTACATCAGGCGCGCTGTAGCGTTCCCGGCCTCGTCCGTGAAACTCCTTCGATTTCTCTCCAACAGGCTCATCTTTCCGCGCCAGACTCCGATAACGCAATCTGGAACGCTGAAGCGAACTCTGCGTCGAAGGGTTGCAATGAACACCAACCATCTCGCGGACGCCCCTGTCGTGACCGCCAAGGACGCCATCGCCAGCCACATGCAGTGGAAGATCACGCTGCAGTTGGCCATCGCGCTGAATGAGACGCTCAGCCCCAGCGCCATCCGCGCCATCGAGCATTCGGAGGGGTGCCCCATCGGCAGATGGCTTGTTTCGCAACACGCCTCGAGCATTCGCAACACGCCGGAGTACCGCGACCTGGTCGCCCGCCACGAGGAGGTCCATCGCGAGGTGGCCCAGATCGCCACCATGATCAACAATCGGAAGTACAGTGCCGCGAGGCGTGCGCTGGATCCGAACAGCAGATTCCGGCAGGCGTCGCAGGCCATGGCCAGCGCGATCATGGCGCTCGACCTCATCCAGACGATCGCAATCGCAAGCTGATTGTCTGCCGCATCCAACTCATCTCTCACATCCCATTCGTCCCACCCGCGCTTCGCCCCACCCGCGCTTCGCCCGCCCGTGCCGTCTCGCCTGCGCTGTAGTTCAGGCCTTCTTCCGCTTCCGCTACACTGGAAGCTGGAAGATGTTCATCGATGAAGCCAAAATTCGCGTCCATGCCGGGGACGGCGGCAACGGCTGCATGGCCTTCCGGCGCGAAAAGTTTGTTCCCCGGGGCGGGCCCTCGGGCGGCGACGGCGGCCACGGCGGCGACGTCCTCATCTCCTCTTCGCTCTCCCACAACACGCTGGTCCACTTCCGCTTCAACCCGGAGCACAAGGCCGAGCGCGGAGGCCACGGGCTGGGCTCCAACATGTCCGGCGCCGCGGGCGAACACCTCACGCTCAACGTCCCGGTCGGGACCCTGCTCTACGACGACGCCACCGGCGAGCTGGTGCACGACTTCAGCCGACCCAATGAGACCATCGTCGTGGCCCGCGGAGGGCGCGGCGGACGGGGCAACCAGCACTTTGCCACCAGCACCCACCAGGCCCCGCGCGAGCACGAGCTGGGCCGCGCCGGAGAAGAGCGCAGCTACCGGCTCGAACTTCGCCTGCTGGCCGACGCCGGCCTGGTCGGCTACCCCAACGTGGGCAAGTCCACGCTGATCTCGCGCCTGTCGTCCGCGCGGCCCAAGATCGCCAACTACCCCTTCACCACGTTGCAGCCCAACCTCGGCGTGGTGCAGGTCGGCGAGTTCCCCCACACCCAGTCCTTCACCGTGGCCGACCTGCCCGGCCTGATCGAAGGGGCGCACCTGGGCGCGGGGCTCGGCATTCAGTTCCTGAAGCACATCGAGCGCACCTCGGTCATCGTCCACCTGGTCGATGTCTCCGACTCCAGCGCTGCGGCGACCGGAACGGACCGCCCCGACCCGGTTGCTGACTTCAAGGTCATCACCTCGGAGCTTGCCACCTTCGACCCCGCGCTGGCGGCCAAGCCGACGATCCTGGTCGCCGCCAAGATCGACGTGGCCAATCCGGCCAAGCTCAAGAAGCTGGCCGCCTATGCCAAGCGCCGCAAGCTGCCCTTTTATGCCATCTCCGCGGTGACAGGCGAGGGCATCGAGCCGCTGAAGTACGCCATCGCGGAGATGGTCGCCGCACACCGCCCCAGCCCCATCGAGATGGGCGAGATGGGCGAACCAAACTCGGCAACCCCTGGCTCCGGCAAGCCCGCCAAGCGCAAGCCCGCCTACCCGCCGCCGGCTCCGCGCGCCCGCGGACGCGCCCGATAAATCGCCCTTCCCGGCAACGCCGCTCCTCCGCTTGCAAATCTTTCTATAGACTTGAAAGTGCGCTCCTCACTCGGGGCGGCATCAGCGTCACTATTTTTTGAGGATTCCCCATGAAGCTTCGCAGCATTGCCGCAGTCGCCGTGCTCGCCCTGACGGTCCTTGCGGCCCGCGCCCAGGTTGGCCTCTATCTCAACCCCGTCGCCATCCGCGTCGGCAACTCGTCGGCCGACGCTGGCTCCTACGCCTTCCTCGGCCAGAACTCCACCTCGCAGGTCTTCTACGGCTACGACTTCGGCGGCTACTACGACTTCTTCCACGCAGGCCCGATCGCCGCCGGAATCGATGTGCGCGAGTCAGACCTGCACGCCAATAACGCCATGCTGCGCAGCTTCCTGGTGGGCGCGCGGGTCTCCGCCAAGCCATTCACCCGCCCCATCAAGCCCTACGCCCAGATCTCGGTCGGCGTCAGCACCACCAAGGCCCCGGCCAGCACTGTCCATGTCAGCAAGTTCGATTATGCCGTCTACGGAGGCGTCGATTACACCCTCCAGAAGCACATCGACTTCCGTGTGCTGGAGATCGGCTACGGCTCCCTGACCACGGTCAGCAGCGCCGACGTGGGCGGCGGCGGAACCCTCAACATCCCCGCGGCCAACCAGCTCAGCTTCAGTTCCGGCCTGGTTTTCCGCTTCTAGCCCCCCTCCCGGCCTCCCGAGGGGCCCCTCCGGCGAGCCGGCCGGCCCCCTCTTCCGGTCCAGAAATCTCTCCGCTATAAAAATTTGCTGACATTGGCGTTCCATTTCTATATGCTCATCGGTGCGCTAACAACTCCTCGCAAAAGGAACACCAATGAAACTGCGAACCATAGCTCTTGTTCTCACCGTCGTTTTCGCATTTGCCGTTGCCCACGCCCAAACTGGAGTCTATGTCACCGCCGACACCCAGCAGTTCAATCAGATGGGAGTCGACGGCCATGCCCCTCCGGGCGGACAGACGGACCGTCCGTTGCTCATTGGGGCCGCCTACGGCGTTTACTATGACATAAACCACCTGCCGAGGCACGGCGCGTTCAAGACCGGCCCCATCGTTCTGGGAATCGACGCCCGTGGCGACACCTTCCGCCTCACCGAGTACGGCTCCCAGTTCGACCGTCAGGACGGAATCTTCAGCATCCGCGTCGCTACCAAGAAGCCGCTCCTGCTGAAGACCACTCCGTATCTCCAGGGCGGCTTCGGCATCGGCCACACCCGGATCCCGTTCCGCACCACGTACAACAACAACTTCATCTATCAGGTCAGCCTCGGCGCGGATCTCCGGCTTCATGGCAGGCTTGACTGGCGCTTGTTCGAGGTCAGCGCAGGCGCTCTGGCCAAATATCCCACCGGCTATTATTCCTTCAACGGCGGCGCTGGCCCGAACCAGAGCAACTACCTGCTCACCTTCGGCACGGGCCTCGTCTTCCGCTCGCGCTAATCCGGCGCCGCGGGTTTGGTTCGCCCCACCCTTTCAGAGTTCCGCTCTGAAAGGGTGTTGTGTCTCTGGCCACCATGACCGCCTCCCTCTCGGCAACTCTCCATCGTCAATCTGCTCTAACATGACAGAATGCGCGTAGCCTTCTTCGGCGGCACCTTCGACCCCATCCATCGTGGCCATCTGCGCCTTGCCTCCGCCACGGCAGACGCCTACGCGCTCGACCGCGTCCTCTTCGTCCCGGTCGGCAACCAGCCCCTCAAACCCGGGCCCACCGTCGCCAGCTACGCCGACCGCCTCCAGATGGCCCGCCTCGCCTGCAATCCAGCCCCCCCCCAACCAGCAACCGGCAACCAGCAACCAGCAACCGACCCCCGCTTCGCCGTCTCCACTCTCGATATCCCACGCTCCGACGGCAGCCCGAACTACACCGTCGACTCGCTGGCCGCGCTCGCCCGCGAGCTGCCCAGCGCATCCCTCTTCGTCCTCACCGGGGCCGACAGCTTCCTCGACCTGCGCCGCTGGCGCTCTCCCGATCGCCTGCTCGCGCTGGCCGAGTGGATCGTGGTCAGCCGGCCCGACTTCCCCCTCAGCGAATCCCAGTTCGCGCCGCTCGCCCTCACTCCCGCCCAGCGCGCCCGCGTCCACCTGCTCGCCACAGTCCACGAGGAGGTCTCTGCCACCGCCCTCCGCCGCCGCCTGCAAGCCAGAGACCCCTGCACCGGCCTGCTCCCCCCCGCCGTCGCCGACTACATCCAAACCCACGGCCTCTACCGCTGAGTTTCCTGCCGCCCTCGAACCTTGAACCTTCCCCCGACAAAATCCGCCGATGCTAGACTCATGCGGTATGGCGATCCACTCTGATGGCGATGGCAAGCAGGGAACCCTGGCCGGTCTCTGGCTGGAACCCACGCGCAAGCGCGCGCCCCGGCGACCCGCCAAACCGGAAGCCCTCGCCACGTCCCTCGAACCTCGAGCCGCGGACCTCGAACCCCGCCCAGGCAGCGCCTCCGCGCCGTGGAGCGTGCGCGATCTGGTCAACGACCTCCGCCAGCACGTCGAGGCCGCATACGCCGATCTCTGGGTCGAGGGCGAGATCTCGAACTGCCGCGCCGCCCCCTCCGGCCACGTCTATTTCACGCTAAAAGACGGCGAGGCGCAGCTTCCGGTCGTGCTCTTCCGCCGTCAGGCGCAACTGCTGCGCTTCCAGCCGCAGGACGGTCTCGCCGTTCTGGTGCGCGGCCGCGTCTCCGTCTACGAGTCGCGCGGCCAGCTCCAGCTCATCGCCGAGACGCTGGAACCCCGGGGTACGGGGGCTTTGCAACTTGCCTACGAGCAGCTCAAGGCGCGCCTGCTCGCCGAGGGGCTCTTCGACGCTGGACGCAAGCGCCCGTTGCCCGCCTTCCCGCGCTCGGTCGGCGTCATCACATCCACCAGCGGAGCGGTGCTCCACGACATCGTCAGGGTCATTCGCCGCCGCCACGCGCGCCTGAATCTGCTCATCTACCCGGCGACGGTGCAAGGCCCCGAATGCGCTGCCTCGGTCGCCGCGGGAATCCGCTGGTTCAATCAGAGCCAGCCCAACCAAATCCAGCCCAAGAAGAGACTGCGCAAAATTAATCAGCCCGGCCAGCTCTCCACTCAGGTCGATCTCATCCTGATCGCGCGCGGCGGAGGCTCGCTGGAAGACCTCGCCGGATTCAACGACGAGGCTCTCGCGCGCGCCATCGCGGCGTCCGCGCTGCCGGTTGTTTCGGCCATCGGCCACGAGACCGACTTCACCATCGCGGACTTCGTCGCCGACCTGCGCGCGGCCACGCCCTCGGCCGCCGCCGAACTCATCACCAGTGCCCAGCACCGCATCGAGGAGCGCGTCGAGGCGCTCGACGCACGCGTCCGCCGAGCCATCCGCTACCAGCTCATGCTGGCGCGGCAGCGTCTCACCGCGCTCTCTGTCGCCCAGATGCAGAACCGGTTGCAGGCCCTCATCGGCCGCCGCAGTCAGCGCCTCGACGACCTCCGCCACCGCCTCGCTCTCGTCGCCAACCGCCACCTGCGCGCGCGCGCCAGCCAGCTTGCGGCCCTCGCTGCGCGGACCGAGCGGCAGAACCCAGCCGTCCGGCTCGCCCTTGCGCGGCGCCGCCTCGAAGCCGCCAGCCAGTCGCTCCGCCGCCTCGCGCTCAGCACCATCGCCGCCCGCGCCGCGCGGCTCGACCGCGCCACAGCCCGCCTCGACGCGCTCTCGCCGCTGGCCGTTCTCAATCGCGGCTACGCGCTGGTTTACACAGCCGACGACCGGCTCCTGCGCGACGCCGCCGAAGCCCATCCCGGCCAGACCATCCGCGCCCGCCTCGCCCACGGCTCCGTCACCGCCGAGGTCAAGTCCACCAGCTCCGCATGACCGCCAGGCCGGTGCCAGCGCCGAGCTGTGCAAACCGGCATAATGGACACAGAGTTCCAAAACCAATTCCCCCGGCCCTGCATCCAGCTTCCTGCGAAAGAACTTATGTTGCCCCAGTTGCCGTTACGAGAATTGTCGCTGCTCGCTTCGCTTGTGGGTGCGTCGGCGGTCCTCGTCTGGCGCGTGCAGGAGGGCCGCACCGCCGTCACAACCCCAAAAATCCTCATCCCGCCCATTGGCATGGCAACGGGCTTCTGCATGTTTCTGGTTCCGGCATTCCGCTTTCCGTTGCTGTGGGCGGTCTGCGCATTCCTGCTTGGGGCTGTTGTGTTCGCCTATCCGCTGCTGCGCACATCGCGCCTGGTGCGCGACGGCGAAGTCATCATGATGCAGCGTTCCAACGTCTTCTTCGCTGTCGTGATCGTCCTCGCCGCCATTCGGATTCTGGCCCACAGCTACCTCGACCGGTTCGTGGACGTGAAGCAGACGGCCGCGCTCTTCTTTGTGCTGGCCTTTGGAATGATTCTGCGCTGGCGCGTGCGCATGTACTTCGAGTATCGCCGTCTCACCGGCGGCTAGACGCGTTGACAGCAGTTCGCAGACCGGCAACTGCGATCGAAGCCTGAGAGTCATCGGAGACGAACCTAGCCTGACTCAAAAGGCGCACTGCCACGCGTCTGCAAAACGCCTGATAATAGATGCGGAGAAAGATTTGATGAAGAAGCTATTTGGCACCGACGGCATTCGCGGTGTCGCCGGCCAGTTCCCGCTCGACCCCATCACCATCCACGCCGTCGGCCTCGCGCTGGCGCATCACCTGGGCGATTCGCCACGCGTCTTGATCGGACAGGACACGCGCGAGTCCTCCGATTGGATCGCCGCCGCGCTGACCGCGGGCCTGGTTGCCGGCGGCGCGACGGTCGACAGCGCGGGAGTCATTCCCACTCCCGCTGTCGCATTCCTTGCACGCGCGCACAAATTTTCCGCCGGCGTCGTCATCTCCGCCTCGCACAATCCCTGGGTTGACAACGGCATCAAGCTCTTCGGCCCCGACGGTTACAAGCTGCCCGACGCGACCGAGCTGGCCATCGAATCCGAAATCTTTCGCCGCCTCGCGTCTTCAACCAACAACCAGCAGCCAGCAACCAGCAACCTTCAACCAAACGAGGCCGACCGCGCCGAGTACATTCGTTCCCTGCTCGCCGCCGTCCCCAATCTTTCGCTCGACGGACAGCGCATCGTCGTGGACTGCGCCAATGGCGCCGCCTGCGCCATCGCGCCGCAGCTCTTCGCCGAATTCAACACGAACGGCGGCGGCGAGGTGCTCCTCACCCACGCCTCGCCCAATGGCCGCAACATCAACGAGAGCTGCGGCGCGCTCTATCCCAGGACCGTTGCCGCAGAGGTCGTCCAGCAGCACGCCACGATGGGGATTACATTTGATGGCGACGCCGATCGTGCGATGTTTGCCGATGCGCAGGGAAACGTCGTCAACGGCGACGCAGTCCTGCTGCTCGCGGCCCGCGACCTGGCCGCACGCGGCCTGCTGACCAACTCCACGGTTGTGGCGACGACCATGTCCAACATGGGCCTCGAGGCCGCGCTCAGGCGCTCGGGAATCAAAATGCTGCGCGCGGCTGTCGGCGACAAGTACGTCCTGGAGCAGATGCTGGCCACCGGCGCGGCACTGGGCGGCGAACAGTCCGGCCACATCCTCTTCACCGGCCGCTCCACCACCGGCGACGGCCTGCTCACCGCGCTTCTTCTGCTGGACATACTTCATCGCAGCGGGAAGACGCTGGCCCAGCTCACCGCCGACCTCAAGACATTTCCGCAGATCATCGTCAACGTGCGCGTGCGCGAGAAGCGTCCGCTGGACCAGATTCCCACGGTCGCCGCCGCCATCGCCGCCGCCGAACTCGCGCTGGCCGATTCAGGCCGCGTCATCATCCGCTACTCCGGCACCGAGGCGCTGGCCCGGGTCATGATCGAGGCCGAATCCGAGGCGCTGATGCACCTCCACGCCAACGCCATCGCCGGCGCCATCCGCGCCGAACTCGGCGTGTGAGGCGTCAGTATCTCACTCCGATTAATCTGCCGACGCCGTGGTTACAAGGAAGCCGCATACTCCTGGTCGCTGACGTGCGCGAGCCAGGCCACATCAATGCCGGCTGCGTCGGCCACCTGCATGGCTAGGTGGACCATGGTGTGCCCCGGCGCGGCGCCGTGCCAGTGCACCTCGCCCGGCTCGATCCACACCGTGTCTCCCGGACGGATCGTCTGCGCGGGCTGCCCCTGCAACTGCACCAGCCCCACTCCGGCGAGCACATGCAGCGCCTGGCCCAACGGATGGGTGTGCCAGGCCGTGCGCGCTCCCGGTTCGAACGAGACCCGGAACGCCTTCATCCGCGCCGGCTCAGCAATCACAACCTCATCCAGCCACACCGTGCCGGTAAACCATTCCTCCGGCCCATGCCTGCATCCACGCATCTCACTGGTCAAAATTTTCATGGCACCATCCTAACTCGAACCGCAAAGCTGCTGCCGCGAATCTATCACACGCTATGATCGGAGGCAGGACTCCATGCATCCAGCGACCGCAACGACCGCGCGATGAGTATCTCGAAATCCAAAGCCGAAGCTGCCCAATCCACGCACAGTCTCGCGCTTGCGTCTGTGCCGAGGCGAGCACGCGATCTGCTGAAGCGGACGAGCTTTCCCATCCATCCCTTCGACCAGATGCACGGCGTGGACACCAGCGGCCTGGTTCCGGCCAAGCACCTGCTTACGGGCCACGCCAACGACGAGCACATCACAGCTTACTACGGCGTTGCGCCCAGCATTCTGCGCGCGCTGATCGGACACTGGCGCGAGAGCGGGCCGCCGCACCCCATCGAGGATTACACCTTTATCGACGTGGGCGCGGGCAAGGGGCGCGGCCTGCTGGTTGCCAGCGAGTACAGCTTTCGCAAGGTGATCGGCATCGAACTGAACCCCGCGATGGCCGCCATCGCGCGGCAGAATGTGGAGCACTGGGCGCGCGCCCACTGCGATGATCCGACCGCCGCGCGCATCGCTCCCATCGAGATATTCGAGCAGGACGCGCTGGACTTCGAGCTGCCGCAGACGCCCACGCTCCTCTTTCTGTTCCATCCCTTCGAGGCGCCGGTGCTGAAGCAGTTGCTGCGGCGCATCGAGACGCAGTTCGCCAGGCGGCCGGGCACGCTGGACCTGCTCTACGTCAACGCCGAGTGCGCGGATGTAATTGATCGCAACCCCGGCTTCACGCAGCTCTTCCGGGAGAACGTGCCGATGTCGCCGGAGGACCATGCCGCCGACCGCGAGGCCATCGCGCGGCAGAAGGAGTATGGCTCCACGGGCGACGAAGAGTGCGCCATCTATCGCTACACGGGCCGCGCGAAGGGGCCGATCTTCACGCCCGCGGCGTAGGGAACTACTCCTTCAGGCGAACGATCAGGCCGCGCTCGTCGCCCTCGCCGTGCTCCATGTATATTTCGCCGGCGGAGCGCTTCACGATGCTCTCGAAGCGCTCGCCCCACTCCACCAGAAGCAGCGAATCGGGATAGCTCGCCATCTCGTCGATGCCGAGGACGGCGATCTGCTCCTCGGTCTCCAGGCGATAGAGGTCGAGGTGAAAGAGCCGGACGGATGTCCCGGTGTACTCGTGGACGATAGTGAAGGTTGGGCTGGTGACCTCATCCTCGGTGGCCGCGCCGAGGGCTGCGGCGATTCCCTTTACCAGCGTGGTCTTGCCCGCGCCCACTTCGCCGCGCAGAATCACCAGAAGCGGCGGATGCAGCATCGCGGCGATGTGCCCGCCCAGCGCCAGTGTCTCCTCCACCGAGCGCGTCTTGAATCGTTTCTCCCGCATCAGCTTCGCTCCACGCTGTTCAGCCCGCAGATCCAGGTCAACCCATCGGAATCCTTCGCGCGATAGCGGAAGGCATCCGACAGATGGGCCAGCGTGTCGGTGGCCAGTACCGTGTGCTCGTCCATGGCGCGAGCGGCAAAATCCGCGGCGAGCCCGTGCAGCGCGACCGCGGCCTCCACCGCGCGTGCCACGTCTTCTGGGAACTGGGCAAGCATTGCGGCGACGATTCCGGTCAGGATATCTCCGCTGCCGCCCTTGGCCATTGCTGGATTGCCGCTGGTATTCACCGCGATTCGCCCGTCTGGATGGGCAATGAGCGTGCGCCATCCCTTCAGCACCAGGGTCAGTTTATGCTCGGTGGCAAAGCTGCGCGCGAGATGGATACGGTCCGCCTCGACGGCGGCGATGATCAGGCCGGTGAGGCGCGCCATCTCGCCGGGATGCGGCGTAAGCACCAGCGTGCGCGGCTTGCCCTTTGCATCCTTCATCGCCGCAGCACACTTAAGCAACTCGGTTCTGCCGGCAAAGGCATTGAGCGCATCGGCGTCGATCACCATCGGCAAGCTGCAATCCGCAACAAAGCCGCGAACAAACTCGGGAGCCTCTGCCTTGGTGGAAAGCCCCGGCCCAAGGGCCACCACAGAGAACTTCTTCGCCTTCAGCAGCGCCTGCAGGCCATCGGCGGCAAGATTCTCCAGCGATACCGCGCCCTCCGCGCCCTCCCGCAGCGGCGCAAGCATCAGCTCCGGCGCGACCGCGGCGACCAGCTCCAGAATGCTCTTTGGCACCGCGGCCGTCACCAGTCCCGCGCCCGCGCGTAGTGCGGCCAGCGAGGCCATCGCAGGCGCGCCGGCCGTCCCATAGCTTCCGCCGACAACCAGCACATGGCCATACATCCCTTTGTTCGCATTCACCGCGCGCGGCTCTTCGGCGATTGATTTGGACGCGCCTGCCCAGCTCAAGTTGCCGTCGGAGACGATTGCCTCGGCGGGCGAGCCAATCTCCGCAACGACGACCGGGCCAAACGGTGCGCTGGTCAGATGACCAAAGACGTGCGCCAACTTCGGTGCGGTGAACGTGACCACCGCGTCGGCGCGGAACGGGCCTTCGGATGTCTGCGCGGTCTGCTGGAGCGAGTCGGCGTCCCATCCCGACGGCAGATCGACGGCAACCACCGGCGTCTTGCACTGCGCCACAGTCTGCCGCAGCGCTGTCGCCAGCCCACGCAATGGCGGCTTGAAGCCGGTGCCCACCACCGCGTCGATCAGCAACTCCGCCGAAGCGATTGCGCCACTTGCTGCCGCGAGTGCAGCTTCATCGGTGACCGGGCTGATCGCGACTGCCGGGGCCTGGGCGCGGAGTCGCGCGATTGCTGCTGCTGCCTCTCCCTTCACTTCGTCCTCGCGTCCCAGCAGCAACACCGCGACGTCCACTCCCGCCTCTGCGAGTACGCGCGCCACAACGAACCCGTCGCCGCCGTTGTTGCCCTTGCCGCAGAGCACGAGGACGCGCTCCGCCGCCGGATAGCGGCGCAGGCAGAAGCGCGCGACCGCCATGCCTGCGTTCTCCATCAGTGTCGCCAGCGGCACGCCGAAGTGCTCCGCCGTGCGCCGGTCTGCCGCGCCCATCTCGTCTGAGGTCAAAATCTCCATCTGTCCCTTCTACGCGCATTGGGGCGGCAACGCCAAGCCCCTCCGCGGAGCGGCCCAAAATCCCACCCTGCATCTCTCATCCGCTGGTCCATCCGGGTGCGTCTTTTTTTCGCGCGCAGCCGTCTTCGTCTTAAGGAGATGTTCTCTATGCGCCTTTCCACACTCACCGCATTCGCCCTCGCCCTTTTGCCGCTTCCACTTGCCTGCCTTGCGCAGACCACACCGGGCGGTCCGATGCCGCCACGCAGTTGGGTGGACAAAGACACCGGCCATCGGGTGTGGCGGCTGAGCGACGAGCCGAACTCCGGCGGCTTCTACTTCAACGTGAACGCCTATACGCCGGATGGGAAGCAGATGATCTACACCGCGCCGGACGGTATCCATGTGCTGGAGATGGCGACGCGCACGACGAAGCTGCTGGTGGCGAATCCGCCGCTCGTGGAGGGTGGCGCGGGCGCACCCGGCGCGGGGATAGTCCACGCGTTGGTGGTGGGGCATAAAACGAACAGCGTCTTCTTTACCAAGACCGACCCGGCGACCGGCGTGACTTCGGTCTTCAAGGCGGACACCAACAGCGGCGCCATTCGCAAACTGGTCGAAGTGCCCAAGCTGCCCAACACCTCAAGCATGAGCGTGGTCAGCGTCAATGCAGACGAGACACTCGTCGCGGGCACCTACATCGAAGGTCCGCCCACCGGCAAGGAGTACGGCGCGGTCGCTGTGCCGGCTCCGGCGCAGCCCCCAGGCGCTGCCGATAACCGCATCGCCAGCGCTGCCCAGGGACCGCACTACCAGCCGGCGAACAAGGGCCAGATGATGGCGATCAGGCTCGCGGCGAAGCTTCCCCTGGTGCTGTTCACCCTTCGCCTGGAGCCTGGACCGAAGGGCGAGAAGCCCGGCGATCTGAAGCCGCTCCTCCACTCCACGGACTGGATCAACCATCTCCTCTTCTCGCCCTCCGACCCTGAGCTCCTGATGTACTGCCACGAGGGCGCATGGGAAAAGGTGGACCGCATCTGGATGATTCACACCGACGGCACCCACAATACCCTCGTCCACAAACGCACCATGGCCAATGAGATCGCGGGGCACGAGTTCTGGGGGCTGGACGGCGAGACCATCTGGTACGACTGGCAGTATCCCAAGGGCGAGGACTTTTTCCTGGCGGGCTACAACCTGAAGACCAGCCAGCACATGGCGTACCACATGCAGCGCAACGAGTGGTCCATCCACTTCAACCTGACCAAGGACCTCGACCTGTTTACCGGCGATGGCGGCGATCCCGGCCAGGTCGCCAAGGCCCCCGACGGCGAGTGGATCGAGCTCTTCCATCCGCAGAAGTTCCCGGTGGCCCGGGACGCGCTCAACTCGTCCGACTTCTTCCAGCCTGGCGTCTTCCACTCCGAGCGCCTGGTTAACATGTCTCACCACAACTATCGCCAGGAGCCGAATGTGCGCTTCTCGCCGGACAAGTCGCTGGTGCTCTTCACCAGCAATATGTTCGGGCCGAGCTACGTCTTTGGCGCGGAGGTGGCGAAGGCGGACAATCCGCCCGCCGGGGACGTGCAGTCGACGCCAGAGCTGGCGCGGAGGTTCAACCCGGTCGATCCTCCGGGCGGCAGAGGATCTGGGATGCCGCAACGCGCGCGTTGAGTCGATCGGGGCAGTTTCATCGCAGGGGATTCCAGAAGCGAAGATCCTGTGCCGGGTCTTCCGCTGCACCAGTTCGAGAAATACTCTCGTCCGGCCACGTTTGGCACAAAAGTTGCATAAGCATAGCGAAAGTGGCATGGTGTTCTGCGGCTAGGACTTAGTAGCTTTGGGTCAGGAGATTTCCCGATGACCCTGCGCACTCGTGCGTCCCTGCTGCTGGTTCTATTTAGCTTGCCGCTTGCCCTGTTGCTTACGGCCTGCAACAAGGTGGAAGCCCTCGCGATCGTTCCCGGCCCGGGGATTGATGTTTTGACCGCCGCTGGCCAGACGGCGCAGTACACGGCGTTTGCACAGGAGGAGATGGGATCGGGGCCCATCACCACAGCCAACGTTACCAACTCGGTGACCTGGTCGACCAGCAACCCGAATATTGCGACCATCAACTCCTCCGGATTGGCGACGGCGGTGGGAGCTGGATATGTCGAGATTACGGCAGTGGCGTCCGATGGAGCGGTTGCGGCCTCTGACCTCACGGTGATGTCGCCGGCGACGACGACGCAGGCCACCCCATCGATCACGATCCTGCCAGGCTCGGCGGAGGAGACATTTATCGGGGAGACGACGCAGTTTACCGCGACCGGCAACCTGACCGGCATCGGCGCCTCGCAGAACCTGACCACGCAGGTGACGTGGCTCTCCAGCAATGCGCAGGTAGCCACCATCAATTCCAGTGGACTGGCGACGGCCACAGGCGCCGGAACAACGATGATTATCGCCCAGTCCGGTGGAATCAGTTCAAGTGCGACCGTGACCGTGACGATCTCCGGGACAGGGACCCCGTCGCTCACAGTGACCCCGAACGTGGCGGCGGACACGTTTGCCGGGGAGACAACGCAGTTTATTGCCAGCGGCAGCTTGACGGGCGTAGGCAGCCCGCAGAACCTGACCGGTCAGGTGACGTGGGTCTCCAGCAATGCGCAGGTCGCAACCATCAATTCGGCTGGGCTGGCGACGGCGGTGGGCGCAGGGACGACGACGATTACCGCTGTGTCCGGCGGACTCAACGCAACCGCGATCTTGACTGTGACGGTTCCAGCGTCTGGAACGGGGTCGGGAACCCCGACGCTCACCGTGGTCCCGAGTTCGGTGGCGGAGACGTTTTCAGGGGAGACGACGCAGTTTACCGCGACCGGCAACCTGACCGGCATCGGCGCCATACAGAACCTGACCAACCAGGTGACCTGGGTGTCGAGCAATGTGCAGGTGGCCACCATCAATGCGGCTGGATTGGCCACGGCAGTGGGTTCGGGAACGACGACGATCATCGCCGAGTCCGGGGGACTCATTGCAAGCGCGACACTCGGTGTATCGATCTCCGCTTCGGGCGCTCCGTCGCTCAGCGTGATCCCGAACACAGTGGCGGAGACGTTCGCCGGGGAGACTACGCAACTCACCGCGAGCGGCAACCTTACCGGCATCGGCGGCCCGCAGAACCTGACCAACCAGGTGACCTGGCTCTCCAGCAACGTGCAGGTCGCCACGGTCAGCGCGAGTGGTTTGGTGACGACCGTGGCCGCCGGAACGACGACGATCATCGCCGAGTCCGGTGGGCTCAATGCAAGTTCGACCGTCACCGTCACGCTCCCGGCATCGGGAACAGGGTCGGGAACCCCGACGCTCACCGTGACCCCGAGTTCGGCTTCAGAGACGTTTGCCGGCGAGACGACGCAGTTTATCGCGACCGGCAATCTGACCGGCGTAGGCGCCTCGCAGGACCTGACCAGCCAGGTGACGTGGTTCTCCAGCAATGCGCAGGTCGCCACCATCAACGCCGCCGGGCTGGCAACGGCC
>PLOU01000204.1 GCA_003142235.1 Granulicella sp.
GCGGTGTAGGCTTCCAGGTCGAAGGCGAGGGCGCGGCCGGCTGCGCCTTGCGAGAGGCGGGCGATGAGCGCGCGTTGTTTGGCGGGGACGCCGGGGCGGCGGGCGGCGAGGAGGGATTCGATCTCCTCGACCGGAAGCGCGCCGAGGCGGACGGTGGCGCAGCGCGAGCGGATAGTGGGAAGCAGCTCTCCGGGGTTTTCGGCGAGGATGAGGATGAGGACGGTGTCGGGCGGCTCTTCGAGGACCTTGAGCAGCGAGTTCGCCGCCTCCTTCATCATGCTGGCGGAGGTGAGGATGAAGATGCGGCGCGGGGCCTCGCTGGGCAGGTAGTGGGCGCGCTGGATGAGGGTGCGGACCTGGCCGAGCTTGATGAGGAGCTGGGGCGGGTCGGGCGGCAGGATGAGGAGGTCGGGGTGGGGCTGGATGAGGACGCGGGTCTCTTTCTTGTCGGTCTCGCGCAGGTCTTCGCGGGCGAGGACGGCGGCGGCGACCTGCTCTTCGAGGTTGGCGGCGGAGGCGATGCGGGTGCAGTTGGAGCAGACGCCGCAGAAGCCGGCGAGGGATTGGGCGTTTGACTGAGAGCGGGGGGACGACAGCTCGCGGGGCTGGCGCTCGCACTCGACGGCCATCGCGAGCATGAGGGCGAGCGTGTACTTGCCCGCCCCGGCGGGACCGGAGAGGATGAGCGAGTGAGGCAGGCGGCCGGCACTGATGCCGGCGCGGAGCGATTCGACGGCGGGGGTGTTGCCGAGGAACTCGCGGAAGCCGGCGGGGAGCGTGGGTGCGGGATTCATGGTGCGCTTCTTCTCACTTCGAGCATATATCGCTCAGGGTCTATCGACATAGAGCGTGGAAGGACGGGGAAGGAATCCTTGTTCCAGTGCTGGGAGTTTGGCCGGAGCCATTTCAATTTCAGGCAAGAGGGTTGAGGGTTGAGGGTTGAGGTATGAGGTAAGGGCTAAGGGCAATCTTCTAGAGCGGCATTTCCCCAATTATTGGAAGTGTTTATGATTATTGGTAGGAATCGCCAAGCCCAGGGGCAACATCTCTTGGAATCTGTGATTTCCCGTTTGGCGACCGATGTGCTTAACCTGATTTGGTTAAGCGTTTGTGGGGGAAGCGGTCTTGAGTTCTTGAACTTTCGCAGGGAACGCTCGTAGTTTGCCGTATGTAGTTAGCTGTGCTCATGATGAGAGACGCCTTCCAGACGCGAATCCTCGCCGTCGCACTTGCCGTTGCGACGCTGGGGGTGTGCGTCCTGGCGGGCTTCAACCTGTCGCAGGAGCTGGGCACCGAGTTTCCCACGGACGGCGT
This sequence comes from Granulicella sp., assembly GCA_003142235.1. GTDB lineage: Bacteria > Acidobacteriota > Terriglobia > Terriglobales > Acidobacteriaceae > Edaphobacter. The sequence continues at coordinate 1,315 of PLOU01000204.1, forward strand.
GACATGGGTTGAGGCGCAGGGCTGGTTGCGGGCGGACCGGGTCCCGGCGGATTCGCCCGGCAGCAGGGCGGGCATTCGCACCGGGGACATACTGGAGGCGATCAACGGGGAGTCGACGCCGCGGGTGGCATCGCAGGTGCGGGCGATGTACAGCAATGGGATATGGGAGCACGCCGCCAGCTACACGATCTATCGTTCTCTGCCGGAGATGCGTGGGCCGGGGGCGCAAGAGATGGAGAGTTCGGCCAGGTTTCCGGTACAGGTGTACCTGGAGCCGGCGGACCGGAGCACGGCGCAGGGCTCGCGGCTGATTGCGTTGGTGTATCTCTTTATTGGTTTGTATGTGTTGTTGCGGCGCTGGACGGCGCCGAAATCGCTGCATTTTTATGTCTTCTGCCTGGTGTCGTTCGTGCTGTATGCATTCCGGTCGACGGGCGAGCCGGGGATCTTCGACCGGGTGATCTACTGGGGCAACTTAGTCGCAACCATGTTGCAGCCGGCGCTGTTTCTGCACCTCGCGGTGAGCTTCTCGGGTGCGGGCGGGGCCGATGAGGGGGCGGCGGCGAACGTACGGAAGGGGCTTGGGCGGCGTCTGCTGCCCGCGCTGCTATATGTGCCGGGAGCGTATCTGGCGGGCCTGCAAGTGTGGGCGATCGAGCGCTGGTCCGCGACCGGGGTGTTGAGCCACCGGCTGGACCAGTTCAGCGTGGTCTACATGGCGGCCTACTATGTGGCTGCGGCGATGATCTTCTACCGGCGCTACCAGCGCGCGGGGTCGCCGCTGGAGCGGCAGCAGTTGAAGTGGCTGACGCGGGGAACGATGCTGGCGGTGGGGCCGTTTACGGTGTACGCGATTCTCTTTCTCTGCGGCGTCGCCGTCCCCACGCTGCTGGCCAAGGTTGTGCTGCTGTTCCTAGCTCTGCTTCCGCTGACCTTCAGTTGGGCGATCGTTCGCTACCGGCTGATGGATGTGGACCTGATCTTCAAGCGTGGCGTGACCTATACGCTGGCCACGGCGGCACTGGTGGGATTCTACTTTCTGGCGGTGGGCGTCACGTCGGAGATGGTGCATGCGCGGTTCCCCTCGTTCGGTTACATGGGACCGATTGTGGCCATTCTTGTGGTGGGGCTGTCGTTCGACCCGCTGAAGCGGATGATCCAGGCGTGGGTGGACCGCGTCTTCGACCAGAAGAGCTTCGACTATCGCGAGACGCTGATCGACTTTGGGCGCAGCCTGAACTCGCAGACCGACCTGCGCGCGCTGGTGGACTCGATTGTGGAGCGGCTGCCGGAGACGCTGCTGGTGACGAGAGTGGCGGTGTTTCTAGCGGCGGAGAAGGATGCGGACTCCGGCGGTGGCGGAGCGGACGGCGAAGGGAACGGCAATGCGAGGCAAAACGGTTCGGCGAATGAGAACGGCGCGGCGAAGCCAGGCGGACACTTTGAACTGGCGGCCTCGCACGGGCTGGCGAACCTGGATGTGGAGGAGATGCGCGGGCTCGACGTGCGTTTTCTCGACTTCGACCGCTGGGACGCGGACGACCACATCTTTTTGGAGAACCCGCAGCAGGTGCTGCGCCTACCAGATGAGCAGCAGAGGAGCGCGGGGCTGCTGGACCTGAACTACTACCTGCCCTGCCGGGTGGCCAACCGCGAGGGCGGCGGGACGCGGACGGTGGCGGTCCTGGGGCTGGGACGCACCGACGCCGGAGATTTTCTGTCCAGCGAGGACATGGAGGTGCTGGGATCGCTGGCCGGGTACATCGGGATTGCGATCCAGAATGCGCAGCTCTACCGGCGGCTGGAGCAGAAAATCGGCGAGTTCGAGCGGCTGAAGGAGTTCCACGAGAACATTGTGGAGTCGATCCACATTGGCGTCTTCGCGGTGGACCTCAACGACCGCATCGAGAGCTGGAACGCACAGATGGAGGCGATGTACGCGCGGTCGCGGGGCGAGGCGCTGGGCCAGCCGCTGGGAGCGATCTTCCCGCCGGAGTTCATGGCGCACTTCGACAGCGTGCGCGGCGAACAGGGGACGCACACGTTCTACAAGATTCGACTCCTGCTGCCGGCGGGCGAGACGCGGGTGGCGAACATCGCGATTGCGCCGCTGTTGACGCGCGACTTCGCGGTGGTGGGACGGATTGTGCTGGTGGACGACATCACCGATCGCATGGAGCTGGAGGCGCAGTTGACGCAGGCGGAGAAGCTGTCGTCGATCGGGCTGCTGGCGGCGGGCGTGGCGCATGAGGTGAACACGCCGCTGGCCGTCATCAGCAGCTACACCCAGATGCTGGCCAAGCAGATGCTTCCGATGATGGATCAGGACAAGCGTCTTGCGTCGGTGCTGGAGAAGATCACGCAGCAGACCTTCCGCGCATCGGAGATTGTGAACGGGCTGCTGAATTTTTCGCGCACAGGGGGCAGTGAGTTCGGCACGATCGATCTGAACCGCCTGCTGCTGGACACGCTGACGCTGGTCGAACACCAGTTCAAGACGGCGCAGATTCGCGTGGAGACAGAGCTGGACCAAGATCTGCCGCGCATACAGGGAAACGAGGGCAAGCTACAGCAGGTGGTGTTGAACCTGCTGTTGAACGCGCGCGACGCCATGCATGGTTCCGCCAACGGAAGGATACGGATTGCCACACAGCAGAGGGCGGGACGCGTCACGGTGGTGGTGCAGGACTTCGGCGACGGGATCGAGCCGGAGCATCTGCATCGCATCTTCGACCCGTTCTTTACCACCAAGGCCGAGCCGCGCACGGGGCAGCACAAGGGCACCGGGCTGGGCCTGGCGGTGAGCTACGGGATTATGCAGGAGCACGGCGGCAAGATGCAGGTGGAGAGCACTGTGGGCGTGGGAACGACCTTCCGGCTGGAGTTTCCAGTGACTGCGGCGGCTGGCGCGGGCAGGAGTGTCGCGGGCCCGCCGGCCGAGGTCCCGGCTGCGGCGGCCGAGAGCACCGCAACTGCGCCGGTGGAGGGCACGGATGCGGAGACTGGCGAGCCACGGAGCATGGTCCATGTGTAGAGCGGCGTTTCGATCGATGAGCGGAGTTGAGGCTGGAGCCGGGATTGCAATCGGCTGTCTATGCAGAGGGAAGAGTGCCCATGTCTGAAGCGACTGTACCCGTGAATTCTGAAGCGGCTGCTGCCGCGAATGCGGAGGCGACTGAGCCGCGCCTGGTGGGCTCGGATGCGCGCGTGGTTGGCCCGGCGCGCATCCTGATCCTGGACGACGAGGTGGCGATCCGCGAATCGCTTGACGCTCTGCTCAGCCTGGAGGGCTTCGAGGTGACGCTGGCGGCGGACGGGCCGGCCGGCCTGGAACAACTGGCGCAGGGTGAGTTCGACCTGCTGCTGCTGGACTTGGCGCTGCCGGGCGAGAGCGGCATCGACCTGCTGCCGCGCATTCTGGAGACGCAGCCGAACCTGCCGGTGATCATGATTACGGCCTACGGCAAGGTGTCGAACGTGGTGGACGCCATCCGCGCGGGCGCGGAGAACTTCGTCCAGAAGCCGTGGGACAATGAGAAGCTGCTGGCCGACATTCGCGCCGCCATCGGGCGTCATCGCGCGGAAGAAGAACTGGTGCAGTTGAAGCGCGCGCTGAAGCAGCGCTACAACTTCGAGAACATCGTGGGCAAGAGCGAGCCGATGTTGCGCCTGTTCGATCTGGTGGCGCAGGTGGCGCCCAGCCGCTCCACCGTGCTGGTGCAGGGCGAGAGCGGGACGGGCAAGGAGCTGATCGCCAAGGCGCTGCACGCGAATTCGCCGCGCCGCAACAAGCCGTTTGTGCCGGTGAACACCGGCTCGGTGCCGTCGGAGTTGCTGGAATCGACGCTCTTCGGCCATGTGCGCGGGGCGTTCACCTCGGCGGTGGCGGCCAAGAAGGGCCTGTTTGAAGTCGCCAACGGAGGCACGCTCTTCCTCGACGAGATCGGCACCATGGGCATGGACATGCAGGCCAAGATCCTGCGCGTGCTGCAGGACCGGCGCTTCATGCACCTGGGCGGCACCGAGGAGATCCAGGTGGACGTACGGATTATCGCGGCCACCAATGTAAATTTGCAGGAGTCGGTGCGCGAGGGACGCTTCCGCGAAGACCTCTACTACCGGCTGAACGTGATCTGCCTGGAGCTGCCGCCGCTGCGCGCGCGCCGCCAGGACATACCGCTGCTGGCCGCGCACTTCCTGAAATTCTATGCGGACGAGAACGATGTGCCGGTTCCACAGCTTGCGCCCGACGCGATGCGCATCCTGATGGACTACGAGTGGCCGGGCAACGTGAGGGAGCTGGAGAATGCGATCGAACGCGGCGTGGTGCTGACGACCACGCGGACGATCACCTCCGACCTGCTGCCAGCGTCGCTGACCGGCAATACCTACTCCGCGAGCCTGCTCGACCACCGGCCAGACGCGAGCCTCTTCGACCTGATGGAGGAGATCGAGCGGCGCATCATCGCGGACCGGCTGGAGCGATGCCACTGGAACCAGACCGAGGCGGCTGAATACTTCAAGATCCCGTTGAGCACGCTAAACCAGAAGATCAAGCGGTTGAATGTGGAGATCAAGAAGCGCGTGCGGGAGTAGCGCAACTTACCCATTCCTGTAGCGCGATCAGACGCTGTCATTCTACTTCTGCCCCTGAACACAGTCGAAGGGGATGGGGAAGAACCTCTGTATTTTTCTCAAAGCGCAACACACTACACTGTCATTGATCATTCTGCAGTACGCGCGATTATTTTGCGGACGCGGATGCAGATTGCAATACGGGATTCCTGGCTGCGCCGATGAGGTTGGCGAAGAGCGATAGAGAGGTTTGCGCGCTGCTACAATCGAGGTGCGCCGGGATGGCGGAACTGGCAGACGCAGCGGACTCAAAATCCGCCGATCGCAAGGTCATGGGGGTTCGACCCCCCCTTCCGGCACCAAC
>PLOU01000124.1 GCA_003142235.1 Granulicella sp.
CCGGTCCGTTCGACGAGTTGGGGCTTGGCGAGTCGCATGGCTGCGCGTTACAGACGATAAAAACAATCAAACCGATTGTAAACGCGGGAAGGCTTGGCGACTGCGGGTTATGCGCTTTGCGGTGCGATGGAAGCTGTTAGCATATTTGCAACTCCCCCCTCCCCCCGCCACCCCTACCTGCTAACGTCTCTGAATACAATAGTGCCCACACTTTTCCCGACAAGGTATTGATTCCATGCGACTTATTGGCATGGAATCAGATAATAAACGAGTTGTCCGCCCCTCTCTGCTCTGGGCTGCGGCGATGGAGCCGGGCATCGTCTTCCGCTGTCTCTGGAAGAAGAAGCTGGCAGACCCCCCGCATAGAAGANNGAGATTGTTCTTGACAGGGTTTTGGGGACTGGGTTCGCGCGTCGAATGGGGCACCCGGCGGTTTCCTAGGCGCGGCGTTTGCGGTGCTTCTTCTCGGTGGGGAAGAGGGATGTGAGTTTTTCGTAGAGAGTGAATAGAAAGGCGACGCGCTCGGCTGCGCTGGCAAAGTTGGTTTTGCCGTATGCGGCGTCGACGGCGCGATCAAGGGCGTGGTGAGCTTTGACGAGATCGGGTGGCATGGAGAGCGGGTCGTAGAGGTCGGCGAGTGTGGCGTCGGGATGACGGGCGCGCTCGTCAAGAACGGCCTGGGCTGCGGATTCGATGGTGGTGCGCTGTTTTGGGGTGGGTTCAGGCCAGGGGAAGTTGTTGTAGACGATGTCCTTGGAGTAGCGATAGTCGCTCTTGAGGCGACCGCAAGTGGAGCGAACCCAGGCCATATGCATTCCGGAGGTGAGCACGCCAAAGTGGTAAGCTTGTGCCCCCTCGATCGTAAGAACCTGATCATTGGCGATTACCGTCGCGGTCATAAAGTCCATCGGAATATAAGCGCGCCGCTCGGACGATACCCTCGGCACCAGAAGGTACCTCTTCTTTGGTTGTGCCAATTGCACAAACGCACCCGGTGAATTGGCTGCTTTCCGTGTCGATGCCGCTCTACTTGCCAAACGGTATTGTTTGACAGCCTTCAGCCGCTCCAACACGATGGGCATTCCGCGCAGTTCCGAGGGAGAAATATCTGTCAGCCATAGGCAGTATCGTCTTCCTCCGTTAAGAAATTCCTCGGCCCCGGTGTAGGGGCGAATGAACTTTCTCGCTTCAGGTTCCCGCGAAATGATCTCTTTGCGTTCGTCGCTCGAGAGAATGAGATGACCACCATCTCTAGGCATACTTCCGAATTTCATCCCCGGCACATTGCAAATCGGAGTGTTGCGATTTTCCAGTAGGACGTCGGGGCCCTCCACGAGATTTGGATTGATCGTTCGGGCAGGTATGGCGTGCGGCTCTCCGTTGATGGATTCGTACTCAAATATAGTCTTTCGATCAATGTCTCCGACGCCGAATCCGACGATGACACAGTGGACTGCGGCCATACCTTTAGCTTCGTTGGTCCAACGAAAAGTTCGATGGGCGAAATCGATCTTTATGCCGAATCTGAACAGTATTCTCCATAAGACTCCTACCTGTTCTCCCTGGGCAATTGAGTTTGTTGAGACGAAAGCGCATCGGATGCTGTCGGGAAGCTTTCCAGCCGTGACGAACTCAGCCGCCTTGAGGTACCAGCCTGCGACATAGTCGAGGATTCCTGCGCCTTTTACGCCAGAAAAGACTGTAGCTACGTCTTTACGCTGTGCATCGCTCATGACCATTGCGCCGACGAAGGGTGGGTTGCCGACGATGTAGCTGAGGTCCTTGGGGGCGACGATCTCTTTCCAATCGAGTTGGAGGGCATTGCCGTGGACGATGCTGGGGGCTTTTTTGAGGGGCAGGCGGGCGAAGTACTGGCCGAACTCGGCGGAGACGAGTTGGTTCATCTGGTGGTCGGTCATCCAGAGGGCGACCTGCGCAATCTGGACTGGGAACTCTTCAATCTCGATGCCGTAAAACTGATCGACATCAACGAAGACGATGGTGCTGACGGTGAGCTGACCTTCCAGCGTGTGTTTGAATATTTCGCGCAGGACATCGAGTTCGAGCAGGCGCAGCTCGCGGTAGGCGATGACGAGGAAGTTGCCACAACCGCAGGCTGGGTCGAGGACGCGGATGGTTCGGAGCTTCGCGTGGAATTCACCGAGGCGTTTGGAGTCGCGGCGGACGCGCTCGAACTCGACGTGGAGCGAATCGAGGAAGAGGGGTTGCAGCGCTTTGAGAATGTTGGGCTCGCTGGTGTAGTGCGCGCCAAGGTTTCGACGGGCGTTCTTGTCCATGATCGATTGAAATAGAGCGCCGAAGATGGCGGGCGAGATGCGCGACCAATCGAGGCCACTGCATTCGAGAATTACCTCGCGCATGCGACGGTCGAGCGAGGCGAGCGGGATGGACTCCTCGAAGAGTTTGCCATTGATGTAGCGGAAGGCGGCGAGGTGCTCGTCGAGGTTGCGCTGACGGTGGTCTTCCGGTGTGTTGAGCACCTGAAAGAGCTGCGCGAGGAGCGGGCCGAGGTCGGAGCCGTCTTCCGCCGTGCGCTGCTCGATCCACTCGCGGAACTGCTGGCGCTCGAAGATGGCATTGTCTTCGGCGAAGAGGCAGAAGAGGATGCGTACGAGGAAGAGTTCGAGGGGATGGCCTTCGTACCCGGCGTCCTTGAGGAGATCGTGGAGTTTGCCGAGCTTTTCAGCGGCCTCGATGTTGGCCTGGTCTTGCGGTGGATAGGATTTCGTCTGGTAGCCAGCAATGAATCCGAAGAGCCGGATGTTCTTGTGAAGCTCTTTGAGCGGGAACTCGATGGGGTCTTCGTCCGAATCGAGGTCGTAGAGGCGGATACGGGCGAAGTCGGAGACGACGACGTAACGCGGGAGGTCGCGCTCCTTGAGGCCGTGGAAGTAGTCCGTGGCTTGGTTAAACGCGCGGTCGAGATCGCGTCCGCGCGATTTGTGCTCGACGAGGAGGACGCCCTTCCAGAGCAGGTCGATGAAGCCACCCTTGCCGTCGGACTTGATGGCGGGTTTTTCAAAGGAGGCGACTCGTCGGCGGGTGATGCCGAAGACGTGGAAGAATTCATCCCAGAAAGTTTTAGCTTCCGCGTCCTCGGAGGTTTCGTCCTTCCATTCGCGCGAAAAGGCCACGGCGCGGTCGCGGATCTCATTCCAAGACAAAGGCATGTGATTGTTGTAGATGGATTTGCAGAGAATGTACAGAAATTGTCACGCAGCTGATCCTTGAGATACAAGGTCATTCAGCTCAGGATGACGACGGGGCTGGCGGGCGGAGGTTATGCGGGGTCGAGGGTGCGGTTGACGTAGCCGATGGAGCCTTCGCTGGAGATGACCTTGCCGGGGTTGCCGAGAACGACGGCCATGGGGGGCACGTCGAAGTTGACGTAGGCCCCGGGGGCGATGAGCGCGTCGTGGCCGATGACGATGTTGCCGACGAGGACGGCATTTGCGCCGACCCAGACGCGGTCTTCCAGAGTGGGCGCGCCGGTGCGCGGGCCCCGGCTGGCGGCGCCGATGGTGACGCCATGCGCGATGTTGACGTTGGCGCCCAGGACCGCGTGGGGGCTGATGACCACTCCGCCGAAGTGGCCGATGTAGAGGCCGGGACCGATGCGGGTGGTGGGAGAGATGTCGAAGCCGTAGCGGAAGCGGTAGTGGTGGTAGAGGACGCGGTTGTAGAGATAGGCGAAGAAGGCGAAGGACCTTTTGCGGCTGCTGTAATGGGCTGTCTTGCGCAGATAGCAGGTGAATCGGAAACCGGGTTCGCGCAGATAGGCCGACCAGAAGGCGCGCCTGCCGGTTTGCCCGCGGTAGCGGAAGAGGTCGGCGCGCAGGGTCTGCCGTAGGTCGGATGCCAAGGTCGCTCCTTGTCCTGCCGGCGGATGGGACGCGAGGCAGGCGAGACCAGTCTACACAACCGCGACGGAGATGAGAGCGGAAGAGGGGATGGCTTACCAGCGCCGGGCCGGTCCGTCGGCGGCCCGGTGTTACGATACGCTTGAGCGGGAAGATGCCTTTGCGCGATGAATCCATCCCGGAGGAGCAGACGCAGCGGCCTTTGCGGAGGCTATTTCTTCTCTATCATGAGATACGGCCGAGCGAGAGCCGATACTCCTATGCGGTCGAGACGGGGATGTTCGAGCGGCATGTGGAGTTGTTCGCGCAGATGCGCGAGGCGGAGAGCTGCGAGATATGGCCTGAGTTGACCTTCGACGATGGGCACCGTTCCGACGTTGAGATTGCCGCGCCGATCTTGCAGGCGCGCGGGCTGACAGCGCGGTTTTTTATTACCGCGGGCTGGACGGGGACGAAGACGGGCTATATGGGATGGGCGGAGGTGCGGTCGCTGCATGAGGCTGGGTTTTCCATTGGCGCGCATGGGTGGTCGCACAAGCTGCTGACGCACTGCGGCGACGACGAGTTGCAGATGGAGCTGGTTCAGTCGCGGCTTACGCTGGAGGACAAGCTGGGGAGTTCGGTTGTGACGATGTCCCTGCCGGGCGGGCGATCTGATCGGCGCGTGCTGGCTGCGTGCGCTGCGGCGGGCTATACGCAGGTCTATACCTCCGAGCCGCGAGCTGAGTTGCTTCCGTTGGGAACTACCGTTGGCCGGTTGAATATTCTTGGAAGTATGCAGCCGGAGTGGATTGCAACGCTGTTTGAGCCGGGCAGCCGAGTTCTGTCCAGCCTGGAACGCCGGTACCGGATGAAGGAGGCGGCGAAGAAGCTGTTGGGAGACCGGCTGTACGCGAGGCTTTGGGCGATGGTGAACCGAAGAGAGCCGGGAACCGATGGCGGCGGGGAAGGCGCGGAATGAAGATCCTGCACACGATCAGCAGCGGCGGGATGTATGGGGCGGAGGCCGTGATCCTGAACCTGGCGCGCGCACTGCGGGGTGGACCGCACGAGTGCGTGATGGGAGTCTTTTCCAACTCCGCGAACCCGAAGATTCAGCTTCATGAGAGCGCCTTGAAGGAAGGATTTGAGTCGCACCTGGTTCCCTGCAGGGGGAAGGTGGATTGGGCGGCGATTGCAGGGATTCGGAAGATAGCAACGCGCACCGGCATGGATGTGGTCCACGCTCACGGCTATAAAGCAGACATTTATACATACCTTGCGCTGCGCGGGATGGGCGTGCCGCTGGTCTCGACCTGCCACACATGGTATGACACGGACCTGTTCCTATCGATTTATGGGATGGCGGACCGATTTGTTCTGCGGAGGTATGCGCGGGTTGTGGCGGTTTCCGATGAGGTGAGGCAGCGGCTGCTGAAGGCGGGAGTGCGCGAAGAGAATATCCGCATGGTGCGCAATGGGATCGACCTGCGGCCATTCGACGGGGCGCTTGGCTTGCATCAGAATGGTTCAACGGCGAAGAAATCCCTGGTGGTTGGCCTGGTTGGGCGGCTGGCGTGGGAGAAGGGGGTCGATGTATTTCTGCGGGCCGCGGCGGAGGTCCTGGTTGAGTTTCCGGAGACAAAGTTTGTGGTGGTTGGCGAAGGGCCGGACCAGGAGAAGCTGGAGCGGTTGATCAATACGTCGTTGATTGGGGAGAGCGTGGAACTGCTGGGGCGGCGGGAGGAGATGGCATCGGTGTACGCATCGCTGGACGTGATGGTGTCGTCGTCGCGCCAGGAGGGGCTGCCGATAGCGGTGCTGGAGGGGATGGCGAGCGGACTGGCGTTGGTGGCGACGGCGGTGGGCGCGGTGCCGACGGTGGTGGTGGATGGACGCACCGGTGTGCTGGTGCCAGCGGAGGACGCGGGGTCGCTGGCGGCGGGGATCATGAAGCTGTTGCGCGATCCCGCAAAACGGAAGCGGCTGGGAGGCGCGGCCCGGCAACTCATCGAAGAG
>PLOU01000172.1 GCA_003142235.1 Granulicella sp.
CTCCTCAAGCTCTGCCAGCGTGACCACCGAGCCCGAGGCCGATGAGGTCATGTCGATCAACGGAGTCGTTGTCTCGACGGTCACCGACTGGCTTACACTACCGACCTGCATTTGCGTGTCGACAATCTTCCTGTCGCCAACCTGCAACTCGATGGAGGTACGCTCCTCGGTCTTGAACCCAGGCGCCTTCACCTGAAAATGATAGTGGCCGGGCAGTAGCGTCAGGACGACCCAGTCGCCCGCGCTGTTTGTACTCGTTGTCTGAACCACGCCCGTCTCATCCCCCGTCACCGCGACTGTCGCGTTGCGGACAATGGCGCCCTGTGTGTCGGTAACCCTGCCGCCTAAGGAGGCTCTCACATCCTGCCCGTATGCCCATCCCCCGGCAACAAGAAATAAACCCACAAGGATGGCTACGGCCGCATTGATCTGCTTTGCCGAACTGAAAAGTACTGACAGCTTGCGTGACATCATGTGAACCCTCCACAGGGTCGTTCGTGTTCAGCCCATAAATCGGACCTGTTTGGGACTATCGCAAATTTAGTATCCCCATTTCTATTTCTGCATTGAAATTTGGGGACGCGCCACGATTGCTGAAGTGTGGTGATAAAGGATTAGGCACATGGATGAAGCATGTCAACTAAAATCTTTTGTTCGACACCGGTTCGCATTGCTTGTACGGCTCTTGAGGGTTTTGCAAGAGCAAGAGCCAGCTGCATTTTTTAGGTCGAAATAAGGGGGCGATTCCGTGCCGTGCTGGGTTCGACCGCATAATCGGGAGCGTTCCTTGTCTATTTCTCGGACACTCTTTCCTCCTCCTTTATCAAACATAAAAAGCAATTTTATGGCCATCCAAACCGACTTATGGTTATACGGACAGACCTATGCCTGTCGCGCCGGGTGCGTCATCCATTGTTTGTGGGATGTGGGCCTCGTCCGCAGGGCGACCGCATCTCTGCCATCGCCCAACCGCATTCGCACCGCAGCCGCCCGACCGCTCTGCGAGCAGTCTAGGACGAAGCGATCATCTTCAGGAACAGGCCAGGCAGTTCGGGGCTGGCGCCGGGGTCGTCGTCTGCCCTGTGGCCCTTGCCGATCCGGAAGTGTTCAATCTGCTGCTCCAGGTCCAGCGCGGAGTTGCGCAAGGCCTCGGCGCCGGCCACCGAGAGGCTCATCGCGCTCAGGTTCTCGCTGCCCAACTGATAGATGGAGCTCAGCGCCGAACTCGAGTTGCTGGCCGACGTGCTCTGCTGCTGCGACGCGATGGCAATCTGGGCGATCATGCGGTCCACCTGCTCGACCATGCCGATGATCTTCTCCAGCGCCTCTCCGGCGCTGCCGGTGGTGACCATGCCGGCGGCAACGGTTTCCGTGCCCTCGCTCATGCTGGCGACCGCCTGGCCGGTCCGCTGCTGGATGCCACGGATCATCTGGGAGATTTCGCCCGTGGCCTGCGCGGTGCTCTCGGCCAGGGAGCGCACCTCGGCGGCGACCACGGCAAAGCCGCGGCCATGTTCGCCGGCGCGCGCGGCCTCGATGGCTGCGTTCAGCGCCAGCAGGTTTGTCTTGCGCGCAATCTCGTCAATCACGTGGACGATGCGGCTGATCCGTCCCGAATCCTCGCCCAGCAGGTGGATAGTCGACGAGGTCGAACGCACTGCCTCGGCGATCGAGTTCATGCTGGCAAGCATCTCGCGCACGATGCCGCCGCCCATCCGCGCGGTCTCCGCCGCGGCCCGCGCGCTCTTGGCGGCGTTGTCGGCGTGGCGCGAGACCTCGACCGTCGAGGCGCTCATCTCATGCATCGTCGTCACCGTCAGCTCGGTCTGTTGATTCTGTTCGTCCATCCTGCGTTGCATCTCCATACCGGATTCACCGATGGAGACTGCATTGTCGGTCACGCTGGCGGCCGTGCGCGCAACCGCCCCAATGGTCTCTCGCAGGCTGCGCTGCATCTGTTGCGTGGCGTCGGCCAGCATTCCCACCTCGTCGCCGCTCTGGATGCCCAGCGGCGGCCCCGTTAGATCGCCCTCGGCAATGGCAGCGGCGCGCCCCACAACCGAGCGCAGTCCGCGGCTGATGCGTCGCGCGATCATCATCGCCAACAGGCCGCCCAGCACCGCACTCACCAGGGTTGCGATCCAAAGCGTCCACACCATTACATGCGAGGCGTGAATCACCTGCTGCGATTCGGAGTTCGCGACGCTGTTCTCGTAACCCACCATGTCGAACAGGTTCTGGTAAAGAACTTTCTCCCGATCGGCCATCTCTCCCCGAATCAGATCGCGGGCAGCCACGATCTCCTCGGGCTTCCGCGATTCGATCAGGTCCGCAATATGATTCTGGAGTCCGTGCAATTGCGTCGTCTGCGCCTCGAAACTACTGATACGAGCATTGTCCTCGCCCAGGTCGAACCGGCTGTTCATATCGCTCAGTTCCGCCATATGGTTTTCCGTGTCGGCCCGTTGGGATAGGTACGCTGCGCGGTATTTTGCGTCGCTGGCGGCATCCGTACCATAGAGCAGCCACTCTTCCAGCACGCGATCGCTCTTGCCCAGCGACACACGCGCACCGCGGTTGCTGTATACCACCGGAACCTGCTCCGAGATGAACTTGCCGATGATGTGGTTCACCTGAGTCATGCGGAGATATGCCACCGATGATGTGGCCAGCATCGCGAGAATGAGTATCCCGTAGGTCGAACCTAACTTTGCTTCCAGCTTCATGGTTCTCCTCGTTCCGTCGCCTCTCCATCCGCGGAGAGGGCGCACTCCACGGCGACAATGCCACGCACTCCTGCTACCTCTTCCCATCGGCATTCCGCGAGAGACCTTGAGCCGAGGTCGTGTCTTGTGCAGCATGGGCTGGGGCTGGAGGGCGTTCGTCGCAGCAGCTCCACCCTGTGCCGGGCGCCCCTCATCCGGGGTCCCCGGCGAGCGCATTTGCTCGCTGGGGTGGGCATCCGGGGTCCCCGGCGAGCGCATTTGCTCGCTGGGGTGGGCACCTCGATTCTGAGATGTGGGCCACATCCGCAGCCCAGCCGCAGCTCGCCCTCCGCCTGCTACCATGAAATGTTGACTCAATCATGACCATCCCCGTTCATACCGGCTCCGCGCCCATCCGCGTCCGCATCGCACCGTCGCCCACCGGCGACCCGCACGTCGGCACAGCCTACATCGGCCTGCTCAACTTCCTCTACGCCCGCCAGCGCGGCGGCAAGTTTGTTCTGCGCATCGAGGACACCGACCGCGCCCGCTTCGTCTCCACCTCCGAGCAGATGATCTTCGACTCGCTGCGCTGGCTTGGCCTCGCCTGGGACGAAGGCCCCGACATCGGTGGCCCGTTCGGCCCCTACCGGCAATCGGAACGCACCGCGATCTACCGCACCCACGTCGATCTCCTGCTCGCATCCGGCCACGCCTACCGCAGCTTCGAGACCCCCGAAGAGCTGGACGCGATGCGCAAGTCCCAGCTCGCCGCCAAGCTGCCGCCGCGCTACAACGGAGCGCATCGCGAGCTAACCCCCGCGCAGATCGCCGCATTCGAGGCCGAAGGCCGCCCGGCTGTCGTCCGCCTCAAAGTCCCCGTCGAAGGCGAGACCGCCTTCCGCGACGAACTCCGCGGCCCCATCACCTTCTCCCACTCGAATGTGGACGACCAGGTGCTGCTCAAGTCCGACGGCTTCCCCACCTACCACCTGGCCAACGTCGTCGACGACCACCTGATGCAGATCACCGACGTCATCCGAGCCGAGGAGTGGATCTCGTCCACGCCCAAGCACGTCCTGCTCTACAAGGCCTTTGGCTGGGAGCTGCCGCGCTTCTGGCACATGCCGCTACTGAGGAACCTGGACAAGAGCAAGATCTCCAAGCGCAAGAATCCTGTCTCGCTCATCTACTACCGCGAATCCGGCTTTCTTCCCCAGGCGCTGCTGAACTTCCTCGGCCTCATGGGCGGAGGCATGGCCCAGCCCACCGAAGAGGAGATCGTCTCCAAAGGCATCAACATTAAGCAGGGCGACATCTTCTCGCTCGCCGAGATGCTCGACAAGTTCGACTTCCAGCGCATCTCCCTCGGCGGCCCCGTCTTCGACCTCACCAAACTCAAGTGGCTCAATGGAGAGTATCTGCGCGCGCTCACGCCGGAGGCCTTCTTCCAGGCCCTGCGCGCCACCCTCTTCTCCGACGACCGCCTGCGCCGCATCGCTCCGCTGGTCCAGACGCGCATCGAAACCCTCGCCCAGTTCGGCGAGATGACCGACTTCTTCTTCAAGGATGACGTGATGCCCACGCCCGAGGTCTTCGTCCCCAAGGCACGCACCCTGGAAGAGACCCTGGCCTTCGCCGCCGAGCAGCTCGCCCTCCTCGAAGCCACGCCCTTCACTCACGAAGAACTGGAGGCCGCGCTCAAGAAGCTCGGAGCCGAAAAGCAGTGGCCGGTCAAGGACAACTTCATGCTGCTGCGCACGATTCTGACCGGCAAGACCGCCAGCCCACCCCTGCTCGAATCCCTCATCGTCTTCGGCAAGGCCCGCTCCCTGGATCGCCTGCGCCGCTTCCTCGACACCCAAAAGAAACTCGTCCACGCGAAGAAATAGAAGCATAGGGATATTTACTTGACGCCACCTTGTACAACCGGTTGTGGTTTGACCAGGATGGCGAAGGGGACAGGATCTGTCTGCATGGCCTGTTGCGCCAGTCGATAGA
>PLOU01000143.1 GCA_003142235.1 Granulicella sp.
GTGACGACGGGAACAAACGGCTCCACTCTGGCCCAAAACACATCCGAAACTGTCCATGATTTCACCCAAACATCATATCACTTATTTACGGATAAGTTCTAAAGCCCGGTGGATTATGCGGCACTTGCGACGGGGCTGAAGCCCGCCCTTTCAAATCGAAGACATATGCAGAGATTTGTTACGCGAGTTGGCCTTTCGTGATGATCTCGCGGATGAGCGGGATGGGCGTGGGTGGGGTGGGGGAGATTTGCAGCGTCTCGCGGAGCATGGCTTCGGGTTCGTCGAGGAGGGCGGGGTCCTCGGTGAAGAGCGTGGCGAGCGGCTGGCCGACACGGATGCGGTCGCCGAGTTTGGCGTGCATCTCGATGCCAGCGTGGGCGCTGACCGGCGCGCCGGGGCGGATGCGGCCGGCTCCCAGGCGCTGCACCGCCCAGCCGATCTGCTTGCAGTCCATCCCTGAGAGGAAACCCGCGCGGGCTGCGGCAAGCGTACGCCTTGCGGCGGGGCGGTGGAATACGGCGGGGTTGGCGAAGGCGGCTAGATAGTGGGATTCGTGGCTGGTCGAAGAAATGCGGGGGTCCCTCGACTGCGCGCTGCGCGCTCCGCTCGGGATGATGACATTTATTGCAGGGTCGGTGGTTTGCAGTTCGACCATCTGGAGGAAGCGGCGGTAGGCGGAGCCGTCGGCGAGGAGCTGGGCGGAGAGGATTGCGCCGGCTTCGGGGGTTGCGGCCTTTCCGCCGAGGTGGAGCATGTGGCCCGCGAGCGCGTGGGTCAGCGCGAGGAGGTCGGCGGAGAGGCGGAGCTTTTCCGGCGGGAGGGTGAAGGCGCACTGTGGCGCGAAGTGCTGAAAGAGTTCGAGGCACTCCTGGACTTCGACCCAGTTGCCAGCGAAGCGTCCCAGCGGCTGGTCCATCGAGGTGAGTAGGGCGACGGTGCGCGTGCCGGCGAGCTCGCCGGTCTCGACCATCAGCCGAGCCAGCAACTGCGCGTCGGCGTAGCGCGACATGAACGCCCCGCTGCCCGTCTTCACATCCAGCACAAGAGCGTTCAGGCCGGCGGCAAGCTTCTTGCTCATGATGCTGGCGGTGATGAGATAGGGCGACTCGACCGTTCCGGTGTGGTCGCGCAGGGCGTAGAGGATGCGGTCGGCGGGGACCAGCGTGGGCGTCTGGCCGGCCATGGCGAAGCCGCATTCTTGCAGGATCGCGAGGAACTCCGGCAGAGGGAGCTGGGTGCGGAAGCCGGGGATGGTTTCGAGTTTGTCGAGCGTGCCGCCGGTGTGGCCGAGCGAGCGCCCGGAGATCATCGGGTCGCAAAGCGTGAAGCCTTCGCCGTCTGCCGCAGGTGCGCCAGCCGCTGCGACGATGGGCGCGATCAGCAGCGAGGTCTTGTCGCCGACGCCGCCGGTGGAGTGCTTGTCCACCGCGAACGAGTGCAGCGACGACGGATCGAGCGTCTCGCCGGAGAAGCGCATCGCCTGGGTGAGTGCGGCCAGCTCCTGCGGGTTCAGTCCGCGCAGGAAGATCGCCATCAGCAGCGCAGCGGTTTGGGAGTCTGTGGGGGCGCCGGGGGGCGGGCTGACGGCAGATTCCCGCTCGACCAGCGCGCGGATGAAGCCCTGAATCTCGGCGTCGGAGAGGACGAGACCGTCGCGCTTGTGCTGGATTACGTCGATGGGGTGAATGGTCACGACTTCGATTGTATGCGGCGGGGGGCTAGTTGCAGGTTGTTGGTTGCTGGTTGCTGGTTTTGGTGAAAGCGATCCGCGATGCGCAAAGAGTTGCCAGCTCGGAGGTCTATTCGCGGTCGAGCCGGAAGGCGGCGGGGAGCAGCGCGGCGAGCGTGGTGGAGATGGTCTCGCCGCTGGCTGAGGGGTAGAAGACGGCGGTCTCCGGCGTGGCGAACTCAAGGAGGGTCTGGCGGCAGGCGCCGCAGGGCATACAGGCTGAACCATTCAGGTTGACGATGGCGACGGCGCGGATGCGGATCTGCGGGCCGTAGAGCGTGACGGCGGCGGCGATGGCCGCCTGCTCAGCGCAGCAGGTGAGGCGATAAGAGGCGTTTTCAACGTTGGTTCCCGCAACGATGGCCCCGTCCTGCCTCTGGTCTGCGAGGAGCAGGATGGCCGCGCCGACGCGGAAGCGGCTGTAGGGCGAGTAGGAGTTGCGGGCGGCCTCGGTGGCGCGCTGGTGCAGGGCGGAGACTTCGGCTTCGGTGGGAGGCATAGATGAATGAGGGTAAAGGGTGTGGGCGGGGAAGGCAAGCGATGAGGGGCGCTCGGGCCGGCCAGCCTTCGGCCTAGGGCTCAAGGTTGTGGGGCAGAAGCCCGATAAGGGAGAGGTGGAAGACTTAACGAAAGAGTTTCTCGCGGAGAGCCAGGAAGGCCTGGAGCGGATGGAGCTGTGCCTGACCGAGCTTGAGAAGCGGCCGGACGATGGCGAGCTGGTGGCGGAGATCTTCCGCGCAGTGCATACGATCAAGGGGACGACGGGTTTTCTGGGACTTGGCCGGCTGGAGAAGCTGGCGCACGCGGGCGAGAGCCTGCTGGGAGCGCTGCGCGACGGGAAGCTGGCGATGAGCACGGAACTGGTCAATGGGCTGCTGGAGCTGATGGATGGGCTGCGCAGTATCCTGCAGACGATTGAGGCGACGGGGACCGAAGGGGAGCGTTCGACCGACAGCGACGACGCGTTGATTGCGCGTCTGGCGGAGCTGAAGGATGGGAAGTTGGCAGCGAATGGAGAACCCACATCTCAGAATCGAGATGAGGGGCAGCCGGCCCTGCCGGTGGCCATGGCTGGGGTGGTTGCGGTGGCTGGCCCGTCGATGCAGGACAAGACGTTGCGCATCGACGTGGAGGTGCTGAACCGGATGATGAACCTGGTGGGCGACCTGGTGTTGACTCGCAACCAGATTCTTCGCTGCTCGCCGGGCGCGGAGAACTTTCCCGAGCTTGCGCGCAGGCTGGACAGCGTGACGGCTGAGCTGCGCGAGAATGTGATGCAGGCCCGGATGCAGCCGGTGGGGTATCTATTCCGGAAGTTCCCCCGCATGGTGCGCGACCTGGCGACGACCTGCGGCCGCAAGGTCCGGATTGAGTTCGAGGGTCAAGAGACGGGACTGGACAAGAGCCTGCTGGAGGCGGTCCGGGGCCCGCTGACCCATGCGGTGCGGAACGCCGTGGACCACGGGATCGAGCCGCCGGAGGAGCGGGCCAAGGCGGGCAAGCCGGCGGAGGGCCTGGTGCGTATGCGCGCGTACCACCAGAGCGGGTCGGTGGCGATCGAGGTGAGCGACGACGGAGCGGGAATCTCAACCGAGCGCGTGCTGGTCAAGGCGATGGAGCGCGGGTTGGTGACGCCGGAACAGGCGGCTTCCATGACCCAGCGCGAGGCGCTGCAGTTGATCTTTGTGTCGGGCTTTTCCACGGCGAAGCAGGTGACCAGCGTCTCCGGGCGCGGCATGGGGATGGATGTGGTGCGCACGAATGTGGAGAAGGTGGGCGGAAGCGTGGAGCTGGAGTCGCAACTTGGGTCGGGAACGACGGTGCGAATGCGGGTCCCGCTGACGCTGGCGATCGTTCCGGCACTGGTGCTTCAGAGCGGAGGACAGAGTTTCGCACTCCCGCAGAACGCTCTGGTTGAGCTGGTGTATGTGCCGCGGCGCGAGGCGGAGCAGACCGTGGAGCGGATGGGGACGACGGAGCTTTACCGGCTGCGCGATAGCCTGCTGCCGCTGGTGTGGCTGGACCGCCTGCTCGGACTGGAGCAGAGCGCGGGCGCTGAAAAGCATGATTTTTATATTGCGGTGGTGGAGTCGGAGGGGTGCCGTTTCGGGATGGTGGTGGACGATCTGAAGGCCCCGGAAGAGATTGTGGTGAAGCCGCTGTCGTCGGAACTGCGGGAGATCGGCGTCTTCTCGGGCGCGACGGTGCTGGGCAACGGGACTCTGGCGCTGATTCTGGACGTGGCGGCGACGGGAGCGCGGGCCGGGGTGCACCCGATGGCGGAGGAGTTGAAGCTTGCGGGCGCAGAGCGGGCACAGGCGGAGACGGCGCAGCGCGAGCTGGCGCAGATCGAGATGGAGAGCTCGATGGTGATCTATGAGACAGGGGAAAGTGGGAGCGCGGAGGACGGAGAGGGTGGCCGGATGGCGATGCCGTTGAGCGCGGTGGAGCGGATTGAGACCGTGCCAATCCGCGAGATCGAGTATGCGGGTGGAAGAGCGGTGCTGCAGTACCGCGGAGAGCTGATTCCGCTGGAGGACGATGGCAATGTGTTGCGCGCGTTGGCGAAGGCTGAGGCAACGGCGTTCGCCGGCGATGCGGCGAAGGAAGGCGCGACGGCGACCGTGCTGATCTGTCTGCGTCCCGAGGCGCACGGAGTGAGGCGGGTTGGGATGGTTGTGTGGCGCGTGCTGGATGTCTCCGCGGGCAGGCTGCTGGCCGCGAATGCGGCGGCGTGCGAGCAGCAGTTGGCCATGGTGAAGGACCGCGTGACCACGGTGCATCGCGAGTTTGCGCGGCAGGCCGGCAAGCCGCAGATGGCGATCCTGAAGGAGGTCGCATGAGGAGCGCTGAGGTGACAGGGGCGAATGCGGGCGACACACTGTCGATCTGCTCGCTGCGCGTGGGGACCGGGTTGTTTGGCATCGACACGCGGCAGATACGCGAGGTCCTGGGATCGACGGTGCCGCGGCGCGTGCCGCTTGCTCCACCGTACATCGCCGGAGTGCTTCCCTATCGCGGAGATGTGCTGACAACGGTGTGCTTCCGGGCGCTGCTTGGGTTGCAGTGCTGGACCGGGGCGAACTGCGTTCTGGTCTTCGACGACGAGCAGAACGAGGAACGCTTCGGGCTGATGGTGGATGGTATCGGCGGAGTGATCGCGGTCGAACCCAGTGCGCTGGAGGCAAACCCCAGCGGGCTCGACGCGCGCAGCCAGGAACTGTTCGACGGAGCGTACAAACTGCCGTCCGGGCTGATGGTGCGCCTGGACCCGCAGCGGCTGCGACCATCGCGGTTGGCCGAGAGCGGGCTGTTTGGCGGTGAGAGCGGCCCGATTGGGAGATTGAAGCAGGAGAGGCAGGGAGAATAGAGATGAGGGCGTTGATTGTGGACGATTCAAGATTTATTCGCCAGTACCTGCGTCAACTGCTGGAGGGCATGGGCCTGAGCTGCGAGGAGGCGATGGATGGGGACCAGGCGCTCGAGATGCTGCGCGGCACGTCGCTGTTCGACTTCATGCTGCTGGATGTGAACATGCCGAAGATGAGCGGCCTGGAGTGTGTCAGGCAACTGCGCGAGGCGGGCCTACAGCCGCCGATGAAGGTGATGATGGTGACCACCGAAGCGGACAACTCGTACATCTGCCAGGCGCTGGACTACGGCGCCGACGAGTTCCTGATGAAGCCGTTCACGCCAGAGAGCCTGCGCGAGAAGTTGGCGATGATTGGCCTGGCTGCGTGAGAAGAAGAGGCAATTGCAAGACACAGGGGAAGGGACAGTAACCATGCATACGGGAACGGCGAGACCGATACGAGTGTTGGCGGTGGACGACTCCGCGGTGATGCGCGGCGTGCTGCGGACGCTCTTCCAGACGCACGGACAGAAGCACTCGAGCGATCTGCCGGCGATGGAGCTGTGCGGCGTGGTGGGGGACGGAGTGGAGTGCCTGGCGGCGGTGATCCGGCTGCGCCCCGATGTGGTGGTGCTGGACCTCGAGATGCCGCGCATGCATGGGCTGGATGTGCTGGAGCGGCTGCGCCTGGAGGAGCCGGGCCTGCCGGTGATCATGTGCAGCGCCTATACGCAGCGGGGCGCGCGCTCCACCCTGGACGCGCTCGCCATGGGCGCGGCAGACTATGTGATGAAGCCCAGCGAGCAGAGCGACCCGGCAACCGCGATGAAGACGTTGGCCAGCCAGTTGCTGCCCAAGATCGCCGCGCTTGCGGGATCTGGCTTCGAGGTGCTGTCGGGAGTTCGAGGAAAGACGACGCGACAGGAGATCGCGGAGTCGAAGCTCTCTCAAGGTCTGGCGGCTGCGGGGCCTTCGACGGCTGGCGGGACTGGCGGAGCAGAGGTAGAGATTGTGGTGATCGGCGTATCGACCGGCGGGCCAACAGCTCTGGAGGTGGTGCTGCCCAAGCTGGCAGAGGACTTCCCCGTGCCGGTGATGATTGTGCAGCACATGCCGAAGCTGTTTACCGGCGAGCTGGCGGAGCGGCTGGACCGTTGCTGCGCGCTGCGTGTCCGCGAGGCGCACGATGGAGCCGAGGTGAAGCCGGGAACCATCTGGCTGGCTCCGGGAGACGCGCACATGGAGGTCGCGGAGGCAGCAATAGGGCACGCGCCAACTGGAGCCAGGGTTCGCAATGTTCTGGTACATCTTCACCAGCAGCGAGCACTGAACCATTGCAAGCCTTCGGTGGATTACCTGTTCAGCTCGGCGGCGAAGCTCTACGGCGCTGGAACGCTGGCTCTGGTGATGACCGGGATGGGTTCAGACGGGCTGGCGGGAGCGCGACATGTGCATGAGGCGGGCGGCGTGGTTCTGGCCCAGGATGAGGCCACCTCCGCGGTGTGGGGAATGCCGGGGCGCGTCTTCGAGGCGGGGCTCGCGCGCGAACCGCTGCCGCTGAACGCGCTGGCGGGCGAGTTGACGCGGCGAGTGAACGCGGGACGAGGTGGGCGCGCGGGCCGCGACCCTTCTGCAATGACAACTTTGTCGCTGCGGCAGAATGGAAACGCCGCTTCCGCGCCGCAGCCAGAGGTGGTGCATGGGTTGCTCTGATTCCGATTACGCGTACCTTCGCCAACTGGTGCTTGCCGAGTCGGCGAACCTGATCGACCCTTCGCGCAACGCCCTGTTCGAGACGCGGCTTACGCCGATCGCGCGCATGGCCGGGGCGGCCTCGCTGGAAGACTTCGTGAGTCTTCTGCGCGTCGACCGGACGCCGCAGTTGCACCGCGCCGTGGCCGAGGCCATGACCATCAACGAGACCAGCTTCTTTCGCGATGGCAAGCCGTTCGACGCACTGCGGGAGACCATTCTGCCGCGCCTGATCGAAAACAACGCGGCAGAACGAAGACTGCGGATCTGGAGCGCTGCGAGTTCAACCGGGCAGGAAGCATACAGCATCGCAATGCTGATCTGCGAGCACTTCGCGGAGTTGGCGGGCTGGGACGTTAAGATCCTCGGCACCGACCTCTCGCGCCAAGTGATCGAGTACGCCCAGCGCGGCCGCTACCGCCGCATGGAGGTCAATCGCGGCCTGCCGGCGCGGATGCTGGTGAAGTACCTGGTGCGCGACGGAGACGAGTGGGAGGTGACGCCCAATCTGCAGGCCATGTGCAGCTTCCAGTACGCCAACCTGTGCGCTCCGCTGCCCAAGCTGCCCGTCTTCGACCTGGTGATGCTGCGCAATGTGCTGCTGTACTTTCCCCAGCAGGACCGCAGCTGCGTCTTCAGCGACGTCTATCGCCAGATGGCGCCGGGCGGTTATCTGATGCTGGGGGCCGCGGAGCAGGCGGAGGACTCGACCAACCTCTTCCAGGCGGAGTTTGCCCGGGACTGCTACTTCTATCGCCCCACGCCCGGTTCGTAGGGCCGTTCTTCTGTGGGCTATTGAGATATTCGCTTAACGGAGCAAGAAGACAGCGTGCTGTAATGCGATGCTCGACGTTCTGTTCCTCGGCTTCCTCAGCTTCGCACTCATTGTCGAAGCGCTCCGTTAGCGTGAACACATCTTAGTCGTGGAGTAGCCTTCGACCAGCGGGACGATCTTGACCTGTCCACCCCAAGCCATCACCTCGCTGGCGCCAACCACCGTCTCCACGGCGTAGTCGCCTCCCTTGACGATCACGTCGGGCCGCGTGGCCACGATGACCTCTAGCGGAGTCGGCTCGCCGAAGACCACCACGGCATCGACGGCGGCCAGCGCGGCCAGCACGCGGGCTCGATCGGTCTCGCCTACGATGGGGCGGCTGGGGCCTTTGAGGCTGCGCACCGATGCATCGCTGTTGATGGCTACAATCAGCCGGTCGCCGAAGCCCCGCGCCTGCTCCAGAACCGTGATGTGCCCGACGTGCAGCAGATCGAAGCAGCCGTTGGTGAACGCCACCCGCTCGCCGTTGGCCTTCCACAGCGCCACTCGGCGCACCAACTCCTGGCGCGTCACCACTTTGTCCTCGCCGTGCAGGGCAATCTCCGGAGCAAGCGCGGCCAGCAGCTCGTACTTCTCCACCGGAACCGTGCCTACCTTGCCCACCACAATGCCGGCCGCAATATTGGCCAATTCCACGGCGGTCTCCGGCTTGAGCCCGGAGGCAAGACACAGGGCCAGCACAGCAATCACCGTATCTCCTGCGCCCGATACGTCGAAGACCTGTCGCGCCACGGCCGGAACCAGAGAGCTTTTGCCCGGACGAACCAGCGCAATGCCCTTCTCGCCCAGCGTCGCGGTCAGGAACTCGATGCCAAGCTCCGGCACCAGCGCCTCAGACGCATCCAGCAGGGGCTTCAAATCGCGCCCGTCCAGATGCACCGCAGTGGACAGCTCGCCGAGATTGGGGCAGATCGTCGTGGCCCCGCGATAGCGTGTGAAGTCATCGCTCTTGGGATCGACCAGCACCGGAATTCTCTGTCCGCGCGCAGCCTGAATCACCGCCTGACAGACCTTCGCCGTCAGCACTCCCTTTGCGTAGTCGGAGAGCACCACCGCATCGCAACCGGGCAGATGCGCCAGCACGCTCTTCACCAGCCGTTCATAGTCGTCCTCCGATCGCGCGCCCAGCCGCTCGCTGTCCAGCCGCAACATCTGTTGCCGTCCCCCCAGGATGCGCTGCTTGGTAATGGTGGGAAATCCCTCCGAAACCACAAACTCCGGCGAGATCCCATTCGCGCGCAACCCTTTAGCCAATAGCCGTTCGTCCTCGTCGCCTCCGGTAAACCCAATCACCTCGGCGTGCGCGCCCAACTTGCTCAGGTTCATGGCCACGTTGGCCGCGCCGCCCGGCTGATGGCTCTGGTGAGTGGCGCGCACCACGGGCACCGGGGCCTCCGGCGAGATGCGGCCCACCTCGCCCCAGATGTATTTGTCGAGCATCACGTCGCCCACAACCAACAGGCGCTTGGCAGTCCACTTCTGCTCGATCTCCTGAATCACCTCATGCAGTTGCTCGATCATCGCGCTCCCTTGATCTGCGCGGCGGCGGCGATCTGTAGAACCACAGCGCCCTCCCGCTCCGCCCCGCTCACGCAGTCCAGCTCAATCCAGTCGCAGAGCATGTGCCCAGCCAGTATGTGCGCTTCCTGAATGCGCGCCGTCTCCTTCGACGCGACGGCAAAGAGATGATCGGCCAGTTTGGCCATTCTGCCGCCCCCCGCGCCGGTAAAGGCCACCGTCGTAAGCCCCTGACTGCGCGCCGCCTCGAGCGCGGCCACTACGTTCTGGCTATTGCCGGAGGTGGAGATGCCCACCAAGAGATCGCCAGCTACGCCCAGCGCCTCCACCTGACGCGAGAAGACCGCCTCGTACCCATAGTCGTTGGCTATCGAGGTCAACGCGGAGCTGTCCGTGGTCAGCGCCACCGACGCCATGCCGCGCCGCTGGCGTCGATAGCGCCCCACCAGTTCTGACGCCAGATGTTGCGAGTCGCCCGCGCTGCCGCCGTTGCCGCACCACAGAATCTTGCCGCCGGCCCACAGCGTCGCCGTCATCGCCTGCGCAATCGCCTCCAGCACCGGATGCTGCGCCTCCACCTGGCGCACAACCTCCAAGTGTTCCGCAATGGCCGTACCGAAGATGCTTGCGGCATCGGGACTACTGGACATGGTTCCCTCACTCTCTGTGCCGCTGCGTTCAGAACTCGTTCCGCGCGCCGCTAGGTATCGACAACGCTATTGGTATCATAACGGGGTGTCCGACTCCGCTAACAGCTTTTCACTCCGCACCCTGCGCACCGTCTTCCTGGATCGCGACGGCGTACTCAATCGCAAGTTGCCCGAAGGCCGCTATGTGACCTCCTGGAGCGAGTTCCAGCCGCTGCCCGGCGTCCCCCAGGCGATCGGCCGACTCAACCGCGCGGGAGTGCGCGTGGTCGTGGTCTCAAACCAGCGTGGCATTTCGTTGGGACTCTACACAGCAGATGATGTGCGCCAGATCCACTCCGTATTGCAAAGCTGGTTGCAGCCGCAGGGCGCGCACATCGACGCCTTCTACTTCTGCCCTCACGACGCGCAGCAGTGCAACTGCCGCAAGCCGCTCCCCGGCCTCTTCGATCAGGCCCGCGCCGACTTCCCGGAGATCGCCGCAATATCCAGTGTCATGATCGGCGACTCGCTCTCCGACATCGAGTTCGGCCATCGCCTGGGCATGACCTCCTTCTTCCTCGAAGGCGATCCCGAACACCGGAAATCAGGAGATGAGACCGCACGCCAACTTGCCGACCGCTGCTTCGCCTCTCTGCCTGAGGCCGTCGACGCACTTCTCGCTTCGTCCGATCGACCGGCCTGAACTATCCGCCGATCGCGCGCAGCGTGGCGCAGGTCTCCGCAACGCCCTCTTCCAGCCCTGTCATCTTCAGATCGCAGCCCAGCGCCCGCAGGCCTGTCAGGTCGGCCTCGGTGAAGTGCTGGTAGCGGCCCTCCAGATCGGCGGGAAATGGGATGTACTCGATCGCAGCCTTCCCATGCACAGCCATCAGTGCTCGCGCCACATCGTTGAAGCTGCGGCTGACGCCTGTCCCTGCATTCACCACGCCGCGATAGACCTTGCGCTCCTCGCCGGCCTTGGACGCGTAGGGCCCAATCCCCGCGAAAAACATATTCATCCGCGCCAGGTCGCGCACGTAGACAAAGTCCCGCCGCTGCTCGCCGTCGCCGTAGCCGCCACTGCCGGCAAACAGCCGCACCTTGTCCGTCTCCTTCATCTGCTTGGCGAAGTGGTGCACCACCGAGGCCATGCGCCCCTTGTGCTGCTCGCGCGGCCCGTACACATTGAAGTAGCGCAGACCTACCGCCGTGATCGGCACCTGGTCCAGAGCAAGCTGGTTGCGGAAGTAGTGGTCGAAGGCCAGCTTTGAAAAGCCATAGACATTCAGTGGCCGCTCGTTCTCCAGCGTCGGCGTGAAGTGTCCCGGCCCGGAGAGCCCATAGACCGCCGCACTGGAGGCAAAGACCAGCGCCGCGCCCTGCGCGATGGCAAACCGCAACACCTCCTTCGTGTACTGGAAGTTGTTGTCCATCATGTACGCGCCGTCGTCCTCCAGCGTGTTGGAGCAGGCACCCTGGTGCAGGATCGCCTCGATCCTGCCGCCTCCCAGCGCATCCTCCGCAATGACGCGGCGGAACTCCCGCTTGTCCATGTAATCCACATAGCGCGCGCCGTGCAGGTTCTGGAACTTCCGCGCATTGGCCAGGTTGTCCACCACCAGAATGTCCGTGATGCCATGGGCATTCAGCTCGTGGACCAGGTTGCTGCCGATGAAGCCCGCGCCTCCGGTAACGATCAACATCTTCGACGGCTCTCCTTTAGCGCTGAGTATCTATCCGAATAATGGGTTCAAACAACGGCAATGGATGTGAGACAACCGTGAACCTCAACCGTAGAGGTTCCCAGTTTGCAGCCGTGGCAACTGGTTTGATGATAAACGATTTGTTGCTGCCGCCCTGCCGGGGTAAAAGCGCACCCTTGAAATACCATTTAAATGATTGATAAGAGGATGGTAGCGTTACCGGGGCTCGAACCCGGACTCTCCGCCTTGAGAGGGCGGCGTGTTAACCAGTTACACCATAACGCCATCGTCGCGCGACAGGAGGATGTTTTCTCCAGTGCAGGTTCAACTATATCAGCCGGCAAATCGCTACTCAACCAGGGCAGGAGGACCGGCGCGTTTACAGGCCCAGCTTCTTGACCTCGTCGTTGTAGTACTTGCGGTAGAGGATCTCCCACTCCTGCGATCCTTCGAGGATGATCTTGCGCTGGGAGGCGATCTTGAGCCGCGCGTTGGCGTCGAGCTTGGTCTCCTCGGCCAGCAGCTTCTCGAGCGCCTTGCGCGCCTCCTGGCGGATGGTGTTGCGGTCCTCCAGAAAGTCGCACTCGTCGATCTCGGCCAGCGTGTCGGCGATGGTGTGCGCCAGCTTGTTCACCTTGTCGCTCGAGATCCTCACAGCACCGCCTTGTACTTGCGCG
Organism: Granulicella sp.; assembly: GCA_003142235.1. Lineage (GTDB taxonomy): Bacteria > Acidobacteriota > Terriglobia > Terriglobales > Acidobacteriaceae > Edaphobacter. Next base: position 12,196 of record PLOU01000143.1, read on the forward strand.
CCAACTCGTTCTTCACCTTTTTAAACATCTCCTGATAGTTCGCGCCGGTCCGCAGCATGTCTTCCTGGAAGGCGTCGAGGATGACGCGGACCTCGTCGTTGATGCGGTCTTCCAGCGCCAGTTCATCGATCATGGCAGCGGTCACCCGCTCGTTCAAGACGGTCGCCTTCGCCGTCCCAATCACTTTGGCGTCCACCAGGTGCTTCACCGTCTGGCGCGCCAGATACCCGACATAATCTCTAGAAAAAATCATCGCTTTCCTTCAGAATACACCAGGGCGGCGTTAGGTTGGCGGAACGACTTTTGGGCGCGGAGCAATTGCAGGAGTCGCTTGCCGTTTGTTCGCCATCTGTTCGTCAATTGTTCTCCCCCTCCCCCTGCCA
>PLOU01000200.1 GCA_003142235.1 Granulicella sp.
AATCGGCATAGGGGGCAGCGTGAGCTGCTCCCCTGCCACACCACCCGGCATGCGGGTCCGCACCGGGCGGTTCGAAAAGTTGAGGTCAAGTGAGACGAGGGAAGCCAAGGCGGTCGAAGTATTTGATGGTGAGCACTGGATTCAGGCTGGACTCGCTATTGTGCCAGCAGCTACCTGTGCCGCAAGCACACAGCGTGGCCCGCTCATGGGAAGCACCCAGTGCCCTGAGACGGCTGTAAACAGTCTTCCCGGAGCCCCAGTGCTTGAGCTGAATGGCCCGAAGTCTGTGGCGTATCCATGAGTCCAGGTCTCTGAACGTTCGCGGTGTCTGTGCAAGGCGGAAGTAAGCCTTCCATCCCGGCAGATAGCTCCGCAGTTGTTCAGCAACTTGCTTCATGCCTTTTCCACCTACCCGGCGAGTGATAAGCCTTATGCGCTGCTTGAATGTGTCGATTGCCTTTGGAGCGACCGCGATCTCCACCGTGTCCTTTGTCCCCTGCCGTAGGCAGTAGCCAAGGAACTTGCGCCCGAAGACCGGGCCAACCTCGGTTTTCTTCTCATTCACCCGAAGGTGCAGCTTCGCATACAGCTTTCGCAGCGACAACAATACCCGCTCACCAGCCCTTTGACTGCGAACGTAAACGTTGCAATCATCGGCATACCGAGCGAAGCGATGTCCACGCCGCTCCAGGTCCTTATCTACTTCATCCAGCAGCACATTGGCCAACAGGGGCGAGAGCGGNNCCATTCGCCATAATCCCGGCCTGCAAGTACCGCCGAATTAGCCGTAGAACAGCCTTATCGGTAACGCGCTTAGCAAGTCGGTCCATGAGAACGTCGTGATTAACCCGATCAAAGAATTTCTCCAAATCAACATCGACTACTACCCGGTAGCCTTGCCAAGGAAGTTGCCCCATTCGCTATACCCGAGGTTGGTGGTGATGATGGTGGAGTGGCGGTGATAGCGCTCTTCCATCAGCTTGAAGAAGATGTTGGACTGTTCGGGCTTCAGCGTTAGATAGCCAAGCTCATCGATCAAAAGGACATCCAGCCGGGCCAGGCGGTTGAGCAGTTGGCGCGAGGAGCGGTCTGCCAGCGAGGCATACATCTGGTCGAACAGGTCCTGGGCGCGGATGAACTGGCAGCGGTATCCATTCTCCAGGGCCTTCAACAACAGGTCTGACGCCAGTCCCGTCTTGCCCATGCCGGGAGGGCCGATCAGCACCAGGTTCTCCGCCCTGGAAAACACGGGCTTTTCGTCCTTGACAAGGCCCATATACAGGCGTACTCTTTGAAAGAGTACAAGTAAGGATGGTTTGCAATGCCGCGTGTTGCTGTTGACGACAATAAACGTATGAATCTACGGGTTACGCCGCTAGCCAAGTCGAAACTTGTGCGGGCGGCGGCGCTGCGCCATACCGACCTGACGGATTTTGTAACCCAGACGGCGCTCCGCGAAGCGGACGCCGTGATTGCGGCCTCCGAGGTCGTAACGCTGTCGGAGCGCGATAGCTTGTGCGTACTCAATCTCCTCGAATTTCCACCCGCGCCCAATGCCAAGCTGCGGGCGGCCATCGCTGCGATGCCGAAGCCAGCCGCATGAAACTCCCGCTCTGGCACGAAGAGGCTATAGCCAAGACGCATGACCGCAAAGCTTTCGATTGCGGCAATGCTGATATGAACGACTTCCTCCGGCGCTATGCGCGGCAGAGTCATGAACTGGGGGGCGCGAAGACTTTTCTGGCGGTTGACGACAGCAATCCCACAAAAATTCTTGGTTTCTATAGCCTAGCTCCGGCTGCGCTCACCTATGAGCGCATACCGGAAATTCTGCGCCACGGCCTTGCCCGTCATGATGTGCCGGGATTTAGGTTGGCTCGTCTCGCCACGCATATCGGCCTACAGGGGCAGGGGCTTGGCGGCCAACTTCTCGGCGCAGCGGCTAGGCGTTGCATCAGAGCCGCGACCGAAGTTGGCGGCGTGATCCTCATCATCGACGCCAAAAGTGAGCGGGCGGCCAAGTGGTATGCCGGTTATGGTGCAGTGTCCTTGCAGGACGCGCCGGACACTCTGGTTATGGCGCTATCCACTTTTGCAGCCGATTTGAAAGCGGCGGGGCAGCTATAGAGCCAATCCTAGCTGTAGCTGACTGTATTTGAAATTCTCCCGAAAAAGGTGGGAATATCTCGCGTCAGGATGCCCGTAGGCGCGTTTTCTCGATGGGTTCCGTGGGGTAGGTATCCCCTTTTGCTCTTCGCCTCAGATCACAATCCTCTCGACCTCATCGAGCGAGATCTCATCGCTGCGCCGGTCGTAGAGGCCGTTGGTGCGGGTGCTCTCGTGGTTGGCCATCTGCTGGGCGATCTCCAGCCGACCTCCATTCTTGAGGTAGGCCGTGATCCCGGTGGCGCGAAAGGTGTGGCAGCCGATCTCGGTCTCGATGCCGGCCTGGCTGGCCCGCCGGCGAATCATCCGCCGTATATCGGACTGGAGCAGGGGATTGCCGGTCAGCTCCCCCGTGCGGCCCTTGACGGTGCGGAACAGCGGCCCCTTGCGGTCCTGCTTGCTGTCCTTGCCGATGCCTGCGGCCGCAATGTACTCCTCACCGAGGCGAAGCGCGGCTTGGCGCTGACGTTCAACGTCGCCCCGGAAGCCGTCGAGATCATCATTCGCGGCTAGACCGCCCCTGCCCTGCGCTATGCACCGCACAGTTCCGACTCCGGGTCATCCGGCAGCGGGCGGTTCCAGGCCGCGGGCGGCACTGGGCGCAGCGCAGGGGTTCGCCGTTCAGGTATCGTTCACCGCAATGGCGATTTCCTGCTCCGAGCCAAGATATCGTTCCGTCGTCTGGATTGAAGAGTGCCCGAGCAGGAACTTGATCTGCTCGAGGTCGCCGCCGTTCTTGCGGCAGAGCTTGGCGCAGGTGCGGCGCAGATCGTGGGCGCCGAAGCGCTCGATGCCGATTTGCTTGCCCGACCGCTCGACCACCGACCAGATCGACCAGTCGGTCAGGGTCTCGCCCTTGACCTTGCCGCCTTTGAGGGGGTATCAGGAAGGTGCTGACGTACAGGCGCTTTTACCAACTCTATCGGTCTATCTGGAGCATGTGCGGCCACAAGACAGTTATTGGTACTTGACCGCAACCCCAGAGCTGCTTGGTTCTGCCGCAGAGAGGTTCCGGCTCTATGCGACTTCGGGAGGTACACAATGAAGCCTTCCCACTCGCTCATCGGGCCACATCTGCAAGTGTTCTTCTCCGAGCATCTCTGCAATCATCGCCGGGCAAGTCCGCAAACGATCGCGAGCTATCGGGATACCTTCCGCTTGCTGCTACAGTTTCTCAAGACCACAACCGGCATAGAGCCGGTGGCCATAAAGGTTCTCGATATCGATGTGCCCGCAATCCTGTCCTTTCTCGACAGTCTTGAAATGAAGCGCGGCAACTCTGTCCGAACGCGTAACATTCGGCTGGCTGCTATTCGATCATTCTTTCGTCTAATTGCGCTGCGAGATCCAGACAGC
>PLOU01000217.1:0-1176 GCA_003142235.1 Granulicella sp.
GAGCTGGCGGAGTGCGTGGCAGCGACGCTGGTGCCTACAACCGAGATTCGCGTTGCACAGCCGGCTGTGCCGGGCGCACAGCCGGCGCGCTATGTTCCTTCGGTGGAGCGCGCGGAGGAGCTGCTGGGGCTGCGCCAGACGGTGGGACTGGAGGAGTCGATCCGGCGGACCGCGGCGTGGCACGGGTACACGGCCGTCGAACGCCAGCGCGGAGCATGACGCGGGTAGGGATGGACTCTCAGGATGTGTATTCTTAAAGCTTATGAGCGATCGGGCGGAAGAGCTTCGGCGGCAGATTCTTGAGTTGACGGCGCAGTACCACGCGGCGAAGTTTCCGGCGCGGGAGTTTGTGCCGGGCGAGTCGGTGGTGCCTGTGTCGGGCAAGGTGATTGGGGCCGAGGACATCTGCTCGGTGGTGGACTCGGCGCTGGACGGGTGGTTCACGGCGGGCCGTTTTGCCAGGGAGTTCGAGCGAAGGCTGGCGAAGTTTGTCGGCGTGCGTTCAGCGAACCTGGTTAATTCGGGGTCGAGCGCAAATCTGGTCGCGCTGTGTGCGTTGACCTCGCCCAAGCTGGGCGCGCGGCAACTGAAGCCGGGCGACGAGGTGCTGACCGTTGCGGCGGGATTTCCCACGACGGTGAACCCGATCTTTCAGAACCGGCTGGTGCCTGTCTTCGTCGATGTAACGCTGCCGACGTATGAAATTGATGCGACGAAGCTCGAAGCCGCGTACAGCCCGAAGATGACGGCCGTAATGATCGCGCACACGCTGGGCAACGTCTTCGACCTCGACGCGGTCACGGCCTTCTGTAGGAAGTACAATCTGTGGCTGATTGAGGATTGCTGCGACGCGCTGGGCTCGACCTGGAAGGGGCGCAAGGTGGGCACCTTCGGCGACATCGCAACCGTCAGCTTCTATCCCGCGCACCACATCACCATGGGCGAGGGCGGCGCGGTGCTGACCGACAATCTGACGCTACAGGTGTTGATCGACAGCTTCCGCGACTGGGGCCGCGACTGCTGGTGCGAGCCGGGCAAGGACAACACATGCGGCAAGCGCTTCGGCTGGCAACTCGGCTCGCTGCCCTGCGGATACGACCACAAGTACACCTACTCGCACATCGGCTACAACCTGAAGGCGACCGAGATGCAGGCGGCGCTCGGCCTCTCACAGAT
>PLOU01000217.1:1200-12295 GCA_003142235.1 Granulicella sp.
GCTCTGGAGGCGCAGAAGATTGGGACGCGGCTGATGTTTGCGGGGAACCTGCTGCGCCAGCCGGCGTATGAGGGCTGGGAGACGCGCGTGGTGGGCGAGCTGTCGAACACCGACTTCGTGATGAACCAGGTCTTTTGGATCGGCGTCTATCCGGGGCTGACGCGGGAGATGCTGGACTTCATTGTGAAGACGGCGACGGAGTTTGTTGCTGCTGCGAAGAGCGGCGTGGTGGAGTAGGGCAGGCAGGATTACTGCATAGACAAGAAACGAGGCGGCATTGTTTGCCGTCTCGTTTCTTAATTTGTCTGCACCTGAGCCCAAGACTACATGGCTGGGGGGTGATGGGGGTCGACGGGGTTGGTGCTGACGGCCTTGGCGATCAGCGGGCTCTTGGCACCGCCGGGGTTGACCGAGTCGCGCAGTTCCTTCGAGGGCTTGAAGAAGGGGACACGCTTGGCCGGGACATCGACGCGCTCGCCGGTCTTGGGGTTGCGCCCGATGCGGGAGTTGCGCTGCCGCGTGCGGAAGCTGCCGAAGCCGCGGATCTCGATCTTGTCGCCGGACTTCAGCGCTCCGATGACGGACTCGAAGAGGGTATCGACGATGATCTCTCCGTCGCGGCGGGTGAGGTCTCCGAGGGCGGTTACTTTATCGACCAGATCGGCTTTCGTCATCGTGTTGTCTCCTTGGCTCATGGACGCTACATCTAGTTTATCGCTGATTGTAGATGGGATGCAGGATTTTCGTCATAGGTGCGAATAAATAAAGTAAAGAGGGACAATTGGCGTCGTTTTGCCAAAAAAGGCGGCACGAACGGTCGATTGTCCGTGCCGGGAGGCCAGTGACGCAACTGAATCGACCAGGGGCGGCGAATTTCCCGGTTCTGGCCGAAACTTGGGAGCGAACTCTGCTCTGGATTACAAGACTACCACCAAGCGGGGCGCGGCGTGCGGGGACTCAGGCGGGAGCGGTGGGGAAGGCCGCGCTGAGCTGGCGCGCCATCCGGGCGTCGCGCGCGGTGATGCCCCCGGCGTCGTGCGAGACCAGCGCGAGTTTGACCAGGTTGTAGCGGATGTCGATGTCGGGGTGGTGCTGGGCCTCTTCGGCAATGCCGGCCACGCGGTTGACGAAGGCAATGGCCTCGACGAAGGTGGGCAGTGTCCAATTGCGGACCAGCTTGCCGTCTTGCAACGCCCACTCGGGCAGCTCTGTCAGCAGGTCGCGGAGTTGTTGTTCGGAGAGCTTCTGTTTGCTGGGTTCCATGGGGTTCGCCCTCGAGAGTGGATCGCAAGCCGATGGTAGGCCGCGCGGTCTGCCGGGTGCAAGCGCAGCGGTTTCAAAGTTCCAGGGGTTAGGTTCTAAAGGGTTACGCCGAAGGTCCCGGCGGGGGCGTGTTCCACCTCTTTGCGTATGTCGCTCCACAGTTCGATGGGCATGCCGAGGAAGATTTTGACGATCTGCGGATCGAACTGGCTTCCGCTACAGCGCGCGATCTCTTCGCGGGCCTGGGCGAAGCTGAGGCCCTTGCGGTAGGGGCGGTCGGAGGTGATGGCGTCGAGCGTGTCGGCGATGGCGAAGATGCGCGCCCCCAGGGGGATCTCCTCGCCGCGCAGGCCGCGCGGGTAGCCGCTGCCGTCGAAGTTCTCCTGATGGGCGTAGACGATCTCGGAGGCGTCGCTCAGGAAGGGGATCTTGTGCACCATCTCGTATCCGCGCACGCAGTGCTGGCGCATGATCTCGGTCTCATTGGCGGTAAGCGCTCCGCGTTTGAGCAGGATGGCGTCGGGTGTGGAAATCTTTCCGATGTCGTGCAGGAAGGCACCGCGCGCGATGACGCGCAGTGCCTCAGGGTCGAGGCCGAACTCGCGGGCCAGGGCGATGGTGTAGGCGGTGACGCGGCGGGAGTGGCCTTCGGTCTCGCTGTCGCGCAGGTCCAGCGCGTCGCCCATGGCCTCCAGCGTGATGTTGTAACTTTTCTCCAGGTCGTGCATGGTGGCGCGCAGACGGCTGGTGCGGAAGTTGATGATCTGCTCCAGGTTCTGGCGGTAGGCGGCGTTCTGCTTCTGTAGGCGACCGTGGTCGAGCGCGCGTAGGATGACATCGAGCAGTTGGGCGCGCTCAAAGGGCTTGAGCAGGTAGTCGACGGCGCCGCGGCGGAAGGCGTTGGTGGCGACGTGGATGTCGTGCAGCGCGGTCAGCATAACGACGGGAACGCCGGGGTGGTTGCGACCGATGACGTCGAGCAGGGTGAGGCCGTTGGCGCCGGGCATCATGACGTCGGCCAGGACCAGGTCGCAGCCGGGGTCGTCCTGCAGATGGAGCAGGGCCTGTTCGGCGTCGGCCACCGCGGTGACGTCGTATCCGCTGCGCCCAAGCATCTGCACCAGGACGCCGCGCACCGGGGCTTCGTCGTCGACCACCAGGATGTGGTCCTGCCGCCCATTGACAACTTCCTGCTGCCCCGGCATCTCTCCCAGCGGCGCTGGCATGAATCCCTGCTGCGTCTGCGCGATTTCCTGTTGCATAGGCCAATGCTCTCCGCTGCCCTGTGGTTTTGGGTGGGCTTCCGTTGCTCTCCAGGGCCGCTCCAACGGTACGAGGCGCTCCGAAAGCGCTCCAGGGGCGCTGCCGTCATGCGACCGGTCGCAGCCGCGAGCGGGTATGTGGTGTCTATCGGCAGTGCAGCGCGGGGCATCACATCGCCGGGAGGCGAAGGGCTACTTCTTTTTTTCGCTAGTTTGGGCGGGGGACTGTGTGCCGGACTGGTCTGCATCGCGTGCCGCGGCCCGGGCGGCGCGGCGTGCGGCGACCCAGCCCTCTTTGGTGACCTGGCGGCCGCGGCCGATGGCCAGCGCTCCGGCGGGAACGGGATGGGTGATGCAGGAGCCCGCGCCGACGTACGCCCCGTCCCCGATGCTGACCGGCGCAACCAGCGTGCAGTCGGAGCCGACGAAGACCCCGTCGCCGATGGTGGTGGTGTGCTTCTTCGCGCCGTCGTAGTTGCAGGTGATGACGCCCGCGCCGACGTTGACGCCCGAGCCGATGACCGCATCGCCCAGATACGTCAGATGGTTGGCCTTGGAGCCGCGGCCGAGGGTCACTTTCTTGGTCTCGCAGAAGTTGCCGACGTGGGCCATCTCGCCGATCCGGCTCTCCGGCCGCAGGTGGGCATAGGGGCCGAGGACCGCGCCGTCGCCGACCTCCGCGCGGTCCAGAATGCATCCGTTGCGCACTATGACGCAGTTGCCCAGGACGGAGTGCTGGATGACCGAGTAGGAGCGGATGCGGCACTCCGAGCCGATGCGCGTCGCGCCCAGTAGCTGGACGTACGGCTCGATCACCGTGTCCGGCCCGATGCTGACCTCGGCGTCGATGACGCAGGTGTCGGGGCGGTAGATGGTGACGCCCTGGGCCATCAGGCGGCGCGCATTGGCAGCGCGCATGGTCGCATCCAGGTGCATCACCTCGGCGATGGTGTTAGCGCCCAGCACCTCGTCCACGCTCTCGGCCTGCAAGGCCACGACGCGCTGGCCGTCGGCCACCAGCAGGGCTGCCACGTCCGTCAGGTAGAGCTCGCCGTGCGCGTTGTCGGTGCAGAGCAGGTCGAGCTTGCTGAACAGCGCCGCGGTCTCGAAGCAGTAGATTCCGGAGTTGATCTCGCGCGTGGCAAGCTGGGCTGGCGTCAGCGCCTTCTGCTCGACGATGGCAAGCACCTCAGGCTGGCCTGCGGTGAGGCGCAGGACGCGGCCGTAGCCGGTGGGATTCTCGGGAACCGCGGTCAGGATGGACATCGCGGCGCGCTCTTTCAGGTGCAGCTCGCAGAGCGCGGAGAGCGTCTCCGGGCGGATCAGCGGAACGTCGCCCGAGAGAACGAGCAGGTGCTTCGGAAGCGGCGCGCCGGAGAGCTCCAGCCAGACCTTGAGCACCTGCATGGCGTGGCCGGTGCCGCGCTGGTCTGGTTGCGGGACAAACGAGACACCCGTGGTGGCCACCGCGGCCCGCACCCGCTCCGCCCCGTGGCCAACGATGCAATAGATCTCTTTGGCGGGGACCAGCGTCTTGGCGGCGGCGATAACGTGCAGCAGCAGGGCGCGTCCGCCCACCTCGTGCAGCACCTTGGGCCGCTTGCTGTTGAGCCGCGTGCCCTTGCCCGCGGCCATGATGGCTACTGCAAAACCTGTCGCTTCCATGTCTCCGCTATCTTCTCACTTCTGGCGGCGCATCGTCACGAATTCATTACTCACGCAGACGGTCTGTTGCAATTTGAGACTGGTGGGCGTCAATGAGTGGGGAGCGGGGTGTCGAGCAGTATCTGGATGGCTTGCTGGTAGGGCATGGCGGGGACGGGTTGGTAGTCCGCGGTGTCGAAGACGAGGCGCTGATGGACGTTTTTGAACAGCAGCGCGCGCAGGTTGAGCTGCTCGACGATGTGTTCGACGATCCATCGCTGGCCCCCGACGTTGGCCTGCTGCAGGGTGACGGTGCCGCCGGGATAAAGATGGGCGACAAAGCCCCAGCCGATGTTGACGGCGCGCGTGAGGCTGCCTTCCAGGCGGACCATGCGCCGGGTGCGCGGGTCGATCCAGACGCGGCCTTCGAGGCCGGTGAGCGGCTCGGATTCCATGGTTGGCGGCGACCACGCGGGGTTGGGCTTGAAGTCGAGGACAACCAGCGCGGGACCGCCTGTGGGCTGGTTGGGGAGCTGGGGCTGGCCGGGGGCGTAGCTCCAGAGCATGGCGTCGGGCATGAGTTTGAGGAGATTCACGCCCATCTGCTTGTTGTTCTGTTCGTTGCGGATGTGGCGGGCGAAGGCGGCAGGCGAGGCGAGCAGGTTGTTGAGGCGCTGACGTTCGGCTGCGTCCTCGGCCGGGGTGAGTGGGCGGCCATTGCTCTGTAGGTTGCGGCCGACACTGCCCTCGGGAGTCTCAATCTGGTCGCGCAGGTGGTCGCCTTTTTCGTCGATCACATGCAGGCGATAGCGCAGGAAGGAATCAGGGTGCTGGATGACGATGGCTTCGTTGTTGGCGCAGTCGACGATCCAGGTGCGGGCCGGCACGGCGGGCAGGGACGCGGCGGGAGTGTCCTGCGAGGCCGCCGCATNNGTGCGGTTTTCATCGTTTGGGGCGAATGCAGTCTGCCGTCTACCTGGGTTTGACGTGGAAAACGGACCTTGGGTTTCTTCGCCCCAGGACGAGGGGCGCGCCTTCAGACTTATATATTGGGTTTAGCGTGAATTTACCGTGTGGGTTTGCCTTGGAACGCGGGACTGGTATAGTTCGGCAAGTACGATGAATGCAGTTTAAGTGCCATCATTGCAGCCGGGGAGAGCGACAAGCCGATGAAGCCAGCCGAGGGTTCGACCGTTATTGGGAGGTCCGTCACGATTCGAGGAGAGGTGACGGGTAAAGAGGACCTGTTCATGGACGGCGTGGTGGAAGGCATGATCTCGCTGCCGGAGAGCCGGCTGACGGTGGGGCCGAATGCGCGCCTGATGGCGGATGTGGACGCGCGCGAGGTGGTGGTCTTCGGGCTGGTCGAAGGCGATCTGCGTGTATCGGGGCGGGTCGAGCTGCGCGATACGGCGGTGGTGAAGGGAGATATCGTCGCGGCGAGATTGTCGATCGAGGAGAACGCGAGCATGAAGGGCCATGTTGAGCTGTCGGAGGCCGCGACAGAAGTCTCGGCGCGGCTGCCGGGCATGGAGGACACCGCGACGGACGCCGAGGTCTTGAACCTGAGCTGAGCGGGAAGGAAACCGAGAGATGACCAGCTTCTTTGGCGGCAAGGACAAGGCCGGCGGCGCGGCAACGGAGAACGGCCGCGTCTCGCGCCATTCCAGCGGATGGGGCCAACTGCTGCAGCGGTTGCGCGGCGAAGAGTCGCTGCGCGTCCTGGATATCGGTCCGACGTCGTCGACCAACATCAACTTTATTACCGAGCTTGGGCACAGCATCTACCTGGCGAACCTGGTGGAGGACGCGGCCAAGCACGACTGGTCCCTTCCCCAGGAGGACGGCAAGGCGGTGCGCCTCGATGTCGAGCGGTTTCTGGCGGCGCACCTGAACTTTTCCGGGCGCGGGTTCGATGTGGTCCTGTTCTGGGACACGGCGGACTATCTGCCCGAGGAGTTGCTGGTTCCAGTGCTCGAGCGTATCCACGCGGTGATGGTGCCGGAGGGACAGATGCTGGCGTTGTTTCATCCGCCGGCGGGAGTGTCTGCATCGGGGGCGGCGAAGACGGGCTTCCACCGTTATCACCTGACCGGTACAAACACCGTGGACGTGCAGCGCGCGGGGGAGTATCCGATGCTGACAAACTATACGAACCGCCAGATTGAGCGGCTGCTCGAGTCGTTCAAGGGATTTCATTTCTTCCTGGCCAAGGACAACATGCGCGAGGTTGTGGTTACGCGCTAGGTGGATGGCCCTCTTGTGGAAGCTTGCAGCAGGATCTCCTGTCGAAGGTTGTGGCGGAACTTTGAATTTAAACGCAACGACGCAGCGCCCCCCCATGGGGTGAGCGCTGCGCCCTGCTTGAAAGGTAACTCGTGGAGGACCCGGGCAGGTGCTACTTTGCGGCTGCGGGGGCCTTTGCGGCCAGCTTCCTGCGCTCTGCCCAGCGCTTCCTCATGGCTTCCGCGATGCGCTTGCGGCCCTCGGCGCTGATCTTGCGCTTGCGGGGCGCGGCCTTGGCGGCGGTTTTGGCATTCTTGCTTCCCTTGGGGCGACCACGGCCCTTGACCTTCACGGCGGTGCCCGAGAGCAGTTCGCGTGCCTGTTGAAGTTTTGAAATCTGTTCGTCAATCTCCGCGATAATTCTGCTTACTTCCACGTGTTGCCTCCTTGTTGCGATTGTGAACCAACTTCCCCAACCGCATTTTTCCGGCGTGTCGCCCGGATTATTCCAATAGGTGCGACCATTCACTTAGAGACAGCTCTGCGCCTAAGTGCGTAGACATGTGTCAACACAGAGAATACATAAGTAGAAACGTTCTTGCAAATAAAATAAGTGGAGCAGCCAATTATTTAGGGAATCTCTGCATAAGTCCCCGTTTTGAAAGGGCGGAACTTTAGTCCCGCCGCAAGCGGCCTATTTCCAATGCGGCTTTAGCCGCCGAGGGAATCTCGAACACTTGTGCAGACCTTCCTTAGCAGTTAATCGTTTGCTAAGGTCAGCCGACAACAGTTATTGGGCCTGCATTTGCGGGTTGGTGGAAGCCACTCCAGAGCCGTGTATAGTGCATGGGATAGTGGCGACGGCGTCGCAATGTTAGACTGCGTAACAATGCGATTGATTCCGGTTCGGCTGTGGGCGTTGGCGTTTTTGTCGGGGCTGCTGCAGATACTGCCCTTTCCGATTGCGGGACCTGTGCCGGTTTGGCGGACGGCGTTCTGCTGGGTTGCGCTGGCCCCTTTGCTGTGGGCACTTACCGGCAATGACGCCGCTGGGCGGCCGCTTCGCGTGGCCCAGGGCGCGGCGCTGGGCTATGCCTCGGGGTTTGTCTGGTACCTGGGGAACTGTTATTGGGTCTACGCGACGATGCACCTGTATGGTGGGATCGCAAAACCTGCGGCGGCCGGGATTCTGGTTCTCTTCTGCCTCTACCTCGGGCTCTATCATGCGATCTTCGGCGCGCTGATCGCCGCGTTTCGGCGCGCCAACCTGGGGCGAATAAACCTGGGAGTACAAGGCGCGCTTCTGCTCAGTCCGTTCGCCTGGGTTGCGGTGGAGCTGGCGCGGGCGCGGATTACCGGGTTTCCATGGGACCTGCTGGGCATCACGCAGGTGGATAATCCGCTGCTGACGCGGCTTGCGCCGTATGTAGGAGCGTATGGAATTTCCTTTGTAATCGCGTCGGTGAATGCGCTTTGGCTGATGCGGATTTCGCTCAAAGCACGGCGCTACACGCGGCCTGCGCTGGCGGTGGCCTGTGTCGCGGTCCTATTGCTGTATGTTGTCTCTCTAAGACGAACTGTTCCGCCAATCCACGAGGGAACGCAGGCGACGGCAACTCTTTTGCAGGAGAACCTTGAGGTAGGAGCGGAGGCAGCCAAGGCCGGGCCTCCACTTACAATGGGCGAGAAGCTGCGCACGTTTTCGGAGCTAAGCCTCTTTCCTCCGGCAGATGAGGCCTGTGATGGTATCCCCGAGCTGGCTGGGACTCACTGCGCGGGCCCTGTTCCTGAACAACTGCGCGCGGATTCCGGCGGCACGCGTTATCTGCAGCCGACAGACCTGATCGTGTGGCCGGAGGCGCCGAACGACTTCTATGAGATCGATCCGGCGTTGCGCGCGGCCATCTCCAGCCAGGAGTATCACGCGGCGATCTCCAGCCTGGCGCGTGCGGCCAATGCGCCGATGATCGTTGGGGACATTGCATTCGACGCGGACCCGCAGGTGAAGCGCGGATACGACCAATTTAACTCCGCGGACTTCATCGCTCCGGACGGCCGCATTGTGGGACGCTACGACAAGATGCATCTCGTCCCGTTCGGCGAATATGTTCCCTACAAGAAACTGTTCTTCTTTGCCGGGAGCCTGCTGCAAGACGTGGGTTTATTCGACCCCGGAAAGCACAGGACGGTGTTTCCCACCGGCGAACATAGCTATGGCACCTTTATCTGCTACGAGTCGGTCTTTGCCGACGAGATGCGCCAGTATGCGCGGATGGGCGCGGATGTGCTGGTGAATATCTCCGACGATGGATGGTATGGCGACACCAGCGCGGCATGGGAGCACCTGAATATGGTGCGCATGAGGGCGATCGAGAACCATCGCTGGGTGCTGCGCGCCACCAATACCGGGGTAACGGCGGCGATCGATCCCTATGGCCGGGTCGTAACTTCCGCGCCGCGACATAGAAGGACGAGCCTTCGCGTGGGCTTCGACTATGAGCACGATATTACTTTTTATTCCGCGCACGGGGATTTATTCGCGTACTTCTGCGCGCTAATCGCAGCGGGCGGTTTGGGGTTGGGGTTGTTGCGCAGGACGACTTAGGGAATATCGCGCAGGGGCAGTGTGTCGCATTGCGCGGAATTATATCGGGACTTCACACTACAACCGAGTTGGCGTTTCCTAGCCGATCGCCTCGTCCCAGTTCTCCAGGCAGGCCTTGAAGTCGGCCATGAACTTGCCGGCGTCCGCGCCGTCCACGATGCGGTGGTCGAAGCCCAGGCAGAAGTGCTGCATCGAGCGGATGGCGATGGAGTCGCTGCCGTCCTCGTCGGTGACCACCACGGGCTCCTTGTTGAGACCGCCGATGCCGAGGATGGCCGCCTGCGGCTGGTTGATGATGGGCATGCCGAACTGCTCGCCGAAGATCCCCGAGTTGGTCAGCGTGAAGGTCCCGCCCAGGACCTCGTCGGGCGCGAGCTTCTTGCCGCGCGCGCGCTCCGCGATGTCGGCGATGGAGCGCGCGATGCCCAGGAAGTTCTGCTCCTCGGCCCGCTTGATGACGGGAACGATGAGGCCCCACTGTAGCGCCACGGCAATGCCGATGTTGATGTTCGTGCTGTAGCGGATGGCGTCGCCCTCGATGGTGGCGTTGACGATGGGGTGCTTGCGCAGCGCGACGATGGCGGCGCGCGTGATGAACGGCATGTAGGTCAGCTTNNACGCCGTTGCGCTGCTCATATTTCGACTTTTCGCGCTCGCGCAGCCGAACGATGCGCGTCATGTCCACCTTGAAGACGGTGTGGACGTGTGGGCTGGTCTGCTTGGATTCGACCATGCGGCGCGCGATGATGCTGCGCATCTTGGTCATGGGAACCAGGCTGCCGGGGATGGGAGCATCCGCGGCGGGAGCTGCGGCGGAGGACTTGGCCGGGGCGGCGGCGGGCGCGGGCTTTGCGGCTGGATTCTCGATGTAGCCGAGAATGTCTGTCTTGGTGATGCGTCCCGATGGGCCGGTTCCTGAGACTCGGTTCAGATCGACGTTGTTGTCCTTGGCAATCTTGCGCACCAGCGGCGAGGAACGCGGACGCTCGCCTGAGGCTGCTGGCACGACTGGAGCTGCCGCCGCAACTGGGGCCACGGCTGCCGGCGCGACTGGCGCGGGAATCGCCGGTGCGGGAGCTAGCTCTGCAAGTGCGGGCGCTGCCGCAGGCTCACCGCCGCCGATAACCGCGACGACAGTGTTAATGCCGACGGTCGCGCCCTCGGGGAATTTGATCTCGGTCAGCGTTCCGGCTGCGGGCGAAGGAATCTCCGCGTCCACCTTGTCGGTGGAGATCTCGAAGAGCGGCTCGTCGCGCTCGATGGTGTCGCCAACCTTCTTGAGCCATTTGGTGATGGTGCCCTCGGTGATGGATTCACCCATCTGCGGCATAACTATGTCAGTCGGCATCGGATTCCTTCCAGAGAGTTGGTGGGCGCTGCGAATGCGGCCCTGCGCCTATGGATTATAAGGCTTGGGGCCGGAGGCGCGCTGCGACAGAGCGCGCGTGCCACACTGAATAGATGCTCGCGAGGGCGCGCGCGGCACTCATATTTTCGACCTTGCATTTCGACTGCCCGATGGCGCGAGAAGTTGCTCGATCGAGTCGCACCACAGCATCTGCCGCTGGAAGACGCGCCCGAAGTTGCGCGCGGTCGCGTGGATCGCGCGGTCCATCGTGGGTTCACGACTTGCATCGGCTTCCAACTTCAGGCTGGTGACGCCGCGGTCCTTGATCCCGCACGGCACGATCCAGTCGAAGTCGCCGAGGTCGGTGGTAACGTTCAGGGCAAAGCCGTGCGATGTGACCGCCTGCGAGACGTGCACGCCGATTGCGGCCAGCTTCTTCTCGCGAATCGCGCTGTGCGGCTCATCGCCGCTGCGCAAATCATCGTCGCGCAAATTGACGCTTCCCGAATCGCCGCCGACGCCGAACGTCCAGACGCCGGTGCATTTGGGAATGCGCTTGGCCATCACGCCGAAGTCGGCGCATGTGCGGATCAGCGCCTCTTCCAGTAGGCGGACGAAGTCGACGGGGCCGAGATGTGGGCCGCGCTTGCCGGGCCACTCCCCCCGCAGATCGACGATGGGGTAGCCGACAAGTTGCCCGGGGCCGTGATAGGTCACGTCGCCCCCGCGATTGACCTCATGCACCTC
>PLOU01000199.1:0-9815 GCA_003142235.1 Granulicella sp.
CGCCACCGCAACCGCCCTCGAACACCAGGTCGACCGCTTCCTCCTCAATACCCCGCCCTCAGCCTACGTCGCGAATCGCTCCACCCCCACCCACCGCGCACTCCCCCACCCCACCACCGCGTAGGCAAGCAATCTTCCCGTTCGCAAGAGTGACACAGATCAGCGTCGTCGGCACATATCCGCGCTCAACTTTTCGCTGACTCGCTCACTCGCTGACTTGCTGACTCCGCCTCAGAAGATCTCGAAGTTGACCTCGACGTTCAGGTACACGTTGACCGGCTTGCCATTCTCTCGCGCCGGCTTGAAGCGGTACTGCCTCACCGCCTCCATCGCCTTCTCGTCCAGCCCCATGCCCACGCCGCGCGTCACATGCACGTTCTGCGGACGGCCATTCGTGTCCACGATGATGCTGACGGTCACCACCCCCATGAACTTCGCCTTGCGCGCCTCTTCGCTGAACTCCGGCTCCGGTTGGTAGATAATCTCCGGCTTCGTCACTCCGCCGCCAACCTGCCTCACTCCGCCGCCATATCCGCCCCCCGACCCCGGCCCCAGCCCCGAGCCGTTGCCGTTGCCGATCCCCGTGCCGCTGCCTCGCCCCAGCGAGTTGCCACCCAACGTAGAGTTCGGATCGCCTAAGTTCGGCATGGTGTTGTTGGCCATCTTCAGGTCCTTCTGCACCTCGATGGTCGGGTCCGGCATCCGGATCTTCGGCTCCTCCAGCGGAGGGGCCGCCGGCGGCGTAATCTGCTGGTCCGCGAACTTCGGCAGGCGACCCTTGGACACCGGGGCCGGCCCCTTCTGCCCGCCGCCCCCGCCCATCTTGTTCAACGCCTGGTCCATCGGTGGAGGCGTCAGCTCCGTCACCAGCATCGCCTTCTGCACCGCGATCTGATGCAGCTTGTTCGCTCCCAATAGGAACAGCCCAATCACGATCGCATAGATGACAAACGCGCCCGCCGTCGCCCTCGGGTCCTGCTTGGTCGCCATCCGGTCGATCACCGGGATCGGCTTCGACTCCAGCACCAACGGCGGCAGCTTTACCGGGAAAAATACGTCCCGCAGATTGCCCCACAAAGAGGCGAATATTCCCTCTTCGTGCTGCATGATGTCGCCTTCGCCCAGCGAAGACTCCACTCCAGCCCGCAACACTGGCCCCGGTTTACCCGGATCGTCCTTCGGTACAAAACCATATTCAGACAAGTCGGTTTGCCTCAGCGGCAGGGCCCGGCCGCAGCCTCCCTGCCTTCCCTCTCGGATTGCGCGCGCCTGTTCCTCTTCGATCCAATACCGGTCTAACGCCGGTTTTGTTCCATGCTGCGCACGGCACCTGGCCCCACCCAACATTCTACAAAAGTTTCGCCCGCTGCACAGGCTCCTCTCTCTTTGACGCACATTGGCCCCAGGAAGTCTCTGTCCCAAACTCGTTCCCGCATCGCCATCGTTCGGCACGCTCCCGGATACAATAGAACTTTGGCCCGGAATGAACTCCCCAGCCCGCACCACGCTGCCGGCCATACCGGGCGCGCAGCCGGCAGCCACCCGCACCCCGAGGAACGAATGCCCGAAGCACCCAACCCCCAGCCAAAGCCGCTCAAATCCACGCTGAACCTCCCGCAGACCGCCTTCCCCATGAAGGCCAATCTGCCCCATAACGAGCCGCTCCGCCTCGCCGCCTGGCAGCAATCCGATCTCTACGGCCAGATTCGCGCCGCCCGCGCCGGCTCGCCCCGCTACATCCTGCATGACGGGCCGCCCTACGCCAATGGCGCCATCCACCTCGGCCACGCCCTCAACAAGACCCTCAAGGACTTCGTCGTCAAGACCAAGACCATGGCCGGATTCGACGCGCCCTATGTCCCAGGATGGGACTGCCACGGCCTGCCCATCGAGATCAAGGTAGACGAGCAGCTCGGCCGCAAAAAACTCCAGATGGACCCGCTCGCCGTCCGCCGAGCCTGCCGCCAGTACGCGCAGAAGTACCTCGACCTGCAGCGCTCGCAGTTCATCCGCATGGGAATCTTTGGCCGCTGGGCCGAGCCGTATTCCACCATGGACCCCGCCTACGAGGCCCACATCGCCGAGACCTTCTTCCACTTCTTCGAGCGCGGATTCGTCTTCAAGGGACTGAAGCCGGTGAGCTGGTGCATCCACGACCGCACCGCCCTCGCCGAAGCCGAGGTCGAGTACGAACAGCACACCAGCCCCAGCGTCTACGTCCGCTACAAACTCAACATCGATTCGACCCTAAGCAACGCCACAGGTTTTGCCGCAACTCAACTACTCGCTAGGGCAGGTCTCAGGGATATCTACGCAATCATCTGGACCACCACACCCTGGACACTCCCCGCCTCCCTCGCCATTGCCTTCCACCCACGGATGGAATACGTCGCCATAGATTGCGTCGGCGGCATCTATATTGTCGCCAAGGCCCTGCTATCCTCCGTCATCATCCACTGCCACCTTATGTCGGCGAAGCACCCGGACCAGACCGCATCGGAATCCGACATCCTCGACACCATCACCGGGCTGCACCTCGACCGCCTAATGTTCCAGCACCCTTTCCTCGACCGTGAGGTCAAGAGTGTGCTGGGCGACTACGTCACCGACGACACCGGCACCGGAGCCGTCCACACTGCCCCCGCCCACGGCGTCGATGACTTCGCCACGGGCAAGCGCTACGACCTCCCTGAAGTCCAGTACGTCGACGATTCCGGCCGCCAGAGCCACACCGAGCGATTCGGCGGCGGAGTGCCCCAGCCCTACGAGGGCCTCACCGTCTTCAAGTCCAACCCTGTCATCGTCGAGCTGCTGAAAGAAAAGGGCGCACTCCTCGCCGTCTCCAACCTGGAGCACTCCTACCCCCACTGCTGGCGCTGCCACAAGCCCGTCATCGTCCGCGCCACCGAGCAGTGGTTCATCGCCATGGACACCCCCATGGGAACCACCACCCTCCGCCAGCGCGCCCTCAACGAGATCACCCGCGTCACCTGGGACCCGGCCTGGGGCCAGGAGCGCATCACCAACATGGTCACCACGCGCCCCGACTGGTGCATCTCTCGCCAGCGCATCTGGGGCGTCCCCATCGCTGTCTTCCTCTGCGGCAAATGTTCCACGCCGCTGCGCGACCCAGCCATCAACAAGAGCATCGTCGATCTCTTCATGAAGGAGTCCGCCGACGCCTGGTACATCCACACCCCGGAAGAAATCCTCCCCGCCGGAACCGCCTGCAAAGAATGCGGCCACGCCGTCTTCCGCAAGGAGATGGACATCCTCGACGTATGGTTCGAGTCCGGTGCCAGCTCCCACGCCGTCCTCGACTTCGACCCCGACGTGCAGCAGGCCCCCAGCGACCCTGACCCACGCGCCGACCTCTACGCCGAGGGGGGCGACCAGCATCGCGGCTGGTTTATGTCCTCGCTTCTCTGCTCCATCGGGATGCACAACCGCGCGCCCTTCAAGTCCGTCGCCACCTACGGCTGGACGCTCGACGAAAAAGGCCGCGCGCTTTCTAAATCCCTCGGCAACTTCATCGATCCCGTCGCCATCATGGACTCCCTCGGCGGCGACATCGTCCGCCTCTGGGTCGCCAGCGTCGACTTCCGCGAGGACGTCGTCGCTAGCCTCCCCCTGCTCAAGCGCCTCGCCGAGGAGATCTACCGCAAGCTGCGCAACACCTTTCGCTTCCTCCTCGGCAATTTGCATGACTTCGATCCAGCGACAAATATGGTCGAAGACTTCAGCAAGCTGGAGCCGCTGGACCAGTACATGCTGGCGCGAACAGCCGAGTTGACGAAGAAGATCACCACGGCCTACGAAGAGTACGAGTTCCACCGCGTATACCACGCGCTCAACGAGTTCTGTAACTCCGAACTCAGCGCGCTCTACCTCGATGTGCTGAAGGATCGGCTCTACACCTTCGCACCGAATCATCCTGCTCGTCGTAGCGCACAGACGGTCATCTACAAGATCACCGAAGCCCTGGCGCGTCTGACCGCGCCCATCCTCAGCTTTACCGCAGATGAGGTCTGGCAATCGCTGCCACCGCTCGCAGGCCGCCTTACCAGCGTCCACCTAGCCCTCTTTCCTAAAGAGTCTGAGTTGGTAGCAACCGATACGAAAGATCTTGTAATTGATTGGGCACAGCTTCTAACGGTAAGAGAAAAAGTATTGCTCGAACTCGAAAAAGCACGACAAGCAAAAAGTATTGGGAAGGGTCTAGAAGCTAAGGTTCAATTAGCTGTCAACTCGAATGACTTCAACATGGCATCTCCTTACCATGCAAATAAGTCTACGTTCAATCTTCTGACGTATTACAAACCTGCCTTGAAAGAATTATTCAATGTGTCTCAGGTTGAGCTTGTCTCAGCTGAAGATCACGAGGTACAAGTCAAGGTGGTTGCAGCGGACGGGACTAAATGCGAGCGATGCTGGAACTTCACTACAGACGTAGGCCAGCAACAAAACTACCCCACCGTCTGCCACCGCTGCGCCGAAGCTCTCGACGCCATCGACTTCCCTCCCTACGCCGCAACCAACAACTAACAACCAGCAACCGAAAGTAATAAAGTGACAACGAACAAGCCCCGCGACCGCCGCCCCATCCTCTTCCTTCTCTCAGCGCTCGTCATCCTCTGCGACCGCCTCACCAAAATCGCGATCATCCACCGCATCCGTCCCGGCTACGACATCCCGATCATTCCCGGCGTCTTCCGCCTCTCGCATGTCATCAACACCGGCGCGGCCTTCTCGCTGCTGGAGAACTTCCCGCCCAACGCAGTCCGCATCGGCCTCATCAGTTTCTCTGCCTTTGCGGCTGTCATTGTTTTCTTTCTGCTCTGGCAGACGGGCCGCACGCTCACATGCACCTCGGTCGCGCTTGCGCTTATCCTCGGCGGAGCACTCGGCAACCTATACGATCGCATCCGCCTCCACCACGTCGTCGACTTCCTCGCCGTCCGCATCTACCACTACAACTGGCCAGACTTCAACGTCGCCGACTCCTGCATCGTCATCGGTGCCTGCCTTCTCCTGCTCGAAATCTTCCGCCCCATCCCGAAAGATTCCTAGTCGCGCGGCATCTCGCGGTTCTTCTCCGCCTCAATCGCCTTCCGCTTCGCCTTGCGATACACATTGGCCACCGCCAGCGTCCAGAACGGCACCAGATCGACTCCCGGCACCAGCTTGGCCAGCACCGATGGCAGAAACTCCCAGTGCCAGCCCAGCAGCCACAGCATCACCCCTGCAACTCCGCAATCCAGCACATCGTCCGCCGGCGACTCCGCGCCCTCCACAAANNCTCAGGGCACGACGGCCTCCCCGCCGAAACGTAACCCATCGTTACGCCTCAAAACGCAAGATACAAGGGCACGCGTATCGGGGTCCCCGGCGAGCTTGCTCGCTGGGGTGATTTCACGCGTGCCGAATCGTCGCAGCCTCTACCGCACGGTCAGCAGCTCCGCCTCGTACGGCTTCAGGTCGAGCTTCACCGTCACCGCGCCCTTCGCCGCCGTCGAAGCCACGGGCGAAACCGTCCCGGTCGCCGGGTCCCACGCCTCCACCGTTTTGCCCGCCGCCTTCAGCGTCACCGAGTGCGAGCTGGCTTGCGCTCCCTCGTTGAAAAACAGGTAGACGTTGGCGTCCTGCAGCCGCCGCGTCATCACCTTCAGCGCGGCGTCCGGCGTATCCAGCGCAACCTCGCGTATGCCGATGACCTTGTTGAGTGCCGTCTCGATCTCCGCCGGAACCACCAGCGGTCCAGGAGGCGTTGCCGGCGCGGCAGCCGGTGGAGTCGGCGTCGGTGGAAGCTGCGCCGAGGTCTCCACCGTCGCGAAGGAGAAATCGTCCGGCGTCGCGGCGCGCCCATCCAGGATGTTCTTCGTGTAGATCAGCGATGGCGTGCGGCCCAGGAAAAGAACTTTGCCGCCGCCCTTGGCCAGCGCCTTCAGACGGTCCAGCTCCGCCTGGGAGAGAATCTTCGCCGACGGAATGATGACCGTACGATACCGGTTGCCGCTCATGGATGCGAGGGTCCCCGGCCCGGCCTTCAAGTCCTCGGCCAGTGCGTTGATGTTGATGATGTCGAAGTCGATCTGCCGCTCCGCCAGCATCCGCTCACTCGACACAAACGCCGTGTCGGAGGCCGCATCGCCCAGCCACATCGAGCTGGACGGGATGTACAGCGCCACCGTCGCCGCCGGCCGCCCCATGCTCATCACGTAGGTCAGCCGTTCGAGATACTGCATCAGCGCGGGCCAGGCGGGATCGCGCATCAGCGCCGATGGTCCTCCGCGCGGACGCCGCGCCGGCGCAGCAGCACCTGCGGTTGCCGCAGCCGAAGTCGGAGCAGTTGCCGCGTCCGCTGGAGGCCCGAATGCGTCAGCCGGGGATGTCGCCGGGTAGAACATCGTCTCGATCACGTTCACGCCGCGCACCACCTGCTCATTCAGGATGTAGCGCGCCATGGTCGCATCGGGCTCCGGCCGGTACGCCGCAAAGGTCTCGGTGAACGCGCGCGGATGCCCATACACATGCGCCGCGCTCGACGCCAGCCGCGGAAAATCCGAGACCGTGTCGGTCCAGATCTGGTGCCAGATGGCATCGATCCCCGGCTCTTCGACGTACTTCATGTCGCGCAGGAAGTCGCCCTCCGAGCGAGTGAGGTCCATCTCCATCTCTTCATGGTTCAGGTGCACTTGGTACTCCACGCCATGCGCCGCGCACCACAGGCCCTGCGGCTTGAAGAAACCGTCGCGGAACATCTGCGAGAAGACGTCGTAGTAGTCGCCCTTGGCGCGCAGCTCGGCATCGGTGAGTTTAGCCGGCGGCATGGGCGGACCGGCGGGGATGAATGCCGGATCGGACTGGGGCGCGGCGGCGGCTCCGGGAGAGGCAGCCGGGGGCCTCGCGCGGCCGCCGCCTTGCGAGAGCAGGATCGCGCCCAGGTACGGCCGAATGTCGTAACCCTTCGCCTGCTGGAAGGTAGCGAAGAACTTCGGCGTCCAGGGCAGTCCGCTGATCGAGTAGTCCGGCTCGTCGCCGCGGAAGCCCAGAATCGTTGTGCCGAACAGCTCCGGCATGGCGTTGTAGTAGCCCTGGTGCGTGTGCTCCAGATACGCCGCCGTCGCCTCGGGGTTGATGTAGTCCTCCAGCGAGTTCGACGCGTCCTTCGCGTGCGTCGGGTTGGCGTCGCTCCGCGTGGGCGAGGTGCGGAAGACGTGCTCCACCACCATCACCGTCCAGTCGCCGCTTGCGGGTGCCGTCCACGCAATCTTGCCGCCGGAGATTGGCACTGCAACGCGCTCGCCCGCGGCGGTGACGGCCACCGCCGCGATTGCATCGGAACCAACCGCCTGGCTGAGCGTCTCGCCCGCCTTCACCCGAAGTCGCTGGCCGATGCTGAGCGCCTGCATGCGCAGCTCGGGCTTCTCCTTGGTGAAGTAGCCGCCGGCGAACCCGCTGGGATAGCCGATGTCGTCCACGATCCACACCTTCATGTCGCGCTTCTTGGCCTCCAGCGCGAACTGCTTGAAGAAGGCGAAGTACTCCGGCGTCAGGTAGGTTGTCGTCATGCCGCCGCCGGCCTGCACCGCCACCGCATGGAAGCCCAGGCCCTTCATGGTGTCCAGGTCGTGCGCCAGGCTCTCGATGGTCACCGCGCCATTCATCCCGAAGTATGGCTCCGGCCCATACTCCGACGGAGGCGTCTTCCACGCCAGCTTCACCTCGGCCGCGGTCGGCATCTGCACCTTTTGGAAGGCATACTTCGCGACGGTCGACGAACGCTGCGCGACGACCGCCGGATGTTGCGCTGAAGTCGCCGGATGTTGCGCTGCGCTCGACTGCGCAAAGCCCGGTTGGACCGGCAGAACCAGAGCGCATACAACCGCTCCGGCTGCACAGGCGGCGATTGCGGTCCAGCCAGCGGTCGCGCGGCGGTTCTTGCAATCATTTTTCGTTACAAATAATTTCTTCATCGGTAGCTCCCATGTCGACGCGATTCGATCTCTCCAGTGTGCAGGAAAAGTCTGCAAACCCACCGCAGAGCGTTATACATCGCCGGAACGACGTTTGGAAACGCCGGCGACGAAAGTTCTGCCCGCGCCTGCATGGGCCCGCATCGAAAACACCTGCCCGTCAGGACTTACACTGGATACTAGGCCCACTCTGCGAATGACTCCCCAATCCAAATCCGCCGCGCCGCGCGCCCCACTGAATCTGCTTGGGCTGGCCTGCGCCATCGGCGTCTCCACCATCTACTTCAACCAGCCTCTGCTGGTGGAGATGGGCAAGACCTACGGCGCGCCCGCCGGCCGCGTCATGTATGTCGCCAGCGCGACGCAGGTTGGCTACGCGCTGGGATTGCTGCTCTTTGTGCCGCTGGGCGATCTGCTGGAGCGCCGCGCGCTGATGATGCGCATGTACGCCGCCGTCATTGTGGCTCTTCTTCTGGTCTCCATGGCGCCTACGCTGGCCTGGCTGATCGCAGGCAGCGTTCTGCTGGGCTTGGTGGCCTCTGTGACCCACATTGTGCTCCCCATTGCACCCGACCTCGTGCCCCACAAGCAGCGCGGGCGCGCCATCGGAACGGTGATGATGGGTCTTCTGCTGGGTGTTCTGCTGGC
The DNA here is from genome assembly GCA_003142235.1 of Granulicella sp. GTDB lineage: Bacteria > Acidobacteriota > Terriglobia > Terriglobales > Acidobacteriaceae > Edaphobacter. The sequence goes on from PLOU01000199.1 coordinate 8,625, forward strand.
GCGGACCTTCGCCGGATGGATCAGCCACATCCCCGCGCTCTTCGTCTATGCGCCGCACTTCTTTCCCAAGGGGGCCTTCTGGGTCACCGACGGCTGGCGCTATGTCTTTATCATCGCGGCGTTGGGCAACGCGGTCTTTCTTCTTCTGCTCGGCCGCGTGATGCCGCGCCTGCCGCCCAAGCAGGAGATGCGCTACGCCGACGCGATGCGCTCCCTGTGGACGCTCTTCCGCACCCAGCCGCTGTTGCGCGAATCGAGCCTGACCAGCGCGCTCGTCTTCGCCTCCTTCAGTTGCTTCTGGACCACGCTGGCGTATCTGCTCAGCAGCCGCTTCGGCCTCGGCGCGGGCGTTGCGGGCAGCTTTGGGCTGGTCGGCGCGGCGGGCGCGCTGGTCGCCCCGGTCGCGGGCAAGCTGGCGGACAAGCGCGGCACGCGATGGGTGCTCACCGTCGCCATGACGCTGATCGCCTTCTCCTATCTGTTGCTGTGGGCCGGCGTGGCGTCCAGCCTCCCGTTGGCGCTGCACATCGCCGCACTGGTGGTCGGCGTCCTCGTGCTGGACGTCGGCATGCAAATGGCGCAGGTGGCCAATCAGACGCGCATCTTCGGCCTGGTGTCCTCGGCGCGCAGCCGGCTGAACACCGTCTATATGACCAGCTTCTTCGCCGGCGGGGCGGTCGGATCGGCGCTCGCAACCGTGGCCTGGGACCGCTGGCAGTGGAACGGCGTCTGCCTGCTCGCNNCGCGAACCATTCAACCCCGACTCGCGCAGAGAACACGCCCTCGACAGCGTGCTCGAAGTCTAGCCCGAATCGCAGAAAATTGCGGCGCGAATGCCTATCGCTTCAGCAGGTCAACCGGCGCATTCACGTCTTCAATCCGGAAATAGCCTGCCAGCGCCGGATGCCGCTTGGCCACGGCGCGATACATCTCCCAGGCCACGCGGCGATAGCTGAAGTGTCCCGCAACTCCGCTGCGCAGCTCGGCGATGTAGAGCGCCTCGGCAAAGTCCATCTTGAACACCGCCCGCACGCGCGTCCCCAGCGGCAGCAGGTAAGCGGCAGGCTCCGGCCCAGCCGCAGCGCGCAGCGCGCGGTAGGCCGAGTGCGCGGCGTCCATTGCATCGGTGTAAGTCTGGTCGAGTCCAGCCTCGCCCAGCGTGGGCTGGCCCGGGCAGACCGGCGTCTCGTA
>PLOU01000199.1:9902-10525 GCA_003142235.1 Granulicella sp.
AGTGACCCCGAATCTTCGACCAGATCGACCACCGGTGCGTCCTCAATCTCCTGCTCGGCCATCAGCTCGGCGGCGGCCTGGCGCATCTCCGCGCGCGTGGCGATGGCGTACTCATTGGCCGCGGAGTACTTCACCAGCGTGGGCGCGGTCTTTACCAGGCGCAGCAGCACGTCGCAGAGTCTGCTTCCGCAAGTTTTATCGACCGAGCCAACCTCCTCGCACAGAACGCGCGCCTCGTCGTGGGTGACATTCCAGGCAGGGGAAGCAGCGGCAGCCTTCAGCCTCTCGCCCAGGCTGCGCACCTCGGCAAACTCGCTGGCCAGCAGCCGCGAAATCTGGTTCTCCAGCGTGCGCGCGCTGACGATCTGCCCCAGCGAGGTGTTGGTCGCCAGCGGCAGCAGGTAGCGCGCCACGTCGAACGCGCGTGCCTTCAGCGTGCGCAGGTAGGCTTCGTCCTTCATCTCCGCGGGCTGCGGAATCGCGCGCTTCAGCGCCTCCAGCATTCCCGCGCCGACGCGGTCATAAGCCGCAAACAGCGCCTCGATCGAAGCCGTGTAGCCAGCCGTCCGCTCGCCGGACTGGTCGCTGAATTGGGGCGTGTACCAGCCCGACTTGCGGAAGTT
>PLOU01000199.1:10594-12316 GCA_003142235.1 Granulicella sp.
GGGTCCGCGCCCTGAATGGCGTAGACATCGGTCTGCTTCGCGGCGGCGTTGGTTGGTGGAGCGGAAGTCTCGGCGGAGTGCTTCAGGTCTGTAGCGGCTGGCAGTTTGTCGGGCATCTCCCTGCAAGGATATGTCATTCTGCGAGCGATGTGCCTCGGTCTCTGTGGATGAATCGCTGTTGGTTCGTATAATGGTGAATTCTGAGGCAATGGAGACAGATGAGCACTCTTGCAGGTCGGGTCGCATTGGTAACGGGAGCGTCGCAGGGCATCGGGCGTGCGTGTGCGCTGGCATTGGCGGAGGCGGGCGCGACCGTCGCGCTTTGCGCGCGGAACGAGGCAAAGCTGGCCGAGGTAGCCGCCGAGATCAAGGCGGCGGGCGGAGTGGCGCATCCCTTCGCGCTCGATCTCGGCAGCGAAGAGTCCATCCAGGCCTGCGCCAAGGCCGTCATCGCCCAACTCGGCAAGGTAGAAATCCTGGTCAACAACGCCGGCATCACGCGCGACACCCTCACCCTGCGCATGAAGCGCAGGGACTGGGACGACGTGCTCGCCACCAACCTCACCGGCGCCTTCCTGATGACCCAGGCCGTCATGGGCTCAATGCTGAAGGCGCGCTGGGGACGCATCATCAACATCACCTCGGTGGTCGGCGAGACTGGCCAGGCGGGGCAGGCCAACTACGCCGCCTCCAAGGCCGGCCTCATCGGCCTCACCCGGTCGCTGGCGCGCGAGCTGGCCAGCCGCACAATCACCGTGAACGCGGTCGCTCCGGGATACATCGAGACCGCCATGACCGCCGTACTCACCGACGAACAGCGCACCGCGATGACCTTGCAAATCCCTTTGGCGCGCGCCGGCACGGCCCGTGACATCGCCTCTGCAGTCGCCTTTCTCGCCTCCGAGGAGGCCGGCTATATCACCGGCCACACGTTGAACGTAAACGGCGGAATGTACATGGGGTAGAGGTTCAAGGCTCGAGGTTCAAGGTTCGAGGTTCGAGGTTCGAGGTTCGAGGGTTACAAGCTGTAGTCCGTGGAATCATAGTTGTTTTCAACCAACCACCAGCAACCAACCACCAGCAACCAACCACCCATAACTTACTCCAATGCTATTAACTTAGCCGTTAGTGTCTTCGCTGGTTCAAAACAGGCCTGGCCTTAAAGTAGAGCTTCAAGGGAGAAGCCCTATCTGACTCCCGGTGAACCTTGGCGGGTACGCGAATAGCAGCATGACACAAAATAGCCATTGACCAGACCGTGCCGAGTGTTTACTTTGTGGCTAATGGCAGATATGCAAACACTACCCACACCGTTGAACAGCCTTCCTCCCGTGGCCCCCATCGCGATGAGCATTGGGGCCACGATACGCGCCTATCGACTGCAAAAAGGGATGTCGCAGGGTGACATCGAGAAGCGGACGGGGCTCTTGCGCTGCTATCTGTCGCGGGTCGAGAACGGACACACCGTGCCGTCACTGGAGACGCTGCAGAAGATCGCCTTTGCCCTCGACCTGCAACTGGCGCAGTTCTTCTCCGATCAGACCGTCAGCCAGGACATGTCCGCGCTGCACCTGGGCGAGGACGAGATCCGCTTCCTCACCCAGATCCAGCGCTATTCGGCGCGGCTCTCGGAGAACGACCGCAAGCTGCTGCTGGCGATGGTGCGCAAGTTCGCGCAGACCACGCTGGTGTGAAGCAGCTGTTCTTGCTAGTGTCCTGTCT
>PLOU01000168.1:0-2627 GCA_003142235.1 Granulicella sp.
CAATGCCGGAGCGTTTGAAGTTGACTCAGCAGCCCTCGAAGACCTTCGCATCCTCGAAGGCACGCCCCGCTTCGGCACAGACATCCGCGACAAAGACCTCCCGCAGGAGACCGGCCAAACCCGCGCCCTGCACTTCACCAAGGGCTGCTACCTCGGCCAGGAGATCGTCGAGCGCATCCACTCGCGCGGCGGCGTCCACCGCGCCTTCAGTGGCTTCGTCCTCACCGGCGCACTGCCTGCCCCCGGCACGCAGCTCGAAGCCGAATCCGAAGCCAAGCCCGTCGCCGAACTCACTAGCGTCGCCTCCATCCATCTGCCCGGCCAACCCGCGCCGATGCAGCTTGCCCTCGGCATCATCCGCCGCGAGGCCCTCGAAAATGCTCAGGCCCGCAACCTCACTCTCACCTACCCCGGAGGCACAGCAACGCCCATCGCGTTGCCCTACGCAGTCCCCTAGCGCAATTTTTCGCCGTCATCCTGAACGTAGTGAAGGACCCCTGTATTTCGTAGTTATTCCACCGCAGAATCCGAACCAACCGAAAGAGTGTTGACCATGTCCGATCAAAACAAGCCCTTCGTCGTCACCGACCGCCGCAAGTTCACCTCCGACGGGACCCCGCGCCCCGACGCCGATCCCTCCCCTGACCGCGAACCCCGTGAGTCGAGTGAGATTCACGTCGCGCCTCCCGCCCCCGCGCCTCCGCTCGAGTTCAAGTCCCCCCACGCCGCGTCCGCCCCGCCCGAGCCGCCGTCCGCCGCGCCCGCCCCCGAACCTCCCGCCGAAGCCGAACTTCCGCCCCCGCCAACCGCCAGCGAGATGGAGCAGGCCAACGCCGCCTACCAGCAGACCGCCGACCATCTCGACACCGCCGTCCGCGCCGCCAACCCCGGCATGGAGCATCCGCCTGCAATGAGCTTCGAGCAGATCGTCCACTCCATCTACATGACCGCCATCCTGCAGCTCGGCGGCGCAACCAAGCCGGGCGAGCAGCCCAAGATTGACCTCATGGGAGCGCGCCAGAGCATCGACATGCTCGCCATCCTCGCCGAAAAGACCAGGGGAAACCTCACCCCCGCCGAATCCCAGCTCATGGACAACGCACTCTTCGAGATTCGCATGGGCTTCCTCGAAGTCACCCAGGCCCTCGCCCGCTCCGCCGCCGGCCGCCAACCTCCACCATCCCCTGGCGCACCCGGCCCCGGCCGCCCCACCATCGTCCGCTAGAGACCAATGCAAGCAACCCTCACCTTCCTCGGAACCGGTACCTCAATGGGCGTCCCCACGCTGGGATGCGACTGCGCCGTTTGCCTTTCTGCCATCTCGCCCGTGCCCGGCGCACCCGCGCCTTCTCCGCACAACCGCCGCACCCGCCCCTCCGTCCTCATCACCTGGCAGGGCCACAACGTCGTCATCGACACAGGCCCCGATTTCCACGCCCAGGCCGTTCGAGAGCGAATCCACCGCCTCGACGCCGTCCTCTACACTCACGGCCACGCCGACCACGTCCTCGGCATGGACGACCTCCGCCCCCTGAGCTTTCACAACACCGACAACCTTCCCCTCTACGCCGACGAGCAGACCGCCCAGACCATCGAGCGCATCTTCAACTACACCTTCGCCACGGGCCACCGTTACCCCACCAGCGCCCGCGTCGCCCTGCATCGCATCCCCACCACACCCGGCGCCGAGGTCGTCCTCTTCGGCGCGCGCTTCCTGCGCGTCCCCGTCACCCACGGCCGCCAGACCATCTCCGGCTTCCGCTTCGGCTCCGCCGCCTACCTCACCGACCTCAGCGACCTCGACCCGGAGAGCGTTCCCCTGCTCGCCGGCCTCGACCTCCTCATTCTCGACGCCCTGCGCCCCGAGCCCCACCCCACCCACTCCCACCTCGCCAAATCCATCGCCCTGGTCGAGCAGCTCGCTCCCCGCCGCGCCTTCTTCACCCACATCTCCCACGGCCTCGACCACGACTCCACCAACGCGTTGCTGCCGCCCCACATTCGCCTGGCCTACGACGGCCTGCAACTCACCTTCGACCTGCCACTGATCACTGACCACTCACCACTCGCATGATCATCTACCGCCAACTCGCCGAACTGCCCGCCGCGGCCACCCCCGTCGTCGCCACCATTGGCAACTTCGACGGCGTGCATCTTGGCCACCAGGGAGTCATCGCGGAGGTCATCGCTCGCGCCCGTTTTCTCGGCGGCCAATCCCTCGCCATCACCTTCGATCCCCACCCGGCCCGCGTCCTCCACCCGGAACGGCCGCATCTCTTCCTCACTACGCTGGCGCGCAAGCTGGAACTGCTCGCCGACACCGGAATCGACGCCACCCTCGTCCTCCCCTTCACCGACGAGCTGCGCCGCAGCTCCGCCTGCGACTTCGCCACCCGCGTCCTGGCCNNCAGGCCCTGGGCCGCGAACTCGGCTTCTCCGTCACCATCTACGACGCGCTCAGCCTGCGCGGCGGCCCGGTCTCCTCCGGCCGCATTCGCGCCCTCATCGCCGCGGGCGACGTCAGCCAGGCGCGCGCCCTGCTCGGCCGCCCCTTCGCCGTCGACAGCACCCCCGCCTCCGGTCGCGGCTTCGGCACTCGCTACGCCGTTCCCACCATCAACCTCGCG
>PLOU01000168.1:2694-13244 GCA_003142235.1 Granulicella sp.
CCCTGCGCGCCCAGATCGCCCGCGACATCGCCCGCGCCCGCCGCTTCTTCTCCCTCTGCAACTTGCTCAGTTAGAGCGATGCAGACCCATCCGCTCAAGCCGCCTTGTACGGCCTGATCTGGTCCAGTCCCTCCGCACGCGCAGTCCTCAGATCGTACTCGTTCTGCAGGTTCATCCAGAACTGCGCCGGCAGACCGAAGTAGGTCCCGAACCGCAGCGCCGTATCGGCCGAGATCGATCGCTTCCCCTTCACAATGTCGTAGACACGCGGCAACGGAACACCCAGCTCCTTCGCCAGCCGGTACGAGGTGAGTCCCATCGGCTCCATGAACTCGGTCAGCAGAATCTCTCCGGGATGTATCGCAAACGTCTTGGCCATCTCGTTTCCTCTCCCTAGTGGTAGTCCACAATCTCCACATCGCAGGCATTTCCGTCCAGCCAACGGAAGCAGACCCGGTACTGGTCATTGATCCGGATGCTGTGCTGCCCCTTGCGGTCCTTGGTAAGCGCTTCCAGGCGATTGCCGGGTGGAACCCTGAGGTTGGCAATCTCAACCGCCGCATTCAGAATCGCCAGCTTCTTCCATGCCGTGCGCCGGATCTCTGCAGGAATGCGTCGGCTCTTCCCCGTATCCCACAGCAACTCCGTGTCGGAATCCCGAAAGCTGACAATCACGGATCAATAGTATTTCTATGCATTACTAACGTCAAGTGTTAATAAAATGCCGGGCCCCGTCCTACTGAGGCGCACTCCCCGCTGTTCCATCCCCCGCCGCACCCGGCGCGGCCTTCGGCCCCGCACTGTCGTCCGGCTCGATCGCGTCCGGGTCCGTCTCCACCGGGGCCTTGGGAATCTGTTTCACCACGGGCGATCCCGCCGGCGGCGTCAGCGGCAACTCCAGCTCCTTCTTCGGAGCGTTCCCCTCCGGGAAAGCCTCATTTGGCTTGCCCGCAATCGCCGCCCGCATGAAGTCCATCCACATCGGCAGCGCCGCCTTCGCTCCGGTCTCCTTCTCGCCTAGCGTCTGCCGGTCGTCGAACCCGATCCACGTCCCGCACGTCACCGACGGCGAAAACCCGATGAACCACGCGTCCGTATAGTCGTTGGTCGTCCCCGTTTTGCCGCCCAGGGGATGCTTCAGCGAGGCCGCCGCCGCGCCTGTTCCCATCCGCGTCACCGCCTGCAGAAACTGCATCATCGTCCGCGCCGTCTCCACCGAGATCACCTCCACAACCTGCGGCGGAGGCTCCTCCATGGGTAGCCCGTCGGCCCGCACGACCTTGCGAATGGTGTGCGGCTCGATGCGTATCCCGTCGTTGGGAAAGACGCTGTACGCCCCCACCTGTTCGATCAGCGAGATGTCCGCCGCGCCGATCGCCACCGGCAGGAACGCCGGAATATTGCTCGTCACTCCGAAGCGGTGCGCGGTCGCAATCACCGTGCTGATCCCCACCTTGTCGGCCAGCTTCAGCGCCGGAATGTTGCGCGACTCGGCGAACGCATTCAGCAGGGTGATCGTCCCCTTGTAGTCGCCCTCGTAGTTGTGCGGAGTGTACGGCCCGTTGGGAGTGGAAAAGCTCACCGGCCCGTCCACAATCAGGTCGGTCGGCTTGGCCCCCGCCTCCACCGCCGTGGTATACACATACGGCTTGAACGACGAACCCACCTCCCGCTCCGACTGCGTCGCGCGGTTGAACTGCGACAGAGCGAAGTCCCGCCCGCCGACCATCGCCAGAACCTCGCCGTTGGAGTTGTCAACCGCCATCAGCGATGCCTGCGCGCCGGTGTCCTGCTCCAGTTGCGCGTGCTGCACCCCGTCGGCCGAGCCCTCGCCCAGCCGCACATACACCACGTCCCCCACCGTAAGAAAGCTGTCCCCAGCGGTCTTCTGCGTCCACGCCCAGTCCGCCGGAGTCATTACCGCGCGCGTCGAGCCGATTTTCACCATCACCCGCTCCGGCGACGCCTCCGTCACCAGCGCGTGATAGTACCCTCCTCGCTCGATCTCGCCCGCCCAGTCCGCATGTCGATACGTCTCCAAATCACTTCCCGCCGCCGCTACATTCGGCAGGTTCCCCTTCCACCCATGCCGCCGCTCATACGCCGCCGTCCCGTCCAGCACCGCCTTGTTGGCCACCAGTTGCAGATCCAGGTCAAGCGTCGTATACACCTTCAACCCCGCGCCCTGCACCTCTTCCGCCCCATACTCCTTCTCCAACTGCTGCCGCACCTCCTCCACAAAGTACGGCGCAACCGAGTTGGGTGGCGGCTCAATCTTCAACCCCAGCGGCATCGCCTCGGCCGCCTCCTCCTGCTCGCGCGTAATCTTCTTGTCCGCCAGCATCTCGCTCAGCACCAGGTTGCGCCGCTTCAGCGCACGCTCCGGGTGATTGATCGGCGAGTAGGACTCCGCGCCCTTGGGCAGCGCCGCCAACAGGGCCGCCTCCGGCAGTGTCAGCTCGCCCACATGCTTGCTGAAGTAGTACTCCGACGCCGCCTCGAACCCATACGTCCCATGCCCCATATAGATCTGGTTGGCATACATCTGGAAGATCTGGTCCTTGGTGAACACGCGCTCAATCTGCACCGACAGCAGTATCTCCTGTAGCTTCCGCCCGTACGTCTTCTCGTTGGACAGAAACAGGTTCCGCGCCAGTTGCATGGTCAGCGTCGATGAGCCCTGCGCCCGGCTCCGCGAGTGGATGTCGCGCCACGCCGCGCCTACCGCCCTCACCAGGTTCACCCCCCAGTTCCGCTCGAATGTCTTGTCCTCAATCGAGAGGATCGCCTGCCGCAGCACCGGCGGGAACGCCGTATACGGAACCACCACCCGCCGCTCCAGCGCGAACGACCCAATCTCCCGCCCATGAATGTCCAGCAGCTCGGTCGTCGTGTCCGGTCGATATCGCACCAGATCGTCCATCTGCGGCAGGTCGATCGAGTACACCAGCATCAGCCCGCACATCACCCCGAACACCGCGGACAGCCCCAGCAGCACCGTGAACGTCGCCCGCGACGCAATGTGCCGCGTGCGGTACGCCGGCCCATGCAGCACGTTCCCACCGGAGAAGCGCCCGAAAAATCTGCGCCACCACCCCTGCTTCTCCGGCTCCGGGAACTTTAGCTCGTCACTGAATAAACTGGCCACCGCACCCTCACCATAGCACGGCAAACCGCCCCATTTTCCCCGTAAATCCCCCAATCCAGCCGCGCCTGTTAGTCAGCTAGATTCGCGCTTGCCAGGCGGTGGCTCAACCGAGTGTGATCCCATCCCGCTCAATTGACGACTGGATTAGTCCTATATATAATCCACTTAGTAGTGCAGCACTTACCCGTGCTGGATTGGTCTTTACCCATGAGTCCGCAGACGTTTCTGCTCTCCGATCTCGCCGTTGGCGCCCACGCCCTCATCTCCAAGATGGGGGACGATCCGCATCTTTGCTATCTGCGCTGCATGGGCTTCTGTCCCGGCGCGCATGTGGAGCTGGTCCGGCGCGTCTCCGGCGGCGCGCTCTCGGTCTACCGAGTGGACGACGCCGATGTCGCTCTGCGCCAGGCGACGGCGGCCCTCATCTCCGTCAGGATGGAAGGCTGATTGCCAGGATTCCGTACAGTAGCGATTATTGGCCCTCCCAATGTAGGCAAGTCCACCGTCTTCAACCGGCTCACTGGCCTGCGTCAGAAGGTCGGCAACTACTCCGGCGTCACCGTGGAGCAGCACGAGGGCCAGATCAAGGGAACGCGCACCCGTCTGCTCGACCTGCCTGGCGTATGGAGCCTGGAAGGCGATGAGAGTGACCTCACCTCAGAGGACCAGTGCATCGCGGTGCGCGCGCTGCGTGGAGAGATCGAAGGCCAGGCGCGTCCCGAGGCCGTCCTTCTGATCCTCGATGCCACCCAGCTTCACCGCCAGATGACGCTGGCCCGCCAGGTGATCGCGCACCATCTGCCCACACTGGTGGTGGTCAACATGACCGACGTGCTGGCCGCGCGCGAGGGCTATCTCGACCCCCTCTCGCTGGCCCAAACGCTGAACTCGCCGGTCGCCATGGTCAGCGCAGGCACGGGCAGCGGCATGGATGCCGTCCGGCGCTTCGTCGGCGTCAAGACCGCCTCAACCAAAACGCCGCTGCTTCCTGTCATGCAGCCCCGCGTCGAGCAGCGCCAGATCGGCTGTCCGCGCAGCATGTCCGAGATTGAGAACCAGGGCCTCTACCGCCGTCCGCTGCCCTCCGAGTGGTCGCGCCGCATCGACCGCGTCGCCCTCCATCCCATCTTTGGCCCCGCCCTGTTCTTCATCATCACCCTGGGCGTCTTCCAGACCGTCTTCCGCGTTGCAGCTCCGGCCAGCGCTCTCTTCCAGAGGCTTCTGAACGCGTTCGGCTTCTGGTTTGGCGGCTTCATTCCCGCCGGTATCATGCACTCGCTGGTCATCGGCGGCCTGTGGACGGGCGTCGTCTCGGTGCTCACCTTCCTGCCGCTGATCCTGCTTCTCTTCCTGGTCATCGCGCTGCTGGAAGACTCCGGATACATGGCGCGCGCCGCCGTCATCGCCGACCGCACCATGTACCGCTTTGGCTTGAGCGGGCGCTCGTTCTTGCCGCTGCTCTCGGCCTACGCCTGCGCCGTGCCCGCCATCATGGCCACGCGCACCATCTCCAGCCGCCGCGACCGCCTCACCACCATCCTGGTTGCGCCCTTCATGACCTGCTCGGCGCGGCTGCCGCTGTACACCATGATCATCGCCGCCTTCATCCCCGACCGCCCCGTCGTCGGCCAGTTTCTCGGCCTGCGCGCCTGCGCCATGATGGGCCTCTACGCCATCGGGATGGTCGCCGCGCTCATCACTTCGCGCCTGCTGCACATGTCTCTGCTGCGCAAGGACGACGCGGCCTTCGCCATCGAGCTGCCGGAGTTTCGCCTTCCCCTCTGGCGTTCGCTGGGAATCAATCTGCTCGACCGCGCGCGCATCTTTGTCAAACAGGTTGGCACCATCATCCTGGTCACCAGCCTCGCCGTCTGGGTGCTGGCCAACTTCCCCGTGCATCACGGACAGCTCAGCCCCATTGGCCAGAGCTACATCGGCTCCATCGGCAACGCCATGGAACCGGCGCTCCGCCCGCTCGGCCTCGACCGCAACGTCGGCGTCGCCTTGCTCACCGCCTTCGCCGCGCGCGAGACGGTGGTCAGTACTCTCGGCACGCTCTACCAGACGCCCCAGGTCGGCATCGCGCTGCGCGGCTCCATCGGCCTGGCCGGAGCGCTCTCCCTGCTTGTCTTCTTCGCGCTGGCCATGCAGTGTACCTCCACGCTGGCCACCGTCAAGCGCGAGACCAACAGTTGGCGATGGCCCCTCTTCCAGTTCGCCTACATGAGTACTGTCGCCTACACCATGGCCTGGATCACCTTCCGCCTCAGCACATGGCTGCTGCATTAAAAGCAATTCTCCACGCGACGCAAACCCCCATTGCGTGGCACACTGTTACGCATGGATACCAGGGACACGGAACATCTGGTCGACGCGCTCACCAACAACTGGCAGACGGAGATGCGCGGCTTTCACACCTACAACACGCTCTCGATGCGTACGATCGACCCGCAGCAGTGCCGCTCGCTGTACTCGCTGGCGCTGGCCGAGCAGCACCACGCCGACCTGTGGGCCGCTCGCCTGAAGGAGCTGGGCGCGGAGGTCCCGCAGTACGACGGCTCCGAGGCTGGCGAAGCCGACTCGCTGGCCAACCGCATTGGCGGCCTCGACCTCGCCCTGCGCCGCCTGGAGCTGGACGAGAGCCGCGACATCGCACGCTACGGCCATCAGATCGAGAACCTCGGCGATGAGCCCACCAACGCCATCCTCAAGGAAGTGATCGAGGACGAGCGCGACCACTACGCCACGCTGGGCAACCTCATCCGCCACCACATGCCGCAGACGCAGCTCGATCCGCTACAGGCCAAACAGGCGCTGGACCAGCTTACGGCCGCCCGCGACCAGGGCAAGCCGCGCGCCGCCAGTTGGATCGGCGACGCCATCTACGGCGTCAACGACGGCCTCGGAGCCATCTTCGGCATCGTCTCCGGCGTCTCCGGCGCAACGCTCGGCAACGCCCGCTTCGTGCTCATCGCGGGCCTCGCCGGGATCTTCGCCTCCGCGCTCTCCATGGGATCGGGAGCGTATCTCGCCGCCAAGAGTGAGCGCGAGATCTACGAGGCCGAGTTCGAGCGCGAGCGCGAGGCCGTCGAGTACAACGAGTCCGAAGCCTGCGAGCTCCTCTCTCTGACCTACCAGGTCCGCGGCCTCACCGCCGAGGACGCAGACCACTTCGTCGGCCACATCGCCGAGAAGAAGGAGCAGCTCGTCGAAGTACTCGCCCGCGAGCGCCTGCACATCAGCGAGGAGGGACTCAGCAAGCCCTGGGTCTCGGCCACCACCGCCGCGCTCTCCACCGCCGTCGGGGCCTTCGTCCCAGTGGTTCCGTTCTTCTTCATGTCCGGGATTCCGGCCATCGTCGTCGCCGCCGTCATCTCGCTCATCGCGCACTTCGCCGTCGGCGCGGCCAAGTCGCTCATCACCATCCGCTCCTGGTGGTCCAGCGGCCTGGAGATGACCGGCATCGGGGCGCTGGAAGGCGTCGTCACATACATCATCGGCGTCGGCATCGGCCACCTCGCCGGATCATAAGCCTCGGACGGTGCGCCGGTTTTGCATCTTGTGTACGAAAAAATACTAAAGTATTCAATCTAAACATGTTAAGTCTAGACTTTTTGTCCCAGGTCTGGACTAAGTCTGAATTTGGTCTGGACTTGGTCTGGACTTTGTACGCCTGAAATCTGCATTTTTACCCCCCGCCAAGTCCGGCCCGAGTCTCCCCTCCGGCACGACGCTGGCGCTGCTTGCCCCTGTATTAATTATACCGCCGGTGTCAAGGGGTTCTCACTTCTTCGATGGCGGAATTACCGAAAGCTCCTTTCCCTTGGCTGTCTCGTTGATGGCAACAGCTACTGAATAGCCGTTGCTGAGAATCTTGCCTGTGTGGTCGATTTCATATGCAAGGGAGTATTTGCCGGGAGGAATTCCTGTCAGGTCATCCACCCGGAACTCGGATTGACCGGATTCTCCGCCGCTCCATCCACCAACGACACTGATGTGCCTAAGAACGAATTGCTGCTTTGTCCGTAGATTCGTCAGCACTGGATGTTCTTCGAGTTCTAGTCGCCATTTGTCCCCGATGCCTTTTCGTTCATGATAGCTCGCACGGAAGACGATGCTGTCTGGGGCAATCCAACTGCAACCGCCGAGCGTCTCCACGGTGACGATGCTGGCAGCGTCTCCGCCTGAAGCGTGCAGGCCCTCAAAGAGAGTATCGCTGACTTTGAGAAATTCGTCTTCGATGACGTAGCGAAGTTCATCCGTTTGGGCGCGCGCGTATACCTGTCTGGCATCGGCTGAGATAGCCGGTTGGTCGAGAGGGAGTAATTGCAGACAAAGGCTGCGGAGATGAGCGTTCTGAGAATCATCATCGAAGATTGTTTTCGCTGTAGAAGTGAGTTCGATGGCATAGCTTGTCAGCCATGGATTGTCCATGGGAATCTTTGTCGACGGAATATTCACGTTCTTATTGCGAAATCCGTAGATGTCGAGGAAAAACTGTACCGCCTCCGTTCGGAGTGAGACGTCCTTCTTCGGGTCAGAGAGGGTATCGAGCAGAAACTTCACTCGCGAGGCAGTGAACTGCTTCTCCTCCGCCTGACTCAGCCGCATCTCACTCGAGGGCGATATGAAGCTGAGCGCAGATTCCCAGTTACTGGCAAGCGTACTTGCTCTCAGCAGGAGTTCCGGATCGTTCAATGAACGAATCTGAAACAGAGCGCGTTCGGTAATCGCGCCCGCCGTGCGCAAGTTGCAATCCTCGCGGTTCGTGGACCTCGTGTCGATCAGGCGCATGAGATTGTGGATGTCGTCGCGGGTGGCAACCTTATCCAGCAAGGGGCGGACGGTCTGGACGGATACGAGAGACGTTGCAATCTTCCCCCGCATTTCATCCAGAGATGGCATGGCAAGATCCTGCTCCTTCGTGGACACTGACCGATGGGGAAAATCACGATAGCCTTGCGCTTCGTATGGGCCCGGGTTGTTCATCTGATAGTAGGTATGTACATGCTGGTACTCGTCGATCAGATAAACTCCGGATGGTGCTACGGCAAAAGGAGACTTCGCATCGTCGGAATGAAAGAAGTCATATTTGTGGGGACGCCGGTCGAGGAACAATACGACTCTCATCCCGTCTTTCATGGGATCAAAGAAGGTGAGGAACGGAGTGAGAGTGTCCAGCTTCTCGCCTGGGTTCAATGATCCGTATAGCGTCTCGGTAACAGTAGCCGTGAACTTGTGCTGCAAATCTTCCGACAGATTTGCGATGACAATGTCGGTGCTCATATAGACCAGAGAATCGAGGTCGTAAGACGGCATGTTCATCGCATGGGCCGCAGGCAATAAAAGGATTACCTGAAACGCTAGGACAAGACTCAAACAAGGCTTTAGTGAGCGCATGGAATGTGAGTGTATCAAATGGGGGTTTTGTAGTAGTCACTCCATGCGAAACACGTCTATCGCCAGACGGACCAGCCTCTGCGGTTGAGGCTGTAGAAGAGCACGGCGAGGCAGCTTCCGCTGAGCGCCAGCAGGCCGCAGCCGGGAGCGACGCGCCCGAAGAGCAGGTCGCCGACGCCGAAGAGCATCGCGTACACCAGCGTGAAGCCCAGCACCCAGTGGAAGAAGTTGTAGCGGAGGGTGGGGTCGTGGGCGGGGTCTGGGACGGGGGCGGTGGTTGTGGTGGCGCGGACGAAATGCGGGGATTCTTCGCTTCGCTCAGAATGACAAGCTTCATTTTCGCGGGCGAAGGCGGATTGGGCGAAGCGGCGCCAGCCGAGGGCGGCGGGGCGGACGCGGTCGTAGAAGGCCTGTAGCGTCGCCTCGGTCTCGGGCTGCGTGGCCAGGGTGACGGCGAGCCAGATCGCCGTGGTCAGCAGGGTCGTCGTCAGCATGAGCCACGCGAAGGCGTGCGGGTCGTCCTGGTTCAGCGGCACCAGCGCCAGCGCCGGGTCGATGTGGTGCAGCGCGCGGACGGCGGGCATCCCGAAGCGACTCTCCAGTGTCAGCGAGATGGTCGCCGCCGCGGTCATCGCCGCAATCTCGCTCCACGCGTTGATGCGCCACCAGTACCAGCGCAGGATGAAGACCAGTCCCGCGCCCGCGCCCAGCGCCAGCAGGAACTTCCACGCCGTGGCAATCGACGCACCGTGCGTCAGCATATAGCCCGTCGCGCTCGCGCTCAGCAACGCAACCAGAATCGTCGCGATGCGCGATGCAGCAACGTAGTGCCGGGCTGATTTGTCCGGCGCGAAGAAGCGTTTGTAGAGGTCGTTGATCATGTACGACGCGCCCAGGTTCAGGTGCGTCCCGATGGTGGACATATACGCCGCCGCGAACCCGGCCAGCATCAGCCCGCGCAGGCTGGGCGGCAGGTAGTGCACCATCACCCAGACGTACGCGCCCTCCATCCCTCCCTGCGCGGCCGTCGGATTGGGTAGCAGCACCAGCGCCACCAGCGCGGTCAGAATCCACGGCCAGGGGCGCAGCGCGTAGTGCGCAATGTTGAACCACAGCGTCGCGCCCAGCGAGTGCTTCTCGTTCTTGGCGGAGAAGATGCGCTGCGCGATGTATCCGCCGCCGCCCGGCTCGGCCCCCGGATACCAGCTCGCCCACCAGTTCAGGCTCAGCAGCACCAGGAAGCTGAGGAAGAACGGCGACGCGGACGATGGGATAAACGCCAGCGTGTCGCGCGCGTGGCCGTTGACGGCGTGCGTGGCGTCGAAGGCGCGAACGTGCGCTGCCAGCGGCCCCATTCCGCCAACCGCGTGCACGGCGAAGTACGCCAGCAGGATCACCATGCTCATCTTCAGGATGAATTGCAGGAAGTCCGTCCACAGCACCGCCCACATGCCGGAGATGGCGTTATACGCCAGCGTCAGCGCCAGGCAGCAGAAGACTCCGGTGAGTTGCTGGCGCGTCGTCGTCAGGCCGAGCGTGAGGGCGAGAATCTTGGCCATCGCCAGATTCACCCATCCCATGATGATGGTGTTGACCGGGAAGGCGAGGTAGACGGCGCGGAATCCGCGCAGGAACGTCGCGGGCGGGCCGGAGTAGCGCAGCTCGGCGAACTCCATGTCGGTCAGCACGCGGGCGCGGCGCCAGAGCGGAGCGAAGAAGAAGACGGTGAGCATCCCCGAAAGCAGAAACGACCACCACAGCCAGTTGCCCGCGATGCCCTGCGCGTAGATGAGGCCGGTGACGACCAGCGGCGTGTCCGCGCCGAAGGTGGTGGCCACCATCGACGTGCCGGCCAGCCACCAGCTCACGTTGCGCCCGGAGAGGAAGAACTCCCCAATGTTGCCCGACGCGCGCCGCATGTAGAAGAAGCCGATGGCCAGGTTCAGCGCGAAGTACGCGGCAATCACCAGCCAGTCGAGCGGGGTCAGAATCATCGGTCCTC
>PLOU01000018.1 GCA_003142235.1 Granulicella sp.
TGCTCCGCCTTGCTGTACGACTGTTTGGATGGTGGGACGCAACAATAGAAACCGGCTCACAGAATGACCGCTTCGCAAACATCATGACTTGCTTCTCCCTCGAGTAAGACCGACCGCAGAATGATGAAAACTGTGCCAATACAAGCGTCGACAACATACTTCAGGCGATTGCCATCATCGAGGGAATTTAGATGTCGCACAGGAAAGCTGCTATACCACTCGACGATGCAGTCCGCGCGATCCTAAAACACTGGATAGCTTCCAGTGAGATGGGACAGTTCCGTCCCTTGAGAACAAGCGTATCCCGATTAGAAGTGAAACTAACAGACTCATTGGCAGCCAGGTATAACACTTTCGTGTCACATCGCGGCTTTTATTCGATCGGGCCTGCACACTGGCCGTGTACACGGCCACCTTCTGAATCGAGTTATGAAAGATGCCTCACGGAAAGAACAATCTGATTCATCCACTTCAGCGGCAGTTTGTGCTGCTCAGCGAAGAAATGAATGAGGATTGGAAGAGTTCGCTCTTGTTCCCGGATCGCAACAAAATGTACGACGCCGGTTTCGGGATTCTTTTCTGCGCCGATTCCGTCACTTGGATAAACTTCCGCGGAAGAAACCAGAGGTTTAACAGTACTGATCATCCTCAGTTGTTGCAAAATTCCGATGCGCTTATTGACGGTAGATCGGTAACGTGAAGTCGGCTAGGGTCCGGGAATCCGCCCAGAACAGAGTTTCGCCTGATGCCAACAGGCCATTGCGTGAATTGTGACGCCCCAAGTCCCGTACGCTCGCATGCTACATATCTACTCCAGGAAATGAATGGTGCGAACATGGCCGTATGGGTTGCTGCCGCCGATGAAACTTCACCCTGACATTGGTGGTCTAAAGGACCCACTGAGATCCAGCAGCTAAAGGGCTTGTTATCAGCCTGTCCTGCTAATGATTTCAGGTAGTCCGCAGACTACACGTTGCGGATCAGGCTCCCGCAACTTTCCCGGAAACCCCGTTTTGCGGGAACGAGGGAACTATGCTGCGAAAGAGTGCTTCGTTCCTACACGGATTCCTACCTGGACAAATAGACTCAGAAGCCGGCTAAATCCTTCAGCGATACGGTTGCCGTTGGAGTCTGCATTTGCAGACGTTGCACGATACGCTTCCCAACGTAGCTGATCGGCGCACCCACGCAAAGAGGTCCACTCGCCTGGACTTGACTCTCGAACCGCACTCCCGACACCGTCACCGGGCTGATGCCCAGTGTCATCCTCGACTCGCGGGTCGACACATGCCCAATCTGCCCATGTGTAGGAAGATTGCTCGGCGATGCTTCACACCTCCCACGGGGCCGGAATGTACTGACCGCAAAATCCGCAGGCTGACCAAAGACCGAGCGGCAGCCAATGGTTCCCCATTCCTTACTGAACGCGCAGGAGCCGAGCCCCGGAACCATCACGCGCTCGGCGGAGACGAAGGTCTGGAACGCAGGCATCTCCTGCAGTTGCGCGACAGCGAACTCCATGCGTACCCGTACAGTTCCTCCGCCCAGCCGGTCATACACTCTCCGGGGGATGGAAATCACCGCGTACGAACCGTCGGAGTTGGCAAAGGAATCCTTTGTCAGCACTGAATTCGCGTTCTCCCACTGCGACTCCCAGCCATACCCGTCGGGTCCCTCCAGATGAACCCTTTGCCCTTCCAGGCTGAAGCTCGTCCCCGGTGCAATGCTGGAAACAACCAGCGGGACATAGAGAATGATTGTTGGAACATCGGGTTTTTCTAAGTTGAAGCCATGGCCTCCGGGTTGCGGACCGGAATAGATCGCGATGGAGACGGGAGCGCCCTGCGCGGGCCTGTCATATCCCACCACGGCCAGCGAACTCCCCGGTAAAAACCACTGTGTGCAGATCAGCAGCACAGCCGTCACCGCGCACAGCACGATGGTGTTGCGCGTCGCGCGCCAGCGATATTGATAGACTACGGCGCTCGACAGGATCGCAACCACAATGCCAAGCTGCAATGAAGTTAAATAGCGCGGCTCCAGGTTTCTTCCCAGCGCGAATGCAACGTAGAGCACAAGCACAAACAGCACCAGCGTACCCAGCAGCACTAGCATCGTCTGGCCAAACGAGCTTGTGACCGCCGCCAGGCTCATCAGCGGCAGCACCAGGACAGCACTCAGCAGGAACATGTCGAGAAGAATCAGAGGCAGATTGGGCGCGACTGCAAAGCCACCCAGATGCAGCAGCACCATTTGCAACAGAATCAATGGCGCGTACAAAAAAACAAGCAGAAACAGGCCCTTCGCCGCCAGCAACTTCCACCACTCCACGGGGCGCGTCGTCCAGAACTGGTTCAGGCCAGGCAGGCGGTCTGTCTGAATCAGCCGAATGATCAGAATCCCCCACGCGATGTACAGCAGGATGGCAAACGCCATCGAGGTCATCCCTTCGAGCGTCATCACAACAAAATCATTCCAGCTCCGCGGCTCGAAGATACCGAAGAGAACAAGAATGGTGAGCGTGGCCAGAATCTCCAGCCGCAGTTGGCGCGCGTCCTTGCGGAAGATGTGGACGATCTGACTCATGCCTTGCCTCCCAGTGTGGCTCCCGATGCAACTTCCGAATCCAATTTGGCACGCACTGTGCGGTGCGTGCGCGCGTAGGCCAGAAAGATCGATCGCAGCGACATCGGCACGAACCTCGCATCGCCTGCCGTGGGAAAGAGCGTCGCAATCTGCGCCCGCGACTCCGCCTCCGTGCCGAACTGTGAGTGCGTAAACCGCACCAGCGAGCCGCTCCGCTCGTACTCCATCCACGCGGCGGGCAGCTTCAGAGGCGTGCCACTCGCAGGATCGACCTGAAACTGCACCTGGCGAAACCGGTTGCTCAGCGTCGTCATCTCTTCGCTGAACAGCAAGCTGCCCTCCTCCAGATAGCCCACGTGGCTGGCGAAGCTCTCGATCTCCGCCAGGTCGTGCGACGAGAGAAAGAGTGTCGTCTCGCCGATGCGGTCGAGCAGGCCCTGGATCAGCTCGTCGCGCACCAGAGGATCGAGCCCCGAAAACGGCTCGTCGAGCACCAGCAACGCGGGGCGGAAGCAAAGCGCTCCCGCGAAAGCCGCCTTCATCCTCATGCCACGTGAGAGCTGCTTCAGCTTACGGTCGCAGGGCAGCGCGAAGTCGCGCAGCAGTTGCCCCTCCAGCCCACGGTCCCACGTCGGATAGAACGGGCGCAGATAATCCAGCAGCCCGCCCACCGTCATCCACTCCGGCAGCTCCTGGTTCTCCGAGACGTAGCCGATGCGATTCAACACCGCCCCGCGAATCTCTCCCGTGGGCATGCCGAGCACCTCAGCGGTGCCCGATGTAGCCGGCTGCAGGTTCATTAGCAGTTGGATCAGCGTGGTCTTTCCCGCTCCATTCGGGCCGACCAGGGCATAGACAGATCCAGGATCGACCGAGAGCGTCACCCCTGCCAGCGCTGTGAGCGTGCGGTACTTGCGGGTAAGGGCATGTGTGGCAATGGATAAAGTGATCATCGGCGGGCTTGACCTCTACGACTGGGAGTGAGTAGTTCGTACTGCTTTGCGATTGAGCGGACGAGTTCTTCTTGCTCGACACCGAGTCTGCAGGCTTCTACCACTAGCTCTTCGATCTGACGGCCCAGCAGCTTGGTCCGCTCCCTGGGACTTGATTCAGGCGGCGTCACAACAACCGTGCCGATGCCGGGATGCATCGCCAGCAAGCCTGCTTCGATGAGCTCAGTAACAGCCCTATGGGCGGTGTTGGGGTTGATCCGTAGTTCTTTCGACAGCGTGCGGACCGAGGGAAAGGCTTCGCCCGGGCGCATAAGCCCCGAGATGATTGCCCGCTTGGCCGCGTAGACAATCTGATCCGAGATCGGGATACCGGGCTGAAGAGTGATGGGAAATGGTGTCACTAGCGTATTAGTACAACCGATACACTAACCATGCAAGTTAATTCGCTTTGGGGCTAAGCCTCCTCTAGACTGGGCGGCCTGCGAGTATTATCTTGCAGTCTGCATTGACCTTCGCAACCCTATCTGACGCTTCAGCGGACAATACGCATGTGATTCAAGTTTGATCGACGAACCCAAATCCGTAATTCAGTGTCCGACACTTACGATGACGAGGCTGTGCCAATCAGAAGTAGCTGGCCGAGGCCAAACCTGGATCTGCAAAGAGAACATTCCAGGATGGATCGAGATAGAGCCAGCGCTGGGTATTGAACCAACTCGTCTCCATCTCAGGAATGTGCAGCAGGCCATGGCCCGCCACACAGATCAGCTCTGTCCCGTTCCAGGCCAGGAAGTTTCTGGACGGTTCGCCAACCCTTGCCGGATGGGTAAGCCGCCTGAGGCACACCGGACACCGCTGGCGCTGGTCCCGCAGCACCCAGCGCAAACCAAACAAGCAGATCGAAAACGCAGAGACAATCTGGAGGTTTTCGGATGAGGTGCGATTGACGGTCGTGTGCAGATAGGCCAGGTCGAGCGATACAAAATAGATGATCGGCAACAGCAGCGCGATCTTGCAGCCGAGGAATCCCCAGCGGCGGAGCCTCTTAGACCATGAAAGCTTCTGTGAACTCACTCGATACTCTCCCAGCGGAAGTGATGTCGTCGCTGGCAACGCAAGACAAGCCAGAAACACCGCAAACAGGAAGAGGTCCAGAGGTCCACGCGTACTCTCTGCGAGAGACACGCAAGAAAAGTCGGCCATTACTCCGTCCTGGTTTGGCGCGGCCATCAGCCAGTTCTCGCCCCAGGTGCGCTCTTCCGATGACTTCAGGTGCGCCACAACGAATCCTTGGCCGTCTGCAATGCTTTTGGTATCGGAGGCCAGCAGCCATCCATCCACTTTCCCCGGAAGTCTCCAGGACCCCTCCGGCGCAACGCCATCCACCACCACGGCGTTCGTACCCAGTTGGACTACTCGTCCTGTGATATGCGGATCGTGGCCGAACTCCCTCTTCCACATCGCATCGCTCAGGATTAGCCTCGGCATCCCCCGCTGGGATTCTCCGCCGGAGGCAGCAAACCGGATCGGCAGACCCAGCATTGCAAATAGATTCGTGCTTGCAACTGCAATTGTTCCAGGGGCGGCTGTGTGCCCGGAGTCGTATATGGACTCCCGTGTCATACGATAAAACGCGAAGTCATCAAAGAGATCCTGCCGCCGGTGCTTCCAGGATTGGTACTGTTCTACCGAGATCGTCGCCGTGGAATCCCCAGGGTAACGCGCGTCTTGAATCAGCACGAGGTTCCGCGCATCGCGATAGTGCTGGAAATGACGAACCGAAGAAACACCAGGCAACAGGAGAGCAACTCCGTAGCTCATTGCAATCAGGCCCACCAGCAAGAAGACGCACTGGGCAGCAGATCCCATCGTCGTCGCATGCGGTATGGGTTTCCGCCCGAGTTGACCTCTCAGGCACATCGCATCCTTAAAGGCACCTAAGCAAAACAGCGTGACCTCATTCTCCGCGGACCACAAGACGCCATGTGAAGGGGTGCACGCCTGCCTGACATGCCACAATTCCGATCGCCACTCCCTCCACCATTCCCCGCGCTGACACCACGGCACAAGAAGGGAAGCACAGCGAAGTATCGCAAGATCGACCCCGTGGAAAGCCGCCGCAGGCCGTAGCGTCATAGCGCTTCCACCTCCTCCGACGGAATTAGCTTTCCCAGCAACGGATACCGCTTTCGCGATGCCTCCAGCGTCAACTTTCCCGCGCGCGTCAGCTTGTAATACTTCCTCGGCGGTCTTTGCTCGGCGTCGGCGATGGACTGCTGCTCCCACTGCGACCGAATCAGTTCATCACGCTCCAGGCGTCGCATCGCGGGATACACCGTCCCGCTGGGCAGGCCAGTCATCTCCATCACGCTGAAACCGTAAACGTACCCGGCGTTCACTGCCTGGAGAATCATCGCCGCCGTATGTGAGAGCTTTGCCTCCGGTGCCATGGGCGACAGTATACCTATGTAGAAAGCTACTTGACGAGTCCCTATTCTGAATGCTACATAGGGTATTGCGAGACCACAGTGGCAACTATCCCGAAGCCAGGATCGCTGAGTGGATTTTCTCTCAAGGAAAATCCACCTGGAACAAAGCCCGCAAATGGCACAGTTACTGTGGTTTCGCTCTAAGTGAGGTGATCCGTGCTGGAGGTCAAAGCCCTCTGCAAGAGCTACCGCCGTTTACCCGCCATCGAAGACGTGAGCTTCCGCATTCGTCCCGGCGAGATTGTTGGCTACGTTGGCCCCAATGGCTCGGGCAAGTCGACCACCGTCAAGATCGTCACCGGTCTGCTGGAGTCCGATAGCGGACAGGTCCTCTTCGAAGGAGAGAGCACTCGCAAGAATCTAAAGACCTATCGCGCTGCCTTTGGCTACGTCCCCGAGGAGGCGCATGTCTATACCCACCTCTCCGCGCTGGAGTATCTGCAACTGGTTGGGCGCCTGCGCAATCTATCCGAGGATCTCATTGACTTCAAAGCCAATAAATTGCTGACTCTCCTCGACTTAGAGTCTTGGCGCTACTCTCCCATATCGCTCTACTCCAAAGGCATGAAGCAGCGTGTGCTGCTGGCCGCTGCCCTTCTGCATGATCCTCAACTACTGATCTTCGACGAACCCCTCTCCGGTCTGGACGCCGTTACCGCGCGGCTGTTCAAAGATCTTCTACAGCAACTCGCCGCACAAGGGAAGGCTGTCCTCTACATTTCGCACGTCCTCGAAGTTGTAGAACTCGTCTGCCATCGCGTCATCGTCATTGCCAAGGGAAAGATCCTGGCCGACGCTCCGCCTTCGGAGCTCAGGAGGTCGCTACAGCTCGCAAATCTCGAATCCGTCTTCGCCCAGCTCATCCATCAACAGGACACGCAGAGCGTCGCCCGCGAGATTGCCGACACCATGGCGGCGCAACATGTCTGACCGGCCCGGTCTCTTCGCCGCACCCAGGCACACCGTACTCTCGCTTAGCGTTGAGCCCGAATCCGCGATACCGGAGCGAGATCGAAGCCAGTTCGAGGTGCTGGTCCGCCATCTGATCTACCGATTCTTCCACAACGAACTGCTTGCCAGTGACGACGAGACCAGGCGCGTGATGCTGGTCAGCTACACCGCCGCGCTACCCAGTTTCGTTCTGACGCTTTTCCTCTATTTTATCTACCACTTCGCTCTTCCACCCATGCCGTATCCTCGTCCCTTTTGGTCTCAGATTGGCGACCACTACTTCTTTGTGATGTACTCCTTCCTCATCATGGGAGCGGCGGTTTACGAGTGGGACCTGCTGTTCCCCGACCTGCTCGACGTCTTTGTGCTCTCCGTGCTTCCCATCTCCACGCGACGCCTCTTCTTCGCACGGGTACTCGCGCTCACCATCTTCCTTGGCGCGGTGCTGATCGGCACCAGCATCCTCGGCACACTCTTCTTCCCAGTGGTCGCCGATCTGCCACGCTTCGGGTACCATCTGCTGGCCCACGCACTCTCAGTTCTCATGAGTGGAACCTTCGCCGCCGCCAGCTTCCTGGCATTGCAGGGCATCCTGCTCAACACCGTCGGCCAGCGGGTCTTCCGCCGCATTACACCCTTTCTTCAAGGGGGCTCGATGATGCTTGTTGCTGGCAGTGCTGCTGTTCTATCCCGCGGTATGTCATTCCATCATGCCGCTGCTGACATCCGACAGCACTGCGGTTCGCTGTTTTCCGCCCTTCTGGTTCCTGGGCGTCTACGAGCGCATCCTGCAAGGGCCGTCCGCACTGCCGATCTTCAGCCAGCTTGCCCACACCGCTTGCAACGCGCTGATGCTCATGCTCTCGATCGTGCTACTGACCTATCCGCTTGCTTACCGCCGACGCGTCCGCCAGCTCATCGAAGGGGCCGGTGTCATCGATAACCCAAGCCGCACAGCCGCACCTCTGCGTCATGTGCTGCACACGGTGATCCTGCGACGTCCCGCCCAGCGAGCCGTCTTTCACTTTGTTAGCCAGACCATCCTTCGCGCACAGCGCCAGCGGGTAATGCTGGGCCTGTACGGCGGCCTGGCTCTCGCGCTCACAATCTCCAACATGGTGGTTCTGCGTATTGCGGCAGGCCATCTTCGCCCGTCGCTACTTTCTTACGGCATCCGCACCGCCGTGCCAATCATGGCCTTCTGGACCATCGTTGCACTCAGCTCCATCGTCTCCGCGCCCATCGACCGGCGCTGCTCATGGCTCTTCCACGCCATCATCGGGCGGCCCGGCCCTGACCACCTGGCGGGCACCCGGACCTGGATCACGCTGTGGGCCATGCTCATCAGCCTCACTACAGCCCTCGTTCTCCACGCCCTCTCGCCCGCCCAACTGCGGACACCCCTCGTCACCGCAGGACAAGCGCTGGTCGCCATCGGCATCTCGCTGCTGCTTACCGACCTCTGCCTGTACTCCGTCCGCACCATTCCCTTCACACATCTACGCACCAGCTCCATTACGGATTTCCCGCTTATGGTGGTGCGCTACTTTGTCTTCTTCCCATTCTTCGTCTTCATCGTCGTCCACCAGGAGAGATGGATTGAAGCCAGCGTCGCTCACCTGCTGAAGACCTTCTTGTTCCTGGCCATCGCGCACACTGTCCTGATGAAGGCCCACCAGCACGCCCTACGGCAAAGCATGCTCGAAACTGCGCCGGAAGAGAGCGATGAGTTCCTCCAGCGCCTTGGCCTTTGCGACCACTGAAATCCCAACCGCGTGGCACGAGGGAGACCGAAATCCTATCCGGCCAGGCGGTTCGCCGTCGGCGTTGGTATTCATCGATCAGCGACGATTCTGTGTACGATATGTGTCCGATAAAACCTTAATTCTGGGCATTTTGAGGCTTCTGAGATTTGCTGAACCGCACAAACCATTGATATGATTGCCGGACACGGGAAAGGAGGATGGTCCAGCCTATGAAAATTGATTGCAACAGTTGCACAACGCTACGTGAGGTGACTGAGGCTTAGAGCGTCCTGCTCTTGGCTGTTTGTAGTTCGGCGATTCAGCAATCCTGCGCCGAGGGCCGTCCGGGCAAGGACGCCTCAGGTCAATCTCAACAGCTCACCGCCGCA
>PLOU01000123.1:0-972 GCA_003142235.1 Granulicella sp.
TCGCAGGCCGTGGACACGACGCCGGCGCCGCGCATTGCGCAGCCGGAGGCGGGCGGCTCGGCCTTCACGCTGGAGACCAGCGAGCCGCTGTTCACGCTGGCCGCCGCGCTGAACGCCTGCGGCTACGACGCGGGGCTGAATGAGTCCGACCCCGTCCGGCTGAAGGTGCGCGAGCAGATGAACCAGGAGCTGGCCGCCTCCGCCCCGGCGCGCGACGCACGCGACGCGGTGTGCTTCTTCCTGCGCCAGCACGCGCTCAGCGACACAGGCCGCGACGTCGCGCAGTACATCTCGCTGGCCCTCTACCTGACGCCCGCGCCGGAGCTTGCGCCGTCGGTCGAGATCCTCGATCTGCCGCCGGAGGCCGCGCCGGTGGTGGAGATTCTTCCCCTGCTGCGCGCCTTCGCCGAGGCCGTGCATCTGAACGCAATCTGGATTGCGAACCGCCCGGAGTACGAGGCGCTGATCGAGGGCGTCCACAATCCGCTGACCAAGATGGTGCTGGACACCAACATCTTCCTGCGCCTGCCNNTCGCCGCGCGCCGGCACGCCGGAGACCGTGCCGGTGGACCTCATCCGCCACACCTACCTGCACTTCCTGATCGAGCCGCTGATCTACACGCGCACCAGCTCCATCAACCGCCTGCTTCCGCTGCTGAAGCCGGTGCAGCGCGCGCCGCTGGAGTTTACCTACAAGAGCGACATCGTGGCGCTGGTCACCGAGTGCCTCATCAAGGCGGTGGAGGCGCAGACCATGGACGTGGGCATTCCGTTGCCGGTGAAGCCCGGATCGCTGCGCGAGCGCGCCGACCAGGAGCGTTACGACGCCCAGATGTCCGTCTACGACCGCCAGGCCGAGGTGGTGCGCCGGCGCAAGGTCGATCTCGACATGCGCCAGGGCTGGGTGCTGGTGGATTACTTCTACAACCAGCTCAGCCTGATGCAGAAGGAAGGCACCAGCATCAAGGACAA
>PLOU01000123.1:998-1140 GCA_003142235.1 Granulicella sp.
CCGGCCTCGACCTCGCCGAGAGCAAGC
The DNA here is from genome assembly GCA_003142235.1 of Granulicella sp. Classification (GTDB taxonomy): domain Bacteria; phylum Acidobacteriota; class Terriglobia; order Terriglobales; family Acidobacteriaceae; genus Edaphobacter. The sequence continues at coordinate 1,026 of PLOU01000123.1, forward strand.
TGATGAAGGGAGACCTGGACGGCGCAGGCGAGATCGCCGATGCCGCGCTGAAGGCCAATCCCGCCAACGCCCAGGCGCTCTACCTGCTGGGGCGCATCGCCCTGATGCAGGGCGA
>PLOU01000123.1:1146-4151 GCA_003142235.1 Granulicella sp.
CAGCGCGACAAGGCGCTGGCCGAGTACCGGGCAGCCCTGGCCAACCGCGACAGCCAGCCAGACACCAAGGCCGCCGCGGAAAAAGGCATCCAGCAGCCGTTCGCGCTGCCTAAACGCACGGCGACATCCTCCGACCAGGAAGACAACGACGCGCCCCTGGACCCTACCGGCAAGGCCGAGAAGGAAGCCTACCGCCCCACCCCATCCAAGTAGGACCCGCCGGGACCAGCCCATGCGGCAGACAACTCCGGTAAACTGAGGATTGATAGCCCAGATGCACCGTCAGGGGGGGCCATTGACGACGCGCCAAACCAACGCTGCTGCTTCGCGCAAATCGCCGCGGCGGCAACCCATGCCACCCGCAGCCCGCTCCGACGGCCCCGCGGAAGAATCCGCGGCTGAGACTTCGACGCCATCCACTCCCATCGTCACGACGGACGATCGCTTCTTCGGCTATACGTTCAAGGACCGCGGGCTGCTGACGCTCGCGCTGACGCACAGCTCGCTGGCCTACGAGAGCAACCCCGAGCGCACACCCGACCCCGGCTCCGACAACGAGCGGCTGGAGTTCCTGGGCGACGCGGTGCTCGGCCTGGTCGCCGCCGAGGCGCTCTACCGGCGGCTACCCGCGCTGCGCGAGGGCGATCTCACCCGCCTGCGCGCCTCGCTGGTCAGCAGCCGACATCTGGCTCAGGTGGCGCAGCGCATGCAGCTCGGCCCCATGCTTCTGCTGGGCCGCGGAGAGGCGCATAGCGGCGGCCATAAGAAGCCCGCCCTGCTTGCCAACGCNNCAGGCCGCGGGCCACGGCCAACCGCAGTACATCCTGGCCGCGCAGTCCGGCCCCGACCACCAGAAGCGCTTCCGCATCGAGGTGCGCGTCCCCGGCGTCGACGGCGTTCCTCTCACCCTTGCCAGCGCCGACGGAAGCACTAAGAAACAGGCCCAGCAGGAGGCCGCTCGCCTCGCATTCGCCAGCCTCACCTCCACCGCGCAGTCAAGCGAGAGACCGAAGGCGCAATCCGGCGAGAGACCAAAATCGAAAGCGGCCCCCACGCCCGCCGCAGACACTGCGCAGCCGAAGGCCGCGCGATGAGTCTTGCGCACGAAACTCCTGAAGCCACAATTCACCACCACAGCCTGCTTCATGCCTTCCAATCGCTGCTCTATATCCTGGTGGTCGCGCTGTTTATTATGACGTTCACCGCGCAGCCCTTTCGCATTCCCTCTTCGTCGATGGAGCCAACGCTGCTGGTTGGCGACTTTCTTCTGGTCAACAAGGAAGTCTCCACCGGCCGCTTCCCTGCTCTGGCATCGGCGAGCCTCATCCACCGCGGCGACGTGATCGTTTTTCACTACCCCGTCGATCCCGCGCTGCATCTGGTCAAGCGCGTCATCGGCCTGCCGGGCGACCGGCTGCGCCTGCGCGACGGGCGCGTGCTGATCGACGGCCACGCGCTCAGCGAGCCTTATGCCGTCTATCTGCCATCGGCCGCGGACAGCTACCGCGACGACTTCCCGCGCCCGGACCGCGCCGACCCTGCGGTCGATTCGCGCTGGTGGATTCAGATGCACTCGCTGGTCGCAAACGGCGAACTCACCATTCCGCCGGATAGCTACTTCGTGCTCGGCGACAACCGCAACAACAGCGAAGACAGCCGCTACTGGGGCCTCGTCCCACGCGCGGCCATCGTCGGCAAACCCTTCCTCATCTACTTCTCGTTGAAAGAACCAGCCGTCTCGCTCACGAACCTTGCCCGCTGGGACCGCACCCTCCGCATCGTTCGATGAGCGGAATCATGCGACAGCGTAGCAAGCACGGCAATGAATCGTCCGGCTTCCCGTCCGCAAACGCTGGCTTTTCGTGTCAAACATTCTTGTGGGTTTGCAATCTGCATCAGGATCGATACAATTTCCTGGAACCGGTGCTGAAAAAGGAGATTCCGGATAACACAAAGGTAATTGAATCATCCCCCGCGAGTAACATCTTCGAGGGTATCAACAACAAACTAAAGGGGATACGCAATTGATGGTTTTATTACCATTGATTGCTTGTCGATTGATAAATCTTATACTAAGCTTGCAGACCTTCCTGATTCTCTGGTCCTGACTGCTCGCGGCTTGCGAGAATCGGAATTGTTTCCAGCATGGAGATACGCAACAATCACTCTTCCCATATTTAGGGCAAGAAGGAGAGTGTAGGATGACGAAAGTTGGTCTATTCGCAGTTTTGTCGCTAGTCGTGGTGTCTCAGACTGCCGCGCGGGCAGACGTGATTTATACACTCGAAGATGTGAACTTTACAAATGGGGCAACTGCCTCCGGCTCATTCTATTATAATGAGTTATACAGCAACATCGACATAACCATTTCCGGCTCCTTTCCGGCGATTCTGATTCAGTATGCGAGCCCCCCCCCTAATGCCGCAGAGGGGGGGACGAGTGATCCATTTGAATTATTCGGGTTCGATTCGGACGCGGCCGATCTGACCGGGGCTAATTTCTTGGACATTTCTTTTCTCGGCTCGCTTTATCAAGGTGAGGGCTTTTTCCTGGAGGGCGAAGACCCCATATCGGCCGCCTATGGAACCTGTACGAACTCGATCTGTAGCACCATAGATACTGCGGCGGTTACACCAGGGCCAGGGGACGGAGGTGGCGCTTTAGTTACGACCGACCCCGGCGCATACACAGGGCCCGGCGCAAACACAGGGATTACCCCCGTACCTGAGCCCAGCTCCCTGTCCATGCTCGTCCTCAGCTTCGTCGGTTTGGCCGGCGGGTTCTTTTTCAAGGCCAGGCAGAATGGTCTGCTCTTGAAGACCTAGCTGGCCGGATCTTCATTTCCTGGATCTCCACTTAGTTGTGGACCTTTAGGCTCCGACCGGCTCGGCCACCGGGACGCGCACCGGAGTGAGCCAGTCGTAGCGGTCGGGCTTGATGCCGTTGACGATGGCGAAGAACTCGTCGTGGATGGCCGTGGTCACCGGGCCCATCGTGCCATCGCC
>PLOU01000035.1 GCA_003142235.1 Granulicella sp.
GTGGCTGGCCACGTTAGGAGAACAAACAGAATGCGCGAAATTATCACATTGCAATGTACGGCGTGCAAGAACAGGAACTACTCGACGACGAAGAACAAGAAGACGACCACCGGCCGGCTGGAGTTCTCGAAGTTCTGCAATACCTGCCGCAAGCACACGGACCACAAAGAGACGAAGTAAGTTACAGCAGGGAACGGGGAACAGCAAGCCCCGAACAGGGAACAACAAGCCCCCGCGTTCATTCCCCTCCCGGTTGCGACCGGGGGAGTAAGCTCAACGGCTAAACTGTCGGTCTCCAAAACCGATCTTCTCGGTTCGAATCCGAGCTCCCCCGCCAGTTTTTCCGGTCCCGGCCACTTATCTTCCGGGGCGGAGCACGGCAGTCCGGCAACACAGCGGAGTTTGGTCCGCATGAAGGTTTGACACGGCGGAGGTTCAATCCGCATAAAGGTTTGAGGCAGCGACACAGCGGAAGACCAATCCGCATGAAGGTTTGAGGCAGCAAGATGGCGAAGGCAATTGCAGTTGCAGACCAGCAGGACACCGGGATTGAACGGTTGAAGGCACGCCCGCGGGAGCTGATGGAGTTCCTCGAGAACGTGCGCAGCGAGATGCGCAAGGTGGTGACGCCGACGCGCGTCGAGGTGCAGTCCACCACCACGGTCGTGCTTGCTGCGGTGTTCCTCTTTGCCGCCTACTTTTTTGTGGTGGATACCATCTTCGGGACGAGCGTCACCCGCCTGATTCAGTACCTCACCAAGCACTAGCAGCAGGCCCTCTGATTCGCGGCAGGGACGATCGTTGCGAAGCAGAGACGGACAAACAGACCAGCTTGAAGCAGCAAGAAGGCACACTCCCCATGGCGGTAGACGAGCAGATTCCGGAGGCGCAGGAACCCGGCGGCGAACAGCCGGCCGAGCAGCTTGCCCCGCCGGTCAACGCGAATTACAAGTGGTACATCATCCACGCCTACTCGGGCTTCGAGCGCAAGGTGCGCGAGTCGCTGGAGAGCCGGATCCAGGCTTTCGGCCTGCAGAACCGCATTGGCCGCATCATGATCCCCACCGAGCCTGTCACCGAGCTGCGCAACGGCAAGAAGTACACCATCGAGCGCGTCTTCCTGCCGGGCTATGTACTGGTGGAGATGGAGCTGGACAACGACCTGTGGCACGTCATCAAGAACACGCCGCGGGTAACGGGATTTCTGGGCACGGGCGACAAGCCGGTCGCGCTGTCGGAGGCCGAGGTCAGCTCGATTCTGTTCCGCACCCAGAGCGCCAAGGACAAGCCGTCCAGCAAGATCAAGTTCGAGAAGGGCGAGCAGGTGCGCATCAACGAGGGGCCGTTCGCCAACTTCAACGGCACGGTGGACGATGTCAACGAAGACCGCCAGACGCTGAAGGTGATGGTCTCGATCTTCGGGCGCTCCACGCCGGTCGAGATCGAGTTTTCGAAGGTCGACAAGATGGAAGAGTAGTTCCGTCGCCCGCACAGTGCAGGCAAGAGTTTTGCAACACAAAATCGGCAGCCGGCCACGCGCCCGCCGCCAGAAGACGATAGAGGATTGAACCATGGCACCGAAGAAGATCACTGGATACGTGAAGCTGCAGATCACTGGCGGAAAGGCCACGCCCGCGCCGCCGGTCGGCCCGGCGCTGGGCCAGGCGCAGGTCAACATCATGGAGTTCTGCAAGCAGTTCAACGCACGCACCTCCGCGCCAGAGATGAACGGCATCACCATTCCGGTGGTGATCACGGTGTACGCGGACCGCAGCTTCAGCTTCATCACCAAGACGCCTCCGGCGGCGGTGCTGCTGATGAAGGCCGCGGGCGTCGAGAAGGGCTCGGGCACGCCCAACAAGGAGAAGATCGGCAAGGTGACGGAGAAACAGATCCGCGAGATCGCCACCAAGAAGATGCCCGACCTGAACGCCAACTCGGTGGAGACGGCCTCCAAGAGCATCCGCGGGACGGCGCGATCGATGGGGATCGAAGTCGTCGCGTAAATTTTTCAGTCAAACAAACGAGCGCGGGAACGGATGCTGAAGGATTTGGAGGGGCGGTAGGGGCGCGGCGGGAGCCGACCCCACCCATCGCGATGAGACCGCGATGAATGGGGCACCCAGATGGGCCATATCCGATTCTTGACTCAGCGGGTAGCGAGGGCGAGGGCAGGGTTTGAAGCCCCATCTCAAAGGCGAGATGTGGGCTACCGGCACACTTGGGCTTGACAATGAGATATTATGTGTATATACGAATATGTATAGGCGGCGTGTGTGCGATTTGAGTGGGACGAGACGAAGGACGCGAGCAACTACCGGAAGCACAGGGTCAGATTTGAGACGGCGGCGCAGGTCTTTGGGGACCCGCACTGTCTTATGACTCAGGACCGCGAGGTTGATGGAGAGGAACGCTGGCAGACCATCGGGATGGTCGAGGGCGTGCTTCTTCTGTTTGTGGCCCACACGGTGGACGATGATCAGGACGAGGATTTGAGCGTACGCATTATCTCGGCGCGAAAGGTGACGCCGGAGGAGAGGAGACGATATGAAGCCGCAGCCAATTAAGGGACGACCTNNGGTGGGTCGAGTACAGGGTCGAACCCGGCGATCCGATTTCGGATGAGGTTCGGGCGAATCTGGAAGAGTTGCGGAAGATGCCCGACTCCGCGATCGACACGTCGGATATTCCGGAATGGACGGACGAGATGTGGGGGCGCGCGGTGCGGGGACGGTTCTACCGGCCAGTGAAGCAGGCGGTGAGCCTGCGGCTGGATGCGGATGTGATTGCGTGGCTGAAGAAGGATGGGCAGGGGTATCAGACGCGCGCCAACAAGATGCTGCGGGAACGGATGCTGAAGGATTTAGAGGGGCGGTAGATGGGAACCCTCCCATTTTGGTTTGATGGACAAGATTTTGATTGTGGTGCGGGACGATTGCGCGTAACTTTTGAGTGACTTACAAACTACGAAAATCGGGCCCCCAACCATGCAGAGATCCATCGCCGTTTTTCTTGCCGTATATCTTGCCGTCGGATTCCCTTCCTTAGCCCAAACAAACACAACTCCGGCCCCTGCGAACTCGCCCGCAGCTGCGACCGCGCCTGCGGCGCCTCGGGTGGCGGTCCCAAACACGATATTGGATGGGACGGCTGTGAAGCTGCGGCTGGGCGAGAATCTGACTTCGGCGACCGCGAAGGCTGGCGACCAGGTCCCGTTTGAGGTGACCGAAGAGGTTGATGTCGACGGAGTGCCCGTGATTGCGAAGGGTGGGCAGGCTCTGGCTACTGTGACGGACGCGTCGCCGAGGAAGAGCATGGGGCGCGGCGGCAAGCTGGATGTGAATGTGGACTCGGTGCGGCTGATCGATGGCGAGAAGTTGCAACTGCGCGCAGTGCAGGACAACAAGGGCGGCGGCCATGTGGGCGCAATGACGGGCGCGATGGTGGCAACGTCGATTGTGTTCTTCCCGGCGGCCCCGCTGTTCCTCTTCGTTCATGGGAAGGACATCGTCATTCCGCAGGGGACCGAGGTGACGGCGTTTGTGCAGGGCGACATGAAGCTGGATATGGCGAAGTTTGCTCCCATGCCGCCTGCCGGTGCGACTGTTGCGACGGCTTCGACTTCGGCGCTGACCATCGAGGCGAGTGTGGCGAACTGCGACATCGAGGTGGATGGGAGCTTTGCGGGAAGCACGCCTTCGACGCTGAACCTTGCGCCGGGCAAGCATGTCATTGTGGTGAAGAAGGCTGGCTACAAGGATTGGACGCGCAGCATGACGGTGTCGAGCGGAACGATTCGGGTGAGCGCGGATATGGTGGCGGCGCAGTAACGACTACCCCACCCATCGCGATGAGACCGCGATGAATGGGAAACCCGGCCTTTGTGTTTAATTTAGTTCATAACAAACCCTATGATGATACCGGGGCTTGTCGTCCGAGGCGTTTCTTCAGCTCGAATGGTTCCACATACAAAAACCGTAGCAGATCTGATGTGTATTCCATCGTTTCAGAGATGTTTTCTGCACTCACGAGTAGAGCGCGATCTGGATGTGCTCCGTCATGCCCATCATTTTTGATTTCGGTTAACCACTCCTCGACAATGCGAGGCATACGTTCCTTATTGCATAGTTCAGTGATACCAGACTGAAGAGGTTGCAATTTACACCCCTTCTCTAACAGGCACCCGTATAGGACTCGGCGACACATCACGGCCGCGGCCTTTATTGCTCCGTTGGTGTATGAGATACGCGCCTCAAGCCAATCCGCACCTATATCGGCTGGTATAGATTCATGTGATGGCGCGCTTGTTCCCTTAGGATATTGATCAAAACTATCTTGTTTATCTTGAACCATAAATCCGTTTTGCTTTGTCGTGACAATGTAGGTAATTTCGCGACAGAGGACCGAATTACATTGAATGACCAAATAGAATTCGCTACGGTTTGAGTTCGCTACTGATCGTCGCATTGATTGAGCGATCACATAAAAGGTGCTTGCTCGTCCGCAATGTGCACAAGTACCGATGGCAGCCCGGGCAACGTTCACATCGGAGAATTCGAGGTTCCAATCGGAGGGAATCCGCATAATATTTCCTATCTCTATTGCAGTAGCGTGCCGTTTTCGGGTTGGGATTTGGGGTCTTCGGGGGGGATGACTACGGCGGCGGCGACCTTGTCGTCGGTGTCGAGGTTGAGGAGCTTGACGCCGGAGGTGGAGCGGCCGGCGGAGCGGACGGTCTTGGTGTCGATGCGGATGATCTTGCCGAACTGGCTGATGAGCATCATTTCCGTGGTGTCGTCGACCAGGTTGATGGCGGTGACCTTGCCGATCTTGGGGGTGGTCTTCATGGAGATGACGCCCTTGCCTCCGCGCGACTGCAGGCGGTAGGCGTCGACGCCGGTGCGCTTGCCGAAGCCGTTCTCGCTGACGGTGAGGATGAGGCATGGGGTGAGGCCGAGTTTTTCGTCGAGGCGGGCGAGCTTGGCGGCGGCCTCGGGGGAGATTTCGGGGTGGTCTGAGCCGAGGACTTCCTGGCCGTCGGGGGTATCGCTTCCCACCCTTCGCGATACGGCCGCGAAGGATGGGGCACCCGGATTTACTTCGTTGATGACGCTTTTTGCCTGCCTGGTGAGACCGGATTGTGCGGCGAGTTCGAGGCGCTGGCGGTTGCGGGCTTCGTTGGAGGGGGTGACAGCCGCGCCGATGAGGTAGTCTCCCTTGCGCAGGTTGATGCCGCGGTTGCCGGTGGCGGGACGGCCCATGGGGCGGAGGTCCTGCTCGTTGAAGCGGATGGCCATGCCGTCGTGGGTGGCGAGGAAGATGATCTGCTCGCCATCGGTGATGCGGGCGATGATGAGTTCGTCGTCCTTGTCGATGTTGATGGCGATGATGCCGCGCGACATGACGTTGGAGAAGTCGCGGAGCGCGGTCTTCTTGACGGTGCCGTTGCGGGTGGCGAAGAGGACGAACTTGGATTCCTCCTCGAGGTCGCGGACGGGGAGGATGGTGACGACGCGCTCGCCGGGCTGGAGGTCGATGAGCGAGGCCATGGCCTTGCCCTTGCCGGCGGCGCCGATGTCTGGCACTTCGTAGATTTTGACCCAGTAGACGCGGCCGGTGTTGGTGACGGTGACGGCGACCTGCTCGTCTGCGATGAGGTCTTCCAGGCCGAGTTCGGCGGTCTCGTCGAGGATCTGGGTGCGGCGTGCGTCGCCATACTTGTCGCGGATCTCGGTTAATTCTTTAATGATGACTTTGCGGAGCTTGGGTTGCGAGGCGAGGATGGACTCGTACTCGGCGATGGCGTCGCGGATGGTGCGCAGCTCGTTGAGCAGCTCGTCGATGGAGAGCTGGGTGAGGCGGTACAACTGCAATTCCAAGATGGCGTCGATCTGCTTGAGGGAGAGGATGAGCGTGGCGGCGCCGGCGGAGTTGGTGGGAAGGAAGGTGGTGTCTACGGCGTACTTTTTAGGATCGAGGGTGACGCCGGCGAGTTCGGTGCCGCGGAGGTTGATCTTTTTGCCGGAGAAGAAGGCGAAGAGGTTCTCGCGGGCGTCTAGTCTCGAAGAACTTTGGCGGATGATCTTGATGACGCGGTCGAGGTGGTCGAGGGCGATCTGGTAGCCGACGAGGATGTGCTCGCGGTCGCGGGCCTTATTGAGGAGGAATGCGGTGCGGCGGCGGACGACCTCCATGCGGTGCTCGAGGAAGGCGCGGATGGCGGCGTCGAGCGGGAGCTCCTTGGGCTGATTGTTGTGCACAGCCAGGAAGATCATGGAGAAGGACTCCTGCATCTGGGTGTGCTTGTGGAGCTGATTGAGGACGATCTGGTGCTCGGCGCCGCGCTTGAGGCCGATGACGATGCGCATGCCGTCGCGGTCGGACTCGTCGCGGAACTCGTCGCGGGCGATGTCGGTGATGACGCCGTCGTTGACCAGCTCGGCGATGCGCTCGATGAGCTTGGCCTTGTTGACCTGGTAGGGGATCTCGGTGACGATGATGGCCTGGCGGCCGCCGGAGATGTTCTCGATGGC